>NZ_LT629758.1:2757857-3064285 GCF_900104725.1 Actinoplanes derwentensis
CCAGCAGCAAGAGGTCAGGCGCGGTGGACCGGCCGGACTCCGCACCGGTGAGCGTGCGCGGCCGGAACGGCTTCTTGCCACCGGTTTCGAGAGTCATGACGACGCCGAGCGGATAGTCGAGGGTGACCGTCGCGATCAACTCCCGGATGCGCTGGTCGTCCCACTTCCACTCACGCTGGAAGTCCGGAAGCTGAAGCAATCCCGACCCGATATCCGCCAACACCGTCTGCAACTTCGGACTATCAAGAGCCACCGAGCGTTCCCCCTGGCAATCATCTGGTGAGCAGCCATCGAACGTATCGATGCCCGCCACCACGTGTCAATGCCGTAATTCCATAGTGGAGGATTGATCATCAGAGCTTACCGTCAGCCCCGCCAGGGACGCCGAGATGAAAGGGCTGCGGTTTCCATGCCAGAAGACCGCGAGGTCATCGCGGGCACGGGTGGCTGCGACGAACAGGCGTGAGCGGTCCCGGGCGCGTTCCTGCTGGTAGCGCTTGGCGTCGGTGTCCCGGAACCGGTCGATCGCACGCCGTGGGACGAGGCCATCGCTGGCACCGGCGATGATGACGCGCTGGTATTCGAGGCCTTTGAAGCGGTGCATGGTGCCCACGTGGACGCCGTCTGGTCGTGCCGGGCCGTCCGGGCCGATCTCCACGGCTTGGATGCCGTCGTCGGTGAGCCACTGAATCACCTCGGCGACATACTCCTTGGTCGGGACGCAGACAGCGGCGGACCCGTCGGACGTGTTGGTCCAGGCTCGGAGCTGCCCGATGATCAAGCCGCGTTCCTGGCCCCAGGTCGGCGCTCCCCGGAAGATCGGCGGCGCCCCGTGGAGCAGGGAGCGGTAGCCGTTGAGGGTGTCGGTGCCACCGTCCAGGTCGTCGTAGGTCTCCCCGGTGAGCAGTTGGGTCGCGGCTTTCAGGATCTCCCGGGTGGTGCGGTAGCTGATCGTGAGCCTGGAGGACCTGCGGCCCCGGATGTTGATGCCGACGGTGGAAAGCGCGACCTGGTTATCGTAGAGGCGTTGGTGGGTGTCGCCGACGATGAACATGTCGTCGGGGCCGACGGGGGTCATGGCGCGTAGTAGTCGCCAGTGGGTGGGGCTGAGGTCCTGGGCCTCGTCCACGACGATGTGCTGGTAGCGGTAGCGCAGGGTCTGCCCGGTCGCTGAGGACTCGTCGTTGTTGGCTTCGAGGATGCGGGTTTCCCGGTCGAGTTCGAGGCGGGCGGCGCGGGCGGCGATCTGGCGCCAGGTCCAGATGCCTTCGCTGTCGAGTTGCTTGGTGAAGCGCTCGGTGAGTTGCCAGATGGCGTCCCGCTGTTCTCGGGTGATCGATTTGCCGCGGCCGACACGTCGCGCGCGGAAGTATTCGTCGCGGGTGGTCGCGGCTTGGCCGAGGACGACGTGTGCCCACTCCGCGTTGAGGAATTCGGCGTCGAAGCGACGCTCACCGAGTTCGAGGAGGAAGGCGTTCCAGCGTTTCAGGGCCTCGGCCTCGTTGATGACGCGGCGTTTGGTGTCGGTGCCGGCCTCGTTGACGATGCGGTTCGCGAGTTTGTCGATGTTCACGATGTCGACGCGGGCGCTGAGTTCGGCGCCGGCTAGGTCGAGCAGACGGGATCGGAGATCGGCGGCGAGGTTGCGGTTGAAGGTGGTCAGCAGGATGGGCTTGTCCTTGCCGGCTTTGAGACGTTCGGCGAGGTACCTGACGCGGTGCAGGGCGACGATGGTCTTGCCGGTGCCGGGGCCACCGCTGACCCGGGCCGATCCCGGGTAGGGATGGTCGACAACCTTACGTTGGGTGGGGTGCAGGAAGACCTGCCAGCGGGCGAAGGATTCGGCCAGGATCGCCTGTAGCGCGGAGTCGTCGGTGGTGACCTGGGTGGCGGGGCTCGCCGAGGCGGCCGCCCAGTCCTCGGTGTCGACGGGTTCGTCGGCCTTGACCGGGGTGGTGACGAGATCCAGCACCTCGTCGAACGTCTTGCCATCGTTCAGGGCGAGGAGGACATCGGCCGTCAGCGCCGGAACACAGTCGACGAAGCGGAGCAGGTCGTCGTCGGTGAGCAGCCGGCGGATGCTGGGGAGCAGGGGTTCTGCCACGCCGAGGTCGGTGAGTTGTTGGTCGGTGTGCGAATCGAAAAGCGTGGGAATCTCTGCGGTCTTGGGAGGAACGGCCGTCGGGTCGTCAGCGGGCAGGAGACGGCCGACGATGCTGTTCCCGACTGCGGCGAGGTCGATGACCTCGATTCCTCCGGTGACCCGGTTGATCTGGTACGAGTACCGGTCGAGATCGTCATAGACGTCGCTGCGGTGCCGGACGGACACGAGCAGGAAGTGCTGGTCGCCGACGTTGAGCAGGATGGCCCGGTAGGCGTCGGTGACTCGGGCGGAGTACAGCCGTGAGCCCTTGAGCTGCTTGAGCCAGAAGCCACGCGCATTCGGGTTCTGCCGAAACTTGCTCTGAAAGTTGTAGACCGCGCCGGCATCGGCCCGGGACAGAGCCAGGATCTCCTTGTCGGCTCGATCCAGGATCTGCAGGATGACCGGGCCTCGACTGGTTGCGGTCATTCTTCTCCTCCGTTGACCAGGGCGGCGAGCTCGTCGACATCCCACTCTTTCGCCGGGCGGGCATGCCATCCTTCGGCGGCGAAGGCGGCGTCGCGGTCCTGCTCCTCGATTTCCGCCGCCGGGCCGTGCAGCCGCTGGACGACGGCGATTCGCAGCCTGGGCCAGGCGAAGTCAGCCTGCCACCCGGCATCGTTGAGTTCGTATCCACCGACGGGTGCCGGGACGTGCCGTTGGATCAGGCCGCGCAGCAGGCTTTCGACACCGGATTCCTCCAGGTCAGCCAACTCGATGACACGCTGCCAGGCTGAGTCGGGTTCGTCGCTGGATGCGGTTGCGGCGGACGTTGGTTCGGCGCTGCGGCCGAGCCAGGTAGCGGTCTCGTCGTCCAGCAGCTCGGGACGGTGTGCTGCGATGAAACCGGTGCCTTCGGCCGCGTACAGCAGCGTCGGGTCGAACGTGCCGAGGATGCTCTTCGCCAGTTGTGCGGCGTCGCCGTCGCCATCGGCGAGGAACTGGATGATGTTGCCCCACCAGAGCCAGGCCGCCCACCGGCGCTTGTGCTGCGCGTCCGCGCTCAACGTGGCCGGGCGGTCGTCGACGACCGTGAAAGCGGACCAGACCGGACGCCGGGGATCGGCCCGTTGGTCGAGGATCAGCACGAGCGGGCAGCCGTTGGCGTCGCTGGCACGGGCAATGACGATTCGGCCGCCAGCAACCGCAGCGGGCAACGGCTGGCCGTGGACTGCTGCGTTGACTCTGGCCGTCACACCGGTGGAGTCGGTGGTGACGCGCTCGTTGTCGGGCTGACGGAGCAGGCCGGCCAGGGTTGCTTCGGCGCGGAAGCGCCACAGGTCGCGGTCCGGGTCACGCAGGAATTGCAGGAGCAGGTGGATCGGGTTGCCCCAGACGAGATCGTTGAGTTGCTGCGGGTCGTTGCCGGTCCGCTGGCGATACAGGTCGCGGGCAGCCTGTTGAGCGAGGCCCTGGTACGGCGGCCATACCGGGTCGTGACGGAC
Organism: Actinoplanes derwentensis; assembly: GCF_900104725.1. Taxonomy (NCBI): domain Bacteria; kingdom Bacillati; phylum Actinomycetota; class Actinomycetes; order Micromonosporales; family Micromonosporaceae; genus Actinoplanes; species Actinoplanes derwentensis. The sequence continues at coordinate 2,761,446 of NZ_LT629758.1, forward strand.
GTCGGTGTTGCGCCAGGACTGGACGTCGTCCCAGGTCAAGGCGAAGACGTGTAGATCGTGAGCGCGAAGCCTGGTGCGTTTGATGGTGTCGTCGGCCAGCCGGTTCACGCCGGGCGGCGGGCTGGCGTGGTACTGGTAGCCGTCGAGGTAGACGGCTACCTCCTGCGCGGCGGCGTCGAGGCGTTTGAAGTGCACGTCCGGGCGGGTGCCGGTGATGGTGTTCTGCAGCTTCATCCGCCAGTGCACCACGCGGCCGTCGGGTGCTTCCAGGAGAAGGTCGGCGAAACGCGCGCCGTCGGTGTCGGCGCGCCGGGTCAGCCGTACGGTCGGGTCCTGATCGGCCCATGCGAGGAGCTTGTGCAGGAACTTGCGTTCCAGCTCGCTCTCGACCAGCGGTGTCAGTGAGATCTCGTCAGCGGGTCCCACATCGGTGGAGATCTGCCAGTCGTCGAGGAGTTGGCGCAGGATCTCCAGCGCCTCGTCACGGCTCATCAGCGGGAACTCCTCGTCGCGGGCGAACCGCAGCAGGCAGCGGTGGCACGCCTTGCGGCCCTCCCGATTGCACTCACACGTCGTGATCGCCTCGACGGCCGTCTCCAGTACCTGCTTGAACTCTTCATCGGCCGACAGGCGGTGCAGGTAGCCGGTTCCCGAGGGCTGGGTGTCGTAGACGACCAGGAACTGGCGGACGTTGTCGCTGTCACGGTCGGCCATCGGCGCTCGGACCACCCGAAGATGGTCGGGCTCACCGCCGTACTTGACGGTGATGCCCAGCATGAGCGCCGCTGCGAAGGAGACGACGCGCTCGTCGACGAGCGCCGTCGCGGCGGGGATCAGGATCCGCAGCGCCTCGGTCTCCAACTCGTGCACCAGCAGCAGTGGCGTGTGTTTGGCCGTGTTGGGCGATCGGCGGTGCCGACACCAGGGCTGGTGGTGTTCGGTGCCCGGCACGTTGCCGGTCGGCGCGAGGCCGGCACCGGAAACGGGATCGGAACCGGGGAGGTTCGTAGCCGTGGGCGGCGGGCCGTCCGCGGTGGCCCCTCCACAATCCATACAGACGTAAAAGGGATTGAGCCGTACGGACGAACCGGCGAAGGCGTCGGTGGCCGGTCGGTCGAAACGGGCCGCACCCAGGTTGAACTCCCGGATCTTCGCGTGCCTGGTGTAGTCGACACCGAAGGTGACCTTCTTGTGCCTCCACGGATTCTCGACGGTGGGGATGTCCACCGCGAAGGTCGTGGTGTAGCGACGCTGGGTTCTTTCGTCGGTGTCGTCTCGAATTCGGGCTTCCTCCCGGCGGTCCCGGGAACGTACGACGGTCGGGCGCAGAACGTAGTGCAGGCAGCCGGCGTCCGCGATGGCCGGCGTCTTGCAGCGTAGGCAGGCGCTGGTGTCGGCCACGGCGTTACTCGTGCGGACATGGCCGCAGGACGGGCAGATCCGCCATCGCTCGTACAGCGGCCGATCTGGTCGGCCGATCTCCAGGCCGTCGATGGTGTGGCGGTATCCGCGGACGTAGTAGGTGTTGCCCGGTGCCAATTCGACCAGCGCGGTGCGCGCCGGCCGCGAGTATTCGCGCAGTTCACCGCCGTAACGGCGGTCTCCGTCCTCGGTCGAGTTCTCCCAGGTGAGAGTGGCGTCCAGGAGGGTGCGCGAGTCGATCAGCGAGTAGTTCGGCAGCAAGCCGAATTCGACCATCGTGGCGTGCGCACTCGCGCTGCCGATGTCGCCGAGCCGGTCACCGACCGCCTTTCGCTCGGCCTTCAGCGCTCTCAATTCCCGCGCCTGGGACGGATCTGAGGCGATGAGGCCGGCCATCGCGGCGTTGATGGCATCCTTGCGCTGGCGCAAACCGTCGATGCGGTCCTCCCAGCTCAGCACGAACTCGGCGACCGCAGCGGCGATCCCGTCAGTGGCGAAAGATCTCAACTCGCCGGCGGCGCTTTCGTTCACGGCTCCGGCAAAGAGATCCAGGAAGTCGGTGACCAGGCGCTCGCCTTCGGCGATCGCAGTGGTCACCAGATCGTTGAGCCAACCGGTGTCGCCGAACAACGCGGAGGCGCGCCGCGGCATCGGTGCGGCATCGGTGAGTCGGTCCCGAGCGGCGAGGTCGATCAGATATGCCAGGTACTGTCGACGCAAGATGGCGACGGCGGACAGGTAGCAGCCGGGCGGTCGGATCTGACCGGCGATCATGTCGCGCGGCTCGTTCAGGTAGTAGCGGTCCCGTTCGCGCCGCCCGACGAAGGTCAGCACCAGCGAGTTGCCGCTGGTGCGCCCCGCCCGGCCGGCGCGCTGCACGTAGTTGGCCGGGCCGCGAGGCAACGAGCCGAGAATCACGGCGGACAGGTCGCCGATGTTGATCCCGAGCTCCAGTGTCGGGGTGCAGGCGAGCACGTTCGGGTCGTCATATCGCCTCTTCTCCCGGCGGAATGCCTCCTCGACGCTTTCACGCTGGGCTCGGGTGAGCATGCCGGTGTGCTCGGCGGTCACCACACGGAAGACCCCGCCGTCGAGGTAGAGACGCCGGTAGTAGTCACCAGCCGCATTCGCATCATGCGCTGCGACGAAATGTCCACCGCACCGGTACCGCAGGCACCGTTGCCCGACCCAGTCGGATATCCGTGCGGGCGGTACGGTCTGCTCCCACGCACATGAGTCGCAGCGCACTCCGGACTCGGCAGCATCAGCATCGCTGAGCCGGATCAGGTTCATGTGCCCCGGCTGCAAACCGTAGACGACCGTTGAACTGTCGACGGTCGTCCGTGCCGCCAGCACCCCTTCCCGCGCCAGCACGACCAGCAGTTGCTGCAGATAGCGACCGGCCTCAGCGCGGGACAGGCCCAGACACCGCATCACCCAGTCTTCGTACCAGTTGTGCGCTGCGGAGAGCACATCGAACTCGCTACGGCCCTTCGGCGCGGTCATCGCGAACGCCGGCGCTGCCTGGCCGAACGGGAAGGCGGGCATCCCGTCCGGCCGACCACGCCACACCTGCCAGCGGCGACCGCCTTGGTGTATGTACGGCTCCAGCCAGGTGTGCCGGACACCGCCCCGGATCCGCAATCGCTCCAGCAAGCCGCGAACCATGGTGACGAACACCGCGTCGTCGGGCAGCGAGTCCAAGGTGAGCTGTGGACCGTCCAACAGCACGTCCCGGCACAGCGCCACGACCTTAGGTAGATCGTCGATCACGACCTCGACGGCGGCGGTACGAGTCAACTCCAGCGTCCGGCCCTGCCGTGACCGCAGCCCGACCTCCATCACCGTGGCGAACGCCAACCGTTCCCCGATCAGCCGCCAGGTGTCCCGGTCTGCCATGCCGCCGGAAAGCAGCGCGTCGACCCCCGGATCGTCGTGAAGGTCGGGCGGCACGACCGCGGCCAGCGTCGCCGGGGCGCTGGCCGCCCGGATCACATCAGCCATGACGTCGTTGAGGCGCGCCGGAACACCCGGGGCCAACTGGTCGACCAACAAGGCCCGTAGCGAGAACTTGTACGACCGGTTAGCGACGAAGCCCGCCCGGTGTGCGGCATCCTGCACCGAATCGTTGAACAGCAGAGTCTTGCGCTCGTTGTCGACGAGTTCGCCGCCCGTGAACAGTTGCGTCACAGCGACCGAGGCGAGACTCGCCAGGCCCGCGCCGAGGAACCGAATGCCATCGTTGAGTCCGCACGCCGGGCATCGGTCGGTCTCGGCGTCCCGGTCCCGGTACAGGTCGCCGAGGACCACCACGCCGCCGTCGGCCACGGCTAACCGATCGACCGCAGGATTGAACGGGCGAATCCGGATGCCCGACGCTTCGAGAACCAGGAGCCCTTCACCGGAGCCGCCCTGGATCTCTTCGCCGGTTGCGGCGATCAGCGATCGTACCCGGCGTTTGTCCCGTCCGATACTGGCGCGGTAGATCTTCTCCGGATCACCGATCAGTTCCTCGGGATCGCGCTCTGGCGAGATCGCCGACCAGCCCGATCGACCGCAGTGCCGGCAGTAGATCGCCGGCAGCAACGAGTACCGCCGGTCCGCGACCACCGAGTCGGCGTCCGAGGTCTCGTCCTCCGTGCCCCGAGGGAGTTCACCGGACCACCCGAACGCGGGCCTGGTGGCAACCGCCCGCAGCAGCCGGGAAACCACTCGAACCCACATGTGCGTCTCGACCGCCAGCAGCGGCAGATCGGGTGCCTCGGGCCGCCGCGCCATCGACAGCAACGCCACGAACCGGGCCAGCGCGGTCGCCGCCACTTCCGGCTCCACCCGGAACGCGCGGCCCCACGAGTACGCGCCTTCCCGTGGCACCAATTCCAGGATCTCTGCGAACGTCTGCGGCCGGTCGCCCAGCACGCGCAGTACCGCCTGGGTCAGGATGTGCTTCCGCAAACCCGCGCCCAGCTTGACCGGCGTCAGGTCGTCGGTTCCGAGCACCGCCAGCGCGATCGCTCGCATCGCCGCCGGATCCCGCGACGGATCCGGGAACGCCGCGAGTTCCGCCGGTTCCGGGAGCGGGAACCCGAAGTCGATCTCCTTCAGGATGTCGTCCGCGGCAGCCCGAGACTCGCCGATCACCGCTTCCTCGTCGAAGTCAGTGCCGAACACCTGCGCGGCGACGTCACGCAGCTTCTGAGTCACGTCGCCCGCTCCACCGTTTCCCAGCGTCGCCGACGTGGCTACCAGGCAGATGTCCCCCAACGGCTGTCCCGGCCGAGCCTGCCCCGTCACCGCGGCCAGCCTCCGCAGCAGCATGGCGACGTCGGTGCCCTGGGCGCCGTCGTAGGTGTGGAATTCATCGAGCACTACGAAGGCCAGGCCAGCGTCCTCCCACAACTTCTTGTCCTCGGAGCGCTGCAGCAGCAGGTCGAGCATCTTGTAGTTCGTGATGAGGATGTCGGGCGGGTTGTCGCGGATCTCCTGTCGGCTGGTCATGACCGGTGTCTGGGACAGTTCGGCGACATCGCCGATGTACAGCCCGGCGGTCACCGCGGCCAGGGCTGGCTCCTCGGCGAGGAGCTTCTTCAGCCGCAGGGTCTGGTCGGTGGCGAGGGCATTCATCGGGTAGAGCAGGACGGCTTTGACCCCGGCCCGCCCGTCCTGGCGGGCTCGTCGGCAGTGGTCCAGGATCGGATACAGGAACGACTCGGTCTTGCCCGACCCGGTGCCGGTGGTGACCAGGGTGGGGCGGGCGGGGCCGGCAACCGTGCTCAGCCGGGCGAATGCCTTGGCTTGATGCTCGTAGGGCGAGAATCCTGCCGGAAGCCATTCGAACGGCGGCCGCCACCTCTTGCCGACCTTCCGGAACGGCATCCGCACCCGCAGGTACGGGCCTCGGAAGATGCCCTGCTCGGGATGGTTGAGGAACCCGGCGAGCGCCTCCCGGACCCCGGTGTCCGCGAGCGCGAACGTGGTCGTCAGGTACTGCGTCAGCGTATGCCGAAGACTCTCAGCAGCCAGCGTCGGCCTCACGGCCGCCACCCCCTATCCTTCGCCGCCTGAAGCCGCGCGCTGAACACCGCGTGCGCCTGACGCATCTCCTTCGGTCGATCCGCCTTAACAAACGGTGCCGAGTATCCCTCTGGAGCCGCAACGCCTACAGGATCGTCTAGGTGTGCGTCGAGTCGCACAAAGTGTTCTTTCTGCTGGCCAATCCCGAAGGCATAGGGATCCGCCGCGAGCCTTCGTCCTGCACTGTCGAAGTACATCCCGGCCTCACGGTCCAGCAAGATCGGGAACCGAGAGCGGTAGATCGCCAGAAGCTCGTCGATGTCGATTCCCAACCAGACGGATACCAGGGCATCGATCTCCACCAGCGCTGCACGGCGCTCTTGTTCAGTTCGGAGGGGCGTCGAGCTTGACCAGTGCTGCTCGACCCGACCAAGGGCCTCGAGGCCAGCTGGCTGCGATGCCCAGGCGTCCTCGATCCAGCTTCCATCAAACAGCTCCTGCCAAAGATCGGCGTACGCCTCAGTAAGACAGTTCAGTCGCAACACGCGTAGCAACAAGGACTCCGCGAGTGGGTGGTCCTCAGCGGGCGCAGGCATCGCTTTAGCCTCAGCGACCTGCAGGTGCGACCGCCCTGTGATCCGGAGCAGATAGTCGATCGGAAGGCTCGCCCAGAACCCAGCGTTCAACACGGTGAGGCGCGAGGTGGATAGCACGAGTGAGTGCACAGCGTGCACATGAGACGGGCCGGGCGGCAGAAGTGCTGCGAACAACGAACGTTCAGTATTAAAGGCAATCATGCTGCGCCACGTCAACCGATAAAAGTCCACATGACGCACGCCGTTTCGATGATCTTGACCGCCACGACTGAGGATTTCTTCACCTGTTAGCGCATAGTTTGCCCCCGGTAAAAACTGACTACTAAGTTCGCGGAGATCGAGCTGATTCCAGTCGTTATTGCTGCGGTATGGAACTCGGGGCTGCTTGGCGAATGGCGTCGCAATTCCGAAGTGTGGACCCTGTATCACCAAGTGCTCCAACGACTCCGGAGTTCCTTGCTGCCAGCGAATCAAGCCGTCCCTCTTTGCGCCGGACTCATGATATCCGCTGCTAATCCAGGGGTCGTCTTCAGCAAGCCGCCTCTTGACATTGGCCAACGCCTCAATGGCCTTTTCTTCGTACAACGTTACCGGTTGCAGCAGGCTCGCCTGCTCGGGATCTCCCGTTCCAGCAACCAATCGCTGCCACACTGTCAAGGTGCCGTGATCAACGTTGATTACGCGGGCACGGTGCGCTCGAAGATCCCACCCTCCTCGATACCGCTGTCCAGGGATCGAGCCCTCGCCTGAGTGGTCTAGGGAATCGACAAGAACCTGAGCGCCGTACATTTGGCTGAGATGCCTGAAATCAATTCTTTGCGGAGAGCCGTATACGTGTACTCCGAATTCAACGTTACGACTTGCGTCATCGAACGCCCAATTTCCGACATTGATGAAACCCCCGTGGACCCGGAGTCGGTGATAGGCGGCCCTTCGGAGGCGCGCTTCTCGAACGCCTCCGAAGTGTGTGTCCGGATGAACTAGCCCAATTGCCCCACCCTCGCGCTGATGACTCCAAACCCGACACATGAAGCCTCGGTAGAGGTCTGGCTGGGTACCTTCGACAAGCGGAAAGGTACTCGGGTGCCCCAAGAATGCAACTATGCCACTGCTGTCGGATAGCTCGCGGAGGTAGTAGTTACGGCTTGAGGGAGAATCCAGGAGTGCCGTCTTGCGTTCACTCCAATCCTGCACCGACGGTTTATCCGCCAAACGGAACCACGGCTCCCTCTCGGCAAGCACAAGGTCCTCTCGCCATTGCGGGCGCACCCACGGCGGGTTGCCGACCTGCAGGTCGAAGCCGCCATCGGCGAAGACTTGGGCGAACTGCAACTCCCAGTGGAAGAAGCCCTGGCCGGCAGCGATCTCCTCGACGACGCGGGCCCACGGGAACCGCTCGGCAACGCGGGTAGGCGTCTCCATCCCGGTCCACCGGAGCAATTCGTCCTCGTACTCCTCAAGGGTTTCGAGGTTGTCGAAGGTGGCGACGAACGAGTCCTCCGGGACGTCGTGGGTGCCGAGCAGGGCTTCGCAGAAGTCAAGCCAGTCGTCCAGGCGCGCGAGGGGCACCTTGCGGGCGAGCCGTAGGGTGATTCGCTCCTCGCTAAACCGCAATTTCTGCGGCCTACTCGGGGCAGGGAGTGTGAGCTGCTCGGGCAGTCCGAGTTCGGCGAGACCGAACAGGGCGCCGTCTGCCCACACGTCGACGAGAGGTGCCTCTTCCGGAACGAGCCGCTCTTCGATCCTGGATCGGATGTCGCCGCCTGCCCGTATTCGGGAGCGGTGCCGTCGAGGAGATTTGCGTGTTCCAGAGGCCAAAACCAGAGGGCGCACCAAGCGTCCATCAGGGTCTTGAGTCGCCAGTACGGCGCGCCGACGGCTTCGAGCGCGGCGAGGATCTCCTCGCGCGGGGCAGAATCGTCCGCATCAGGCAGGCCGGTCGCGCCCCAGACGTCGATGTGACGGCGGATCTTGTCCTCGGACAGTTTGATGCGCTGGCGGACCAGATCCCAGAACATCTCGACTCGTCCAGCGAGCCCCTCCAAACGCCGGAGATGGGATGCCGACTTTTTGGTGTCCGGATGCAGGATGCCCTTGCGCCAGTCACGAAGCCGCGCGGCATCTTCGGGGGCCCAGGCGCGAGCCTCCTTCTCCTTGGACACGGTTCCCCAGCCGTCGGCGGGGAGAAGGAAGTGATGGAGTTCCCCCGCTGGCAGATCGCCGTCGCGTAGCGGCCGATCCTGTGGTGCGGTGTTGAGCCAGGCGCGCTTGGTCAGTGCCTTCTTCGGGTACGTGCGACGGCCGGCGCCGATGAGGGAGTTGCCGTGGCGGAGATGGAGGCCGAACCAAGGAGCGCGGAGCCCGCGGTGCATCACGTTGAGCCAGATCGACACTTCGGCCAGCTCGACCGCCGTCTCATTGAGATCGACGCCGTAGCAGTTGTGCAGCGCGATGTACGCCTTCACATTCTGCAACTCGGCGGCGTACTGCTCCGGGTCGAGGGTTCGCTCTTCCCGCTCCTGCGCCCGTCGAAGGTACTCGGCGGCGACCTGATTGATCGCCTCGTTGAGGAACGCGCCGGAGCCGAGGGCCGGCTCGCAGATGGTCCAGGTGAGGACGTCCTCAGGACGTTGCGGCGGGTTTTCCTCGACGAGTTGCCTGAGCGCCAGCTTCACCGTGACCTCGGTCAACGAGGGCGGCGTGTAATAGGAGGCGCTGGTCTGCCGGTCACGGCCGGCGAGCCGGTAGACGAAGTTGCCGACCGGGTAATACACGCGATCGCGGCGGCCCTCCTCATCGACGCGGGTGACGAAGACCTCGTCGGGGAAAGCGTGGACGGTCGAGGCGCGGATCATCCAACTGCCGTCGCTGGCATCGCCACTCTTGGCGACCTCGTACAGGTCCTCGTCGGCGATGAAACCGGTGTAGGACATCAGGCCCTCGTAGACCGCGCCGAGTTGGCTGATGCCGAGTTGGGCGTACGAGATGAAGCCGCCTCGCTCCTTCTTGTTGCCGCGGGTGAGCATGAGCAGGCGAAGGACGGTGTGCAGGGTGGCGTTGCGGAGCCTGGTGTCGATCGTCCGTGCCTCGGGCTCGTCAGGATCGTCGTCGGGATGGGTGAAAGCTTTCGGCCCGATGTGTTTGATCGCGCCGTCCAGGAAGAGGTTGGAGCGCAGCGGCTCGAACCGGATGCTTTCGCTTTCGCTCGTGGTGCGGGTGACCTCGGCGGTGCCGCGCTCCCGATAGCCGTTGTTGACCTTGTGGAACAACAGGTCGAGTGACTCGTAAAGGTGGAAGCCGTTGGCAGCGGCCTCGCCGACCAGTGGCCGGGTGACCAGGTCGCCGAGTCGGGCGAGGCTGTAGCCCTCCATGTACTCGGGATAGTCGACCGGCAGCACGCCGAGGTCGGGCCGGGCTTCGGCATAGAGCAGGAACAGGATGCGGTAGAGGTAGCGCAGGGCCTCGCGGGCGAGGGACCGGCCGAGCTCGGCGGGTTCCATGAGCTGTTCGGGGCGGACCCCGGTCTGGGCGATTCGAGCCAGGACTTCGTTTGCGATGTGCTCGACCGACAGTCTGATGCCTTCACGTAGTTCGGAGGAGACCCCGGCTGCGTTCTGGCGGGAGCCGGCGATGAGACCAGCCAGCGGTTCGGCACCGCCTTCGGGCGGAGGGCGAAGGGCGTCGGCGCTGAACAACGCGGCGATGACGTCGAGTTCACCGGCGTTCCGGGTGTCGTTACGCGCATACGCGGTGTCCAGTGCCGCAGCGAGGTATCGGCGCTCGCCCCAGGTGAGCCGGTCGGTAAGGACCAGCACACCGCCGCAGAGGATCAGTACATAACGGGGTGGGTTGTGTTCCGCCCCGAAAAGCCAGGCAGCGAGTGCGAATCCGGCGTCGATGTGTTCCCGCCGGTCCAGGTCGAACGGGTGGCGGAGTCGGCCGGCGTCCTCGTCGGGGTCGACGACCTCATCCGGGTCGGTGGCCCAGCCGCACTCGATGACCACGATGCCAGGTTCGGAGTGCGCGACGAGGACTTCGTATTCGTGGTTGGCGCGTTCCACGGTGATCGCCACCGGTTCGCGTTGGGTCGTGCCGGGTTCCAGATAGCCGAGCCAGCTGAGGATGGTGGTGTGCAGATCGTGCAGGACGATGCTGCGTTTCTCCGCGTCTCCGAGGTCGGCCAGGTCCCTTTTCGCGTCGAGGTAGTCGCGGCGCAGCGCCCGAATGCCGACCCGAGGAGTCGATCGTCCGTCGCTCTCCTCCTTCGCCCATCTGGCGAGCAGGCCCTCGTCTCTCTTCTTCAGGTCTCGCGGCAGGACTTCGGCTAGGTAGTACGAGGACAGGTATTCGCCGCGGTTGGCGATCGCGTCGAACGTCATCGTCCCTCCGCCCCTTCATCGGTCCGGGCAACGAGTACGGCCAGCAACCGCAGCAGCGGTTCCCCGTCGGTCGCAAGCCGCCCGACCAGTTCCTCCTGCTCAGCCACTGTCGTCTCGACCTCACGTTTGCGGCGGGTGCGCTGGCCCGCACTGGTCTGGTCGTCGCCGAACAGGCTCTCCTGCACCCACCGTTGAAGCTGTTGGCGGTAGTCGCGGATCGGCTGTTCCACGATCTCGTCCCAGCGCTGTCGCTCACCGGCCAGGTGGATGCGCGCGGCGTCGATCGCGGCCGGCACCCACTTCTGGAGTTGCTCCAGGTCGAGAGGCGTCAGCGGGTTGGTCATGTTCGGACCGACCCGTGCTGCGGCGAGCGCCTCGGACAGCGGCTTGATCGTGGGTTCTCCGGCGAGACCGCTCACCGCCATCCAGTCGACGACGGTCGGCTGGCCGAGGCGGTTGCAGTACACGCCTTGGACCAGGTAGGTCGGCTCATGCACGTCAGCGATCAACACTGGTGCCTGCTGGCGGCCGAGACGGAGCAGCACCTTGTCAGCCAGCCACTCGACCATCGGGTGCACGTCGCTGACGAAGGTGACATCCGGCCATGCGGTCTTGCTGAGCCGCCGCGCCTGTACCAACTTCGTCTGGGCGAGATCCCTGTCGAAGGTGACCCGTAACCGCAATCCTCGCTCGGTGCGCTGTGCTGCCAGGTAGGAACGTGGCAGGTCGGACAGCCGGGACGTGAGATCCGGTGGTACGTCGAAACTGAGCAGGCCCGATTCGCGGCGCAGGCCTATGGTGTCTTCTGCGGCGTCAAAAACCTCGGTCAGCGCCTGATCGACGAAAGCCTCTGTGCTCTCGAACAGGGTCGGGATGGTCGCCTTGGCCGGTGTCGGGTTGCGCGGTGCGTCGCCCATGCCACCCAGCAGGTCGGCCAGTACGTCGCGCTCTTCGACTGCCTCCAGGGATTGCTCGATGGTCTTGCCGGCGAGCAGGTCCTGGACGAGGCGACGCTCTTCTTTTTCCGGCAGATACTCACCCGTGACTGCTTCGGCGGTACCGAGGCTGCGGTGGGCGGCTTCCTCTCGCTTGAGCAGATGCTCGGCAACCGACCGGTCATCGAGCGCGTCTTTCGTCGCCGAGGTGAGGATCAGCGCGTCGAACTGCGGCTGGAATCGCTGCCCGTACCGGTCGATCCGGCCGTTGCGCTGCTCGATACGAATCAGGCTCCATGGCAGGTCGTAGTGGATCAGATGGTGGCACTGGGTGTGCAGGTTGACTCCCTCGGAGGCGATATCTCCGGTAAGCAGAAGACGGACGTCGCTGCCGGCCAGCGAGAACTCCTCGACGATCTGCTGCTGCTCGGTGTCCGTGCGCCCGCCGTGCATAACGCGGATGGCGTCCTTCGATAGGTCGAGACGGGCGGGGAGGGCCTCGGCGAGCCATTCGAGTGTTGCCACCCGCTCCGAGAAGACCACGACTCGTGTACCGCTCTTCTCCCTGACGCCGATGTCGGTGAGCAGTGTGACCAGGGCTGACAACTTCGCCGAGTCATCGTCCGACATTGCGCCGGTCAGTGCCTGCAAGCGGGTCAGCGCGGCGCGCTCGGCGGGCTCGGTGCAGTTCGACGAACCGAGTCGGTTACCGACGGTGTCGGCCAAGGCCCGGTGCGAAGATAGGAAGGCCTTGACCATTGTGTATGGCAGCAGGCGCCGCCCTGCACCGGTGCTGACGCCGTTCTTGGCCAGCCAGGTGTTCGTCAGCTCCTGGAAGATCGCTTCCTCGGCCGGTGTGGCAGCGCAGTGCGTCGGCACGGACGGGCCTCGGTCTGCCCACTGCTCGCCGATCTGGTCGCGCACTTCCGGGCTGATCTTGGTGCGGCGCAAGTAGACATGGGCGATGTCCGAAGCCGTGTAATTGTCCCTGTCGGCGATAGCGGCGGGATCGAGCAGCCGGATCAGGTCGGCGAATGAGCGTTTGTCACCGTTGTGCGGTGTGGCGCTGGCCAGCAATAGGGCGTCGCTATGGGAAGCGAGTAGCCGGGCAAGCCGGTTACGAAGGCTGGTTCCGCCGATCAGATTGTGTGACTCGTCGATGACGACCGCGTCCCACCAGACGTTCTTCAGGTGGTGCTCGTACTCGGCGACCCGCTTCAACGTGTCGATTGAGATGATGATCCGTCGGAAGTATGTGAACGGGTTACGGCCCGCTGGAATCTCGCGCTGAATACGCTCCAGACCGCTGGAGTCGAGTCGCACCAGCGGGATCGAGAACCGGGTCCACATTTCCCGCTGGAACTGATCCAGGATGTGCTGCGGGGTGACGACCAGCATCCGATCGCCTCGGCCGCGCCGTACCAGTTCGGCAAGGATCATGCCGATTTCCAGCGTCTTGCCCAGCCCCACCACGTCGGCGAGCAGGATTCGCGGGCGCAACGCCGAGAGTGCGAGTTCGGCCGGCCGCTGCTGGTAGACCAGTGGATCGGCGACGAATCCCCCGGACAACGCCAGGCCACGTTCCGAGCGTGGCAGTGGCGTCCGGCGCAGCACCGCTTCCAGGAAGAGACGACTGCGCCGGAACCGCGGCGAGTTGTCAGTCACCAGCAGGGTGTCCTCCGGGCGGAGCACTTCGATCGTGTCGATCTTTGTGAAGAACGTGGCGGGCATGTCCCGGACGTATTCGGAGACCCCGATCGCCTCGATCTTCGTGCCGTCATGGTCCGTGGGGACGGCCCGCTTGACCAGCCACTCCTCGTCCCGTACAAGGATCCGCGCCCCTGGCGGGAACGGTGACTGGGGTTCCGTGCTCATGTGTCTCGCATCCGTGATCTCTTATGGCTGTCTGTCCGAGCTCGTCAGAAGCGCGCGTCCCGGGCATAGGCGGCCCGGAGTTCCTCGGCGAGCCAGCGCACGTCCGCCTCCACCGGCTCGGGTTGCGTTGGTTCGGGAATAGGATCCGCTCGGTCCTCGGCATCCTCGGGGTCGACACGCGGATCCGCCAACTCCGGCGGCACCACGATCGATGGAGGCGCGTCGAACGTCGCCTTGATCAGGCGTCGGCGGATGGTGGACACGCTCTCCCCGCTGCTCGTAGCCAGCGCGATGAGCTGGTCGTGAACCACCCTCACGCCAGGCCGGGCAGTCGGCTCGTGCGCGAGCATCAATCCCAACAATGGCACCAGTTCCGCCGGAGCACCGGTCAGGTCAGGCTGGACCACAGGATCGCTGATGCGGTGAGCCAGCACGATGCCAGGCGGCCCCGGGTACAACGGGCGGCCGGTCACCGCGTACGCCAGCGTGGCGCCCAGGGCGTACACATCTGTGGACGGCAGCAGGTCACTCTCGGCTCGAACCTGCTCGGGTGCCATGTACGCCAGAGTGCCGATCCATTGTCCGGGCGCGGTTACCTGGTGGTCCCGGGCGAGGAGCACCTTCGCGAGCCCGAAATCGATGACCTTCGGCCCCTCTTTGCTGAGCAGAATGTTCTGTGGTTTGAAGTCCCGATGGAGGACTCCCGCCTCATGGATCTTGTTCAGCCCGTCGGCCAGTTGGGCGCCCAGCATGGCGGCCAGGGTGACATCCAGCGGGCCGGAGCGTTCCACGCGCTGCCGGAGCGTCGGACCCTCGATGTACTCCACCGCCAGCCACGGTGGCTCGTCATCCAAGCCGGCGCCTTCGAACCGAGCGACGCGAGCGCCATACACGGTCTTGAGGTTGACGACCTCCAGGGCGAAGCGCTCCCGGAAGTCCGCGTCGTTGAGCAGCGGGCTCTTGATCACCTTTACGGCCACGCGGTCCGCCGTTGGCGAGACGCCGAGAAAGACCTGTCCCATACCGCCAGCACCCAGCCGGCCCACGATCTCGTATGGGCCGACCTGCTGCGGATCACCAGCCTGCAAAGCCTCCATGCCACCGCCCCGTGTCCGCGCTCTTGGGAAGTCGAAACGTATCATGGCCCGTCACGGACGGTCACTACGGATTGCACCCGTTCCCGGCGTCATGAGATTGCGACCGCGAGCACCGACATACGCCCGACTACTCTGCGTGCATGGACCGTCATCGGTCGTATCTGGCGAATGGCTTTGGAGACGTGCTGGTTACGCGACGCCTTGGGCTACGAGTTGGTCGTCGACGTAGGCGTAGACCGGTTGTGGGCGGAATCCGGCGAACAGCCGCTCTCGGTGCTTCTCGATGCGGACGTGGTGCTGTTCCTCGGTGCCGACCATGAACTCGTAGCGCTTGACGAGGTCGATCGAGGCGAATCGGGCAGCCCGGACGACACTGACGTCGTCGACTTTGATGGACAGGTTGCCCCAGAACTTGTTGAACGAGAACGTCACGTGGTGGCGCTCGGTGACGCCGACGTCGAAGGCGAGAAGCACCCGGTCACTGTACGACCCAACGCCTCGCGGGCACTCGTTCCTTTCGATTCATCGCTGTCGCGCTGATACCGGACAGACTGGCTGGTGTCCGGCGATTAGGCTGTTGGTGCGGTTCAGTGCGGCGACGACGGTGTGGTAGCCGTGCCACGGGTCAGTTTTTGATCGCGGTGACGGGCCCGGCGGCCCGGTTCGGGTGCAGCGGATGAACCGGGCGTACAGGTCCTCGGCGGGCGGGGCGCCGTCGCCGAGGTCGGCAACGGCGGTGCGTAGTGCCGCCCACATGAACATGGCGAGCGGGATGGAACCGAGGTGTTCCCGCAGTGCCTGCCGTGCCGGTGCGCACGGGAACGAGGCGCCGCAGCTGCGGCAAGTCCATGAGGTGCGGTCCGGCTGGTGGTTGTCGACGCTGAATTCCGGGTCGATCACGGTTGTGTGACCGCCGTCAGGCTGCTGCGCAATCCGATCGGTCCGCCAGGGCTGCGGATGGCTGACTCGGTCGCGTCGAGAAGCCGGTTTATCCGGTTCAGGCCGGTTGTGGGGATGTGTCCTCGGTCGAGGCCGCAGTCGTTGACGATCTTGAGTAGGCGATGCCGCTGTCGGTTTCCGGAGAGGTGGTGACAGCCTGGGTGGGCGAGAATGTCACGGGCTGCGTACCCGTCGTTTGTTCGGTCCAGAAGGTTGTTGGCGATGGCTGTGGCCGTCGGGTGGTCGATGCCGAGGGCGTCGATGACGCTGAGGTCGTGGCGTGTCCAGAACACCTCTGTGCCTGGTGCGCGATGGCGGCTCGGCAGGTATGGAGGTCCGTCGTGTGCGCCGGTGGTGGTGCAGAGCAGGTTCAACACGGTGGTGACGGCGTTTTCCCACGGTTCGCCGGGCATGGTCGTGCGTAGCAGGTCGGCGGCGTGGTGGTGGCGTCGGGCGAGGGTGTGGGAGATGACGGCGATCTGGCGGCCGTCGAGCATGCGGTGTCCGATGCCGTGGTGCTGTTCGAGGCGGTGTCGGGCGTCGTCCCAGCGGTTGGCGGAGGCCAGTGCGTGGGCGCCGGTGCCGAGCAGGACCGTCCAGATCCATTGGCGTAGCTCGGCGTGCTCCGTCGCGCTGGCGGTGAGCGCGGTGGTGGCGATGGTGATGCCGTCGATGGTGACCGTGGCGTGGTCGGCGACGGCCTGGTAGAGGGTTTCGAGGATGGTCCAGGCGGTGGCGCCGTCGCCGTCGCGGATGCGGAGCCGGGCGAGGTTGACCAGGGGTTCGAGGGCGTTGCGGCCGGGGTGGGGTCGGCTGAGCGTGGCGTGGGCGAGT
This sequence comes from Actinoplanes derwentensis, assembly GCF_900104725.1. Taxonomy (NCBI): domain Bacteria; kingdom Bacillati; phylum Actinomycetota; class Actinomycetes; order Micromonosporales; family Micromonosporaceae; genus Actinoplanes; species Actinoplanes derwentensis. Next base: position 2,777,537 of record NZ_LT629758.1, read on the forward strand.
CGATGGCACCAGTGGTGGGCCAAGTCGTGGTCGCCGCAGTCGGATGCGATCAGGGCGGCGAGGTTGAAGACGGCGGACGCGGTGGCGAGGTCACCGGTGGTGGCTTTGTCGGCGAGCGTGCTCAGGCTGGTGATGCGTTCGGGCAGTGGGGTGCAGGCAGGCCGGGCCCGGGCGATCAGCGGGAACCGGCGGGTGGTGCTGGCGTCCATCAGGCTGCCGTCGCCGTGGTGGCGCTGAGTGTGGGGTCGTCGCCGAAGATGACCGTGCGGGCCGCGGCGGCGAGGGCGGCTTGTTCGTTCTCGGGGATGCCGCGCCGGTTGAAGGCGAAGATGACGTGGTGGGTGAGAACGTCGCGCAGACCTCGGTGCAGCTGTCCGGAGTCGTACAGGCGGCGCAGAGCTTGGCCCGCGGCGGTGAAGGCGGCGTGCCATTCGATGGCGGCTGCCAGTGGCGCTCCATCGTGGGTGAGGCCAGCCGGGTCGGCAGTTAGTAGCCGCTGGATCGGGTCGTGGAGGTGTCGGAGGTGTTCGGGCCGAATCGGGTCGCGGTGGGCGGTGACGCGGGCCCATACGTCGCCTTGCTCGTACCAGTCCAGCCCGGCCGAGCGCAGCAGCTGGGTGCACTGCAGCATGGACAGTTCCCGGCGGTGGGGCTGGCTGGGTGGACGGGTGAGCAGGTGACGGCTGTCGAGGTGCCACAGCCGGTGGGCGATGGTCATCGCCTTGTGTCCGCCGAAGGCGTGGATTTCGGGTTCGTAGACGCCTTCGGTGACGGCAGTCAGGTGGCCGGCACGGCGAAGGTCGTGCAGGTGACCGGTGATGTCGGTCGGCGCGTCACTGCGGGTGGGCAGGTAGCGCAGCCGCCAGTGGGTTCCTTTGCGGACGACGAACCAGGCGTCGATCATCTGGGTGTTCTCGGCGTGGGTGAGGATCGGGATGACGTGGGCGACGGCGATTCGCTCGGCGTCGCGGTGCTCGGCGAATCCGATGGTGAATTGCTGCCAGCCGGGCTCGTACATCGGTGCCTCCGGAAGCGTGTTCAGGCGAGCAGGAGGAAGGCGTCCCAGCCGGTCGCGTTGGTGCCGGTGTGGGCGTTGTGCAGGGCGAGGGCGGCTCCGGCGAGGCCGTTCATCAGCTCTGGCGTGTCCGGTGCTGCGGTCTGGAGTTGGTGGGCGAGGTCGTCGGCCAGGCCGGGCAGATGTGTGGTGATCTGGGCTGCGGTGGCGGTGGTGCTGCTGGTGGCGGTGCGCCAGGCGGCTTGGAGCAGTCCGGCGCTGCCGTGGCAGAGGCCGGGTTCGGTCAGTAGGGTCCGCCAGCCGGGTTCGGTGACGGCGGTGCGCATGGCGGCCTCGGCGCGGTGTTGCCGGACGGTGTCGTGCAGGGCGAGTCCGGCCAGTTGCTGGGCGCGGGCGATGCCGGCGGTGCCGTAGCACCAGGACGGCCGGTGCCGCGAGGGCGTTGCCCGCGCTGCGGCGTCGGTGAGGTACGGGGGCCACCACCAGCTGGTGCCGTCGTGGTGGCAGTGCTGGTCGGTCCAGGAGCACAGGTCGGCTATGGCGTCGAGGGTGCCGGGCGGGTGCTGGCCGGTGGTGACGGCGAGAGCGAGCAGCGCGATGACGGCGCTGATGCCATGGGCGACCCCCAAGTTGCCGTGACCACCTGGAAAGCTGGGGTCGGGGGTGCCGCCGAGTCCGGAGTCCAGCCACCACGGTGGACGTCCGCCAGCGCTTGCCAGGGGTGTGGTGAGCCGGGTCAGGTAGGTGAGGACGTCGTGGGTGATCGGATGGTCGGGGTGGCGGCGTAGGTGGTAGACGCCGTGTCCGGTCAGGCCGTGGACGAGGTCGAACTCGCTCATGGTCAGCGCCTGTCCGGCATCCAGGCGGGCGGTGGCGGCGGCGAGCCGGGTACGGGTGAGGGCGACGGTTCGATCGGACAGCAGGGCCGCGGTGCGCTGATAGCCGCCGAGGGCCGTGGCGGCGTGCAGGAGCAGGGCCAGGGTGGGTACGCCGTGGAACAGGTTGGCGTTGGGGCCGGCGCTGACCGGGTCGCCGGTGGCGGCGCGGATCCAGTGGTGCGCGGTGGCTTCATCGCCGCGCCCGGAAACCGCCCGTTCCAGATGGAGCAGGGCGATCCCGACAGCTCCACCGGCGAGGGAAGCGGGGTTGGTCCGCTCACCGGCGGTCCGGTCGATGATGCCGGGATCGGCGAGCTGGGCGGCGATCGTGTCGAGGAGGTCGCCGGTGTTGGGGCGGGTTGCGGTGGTGAGGGTCATGGGGTGCTCCGGGCTCGGGCAGCCCAGCTCAGGGCGGCGGCGCGGGCGAGGTGCAGGCAGACGGCTTCGGCGGGCCGGTCCGGGCCGGCGACGCGGGTGTGGTGCAGGTGCAGCAGGTCCGGAAGCAGGGTGGCCGGTGTGAGGCCGGCGGTGTGGAGGGCGTCGCGGTAGCGCAGGACGGCGGAGGCTCGGGTCTGCCAGGCGGCCAGGATCTGATGTCCGCCGGGCAGTGCGGTCAGTGCGGTGTGGGCGGGGTCGGCCAGGGTGACGGCCTGCTCGTAGAGGGTGCGTTGTGGTGCGGGGCGTTGGGTGCCGACGTGGTCGGTGAGCCAGCGCCGGGCGTGGTCGAGGTCGTCGAGCAGCGCAACGGTCAGGTCGAGCATGCTGGCCGCGGTCAGCGCTGCCCCGGCGGGTCCGCCGCGCTGGATGGTGGCGGTGAGTTGGGCGAGGGCGGCGGCGGAGTCGGCGGCGAAGAACGCTTCGGCGGCGGGGTAGGCGGTAGGTCCGCCGAAGCGGTCGGTCTCCGGGTAGTCGGTGTCGACTTGGCTGCGGCTGGTCAGACCGTGTTCGCGAAGCCTTCGGACCCACCAGCGCAGGGTGGCCGGGTTGTTGCCGGTCAGCCTCAGCCGGAGGTGTTGGTCGGGGTCGTGGTAGCGCTGGAACCACCACGGTCCGGGTAGCTGGGTGAGCAGGTCCGGGAGGTGGGTGGTGAGGATGCGGTCCTGGGCGGCGGGGTCGGCGTAGACCTTGAGTAGGGTGCGGTGGCTGCCGGGAAGGTGGCCGTGATCGCGGACGCGTACGACGCTGTCGGGTAGCCGTGGTGCGGGAACGGGTGGGGTGGTTGCGGCGAGAGGGATGACGATCTCGTGGGCCCGGCCGCCGATCCAGCCTGCTGGGGCGGGGGCTTCGTGCAGCACCGCGGTCCGCTGGCGGTGCAGGTAGTCGCGCAGTAGTTCGTGGTGGGCGGGTTCGTCGAGGTCGAGGGTCAGGCACTGGTCGCCGCTGCCGAGTGACACGTGTGGTGGGCAGCCGACCGTCTCGCGCCACCGGTGGAGCCGTTCACTCCAGTCGGGTTCGTCCGGTGAGAGGTCGTCGGGGGTCAGTCGCCAGCGGGCGGCGCTGAGCAGGGTCCGGCCGTAGCGCAGGGCGGGCAGGAATGGCAGGTCCTGGGCCGCCGGTCCCCAATCGAACGGGTGGCAGGGGGCGGCCAGGGCGGTGCTGGCCTCGGCGAGGAAGCGGGTGATCGGCATCATCTGCCGGTCCGGTTCGACGGCGGTGACCGGGACCGGCTGCACCGGCCGCCGGTGGGACCGGCTGATCAGGTAGAGCCGATGCGGGTCGGCGGTGATGGCTATGTCGTCGATCGTGATCCTCTGCGAACCATCGGTGTGGAATTCGCCGAGGGCGACCAAATAGGGCAGGACGTGCGGTGCGCGGGCTACATCCATGCTGATCGCGTACCTGGTCGGTGCTACGAGCTGGGCGATCATGGCGTCGTCGGTGATCGGTGGGGTGCCGGTGGCGTATGCGGTGGCGAAGCGGTGTTGCTCGTCTACGTCGAGCAGGTCGAGCAGGCGGCCTGTGCTGGTCCCGGCGTTGCGCGAGACCCGTACGAGCGACAGGCTGAACCGGCCGTCACGTAGACCGGCCGGGTCGTCGGCGTGCACGCGGACGGTCAGTTCGGTGGTGACCTGCACCGACGACGGCAGCAGCTCGGGTGACGCCCAGGTGGTGATCGTGGCGTCGTCGAGTGCGATCTCCCGCTGCCGGGCCAGGGCTGCACGCTGAGCCGCCGCGAGTAGAGCTCGATCTCGGTCGGTCACCGTTACCGACGGGGCGGGGTCTGCTCCGGCGTAGCCGGCGGGATAGCCGAGCCCGCCGACAGGGTCGACGGCGTCGAGGACCGGGACCAGCGCGTACGGGCCGAATCGCTCGAGGAACCGACGATGCCATCCCGCCCATCCGACACGCGGCGGCACTGCGAGGCGGGTCAGCGCGGACGCCGCCCGGCACGCCTCGGCCATCACCACCGGAGGGAGGGAGATCTCGCAGTCCAGGCGCAGATCGACGCCGATCGCCGGGCGGTCGGCCACGGTGGCGGCGGTGACAGCGAGCGCTCGCCTATGCGCGGCGGCCTCGGCGCCGGTGGCGTGGTCGTGTTCCTGCTTCTGTTTAGCCAGGCGCCGCAGGGTGTCGACCAGCTCAGCCACGTCCGACTCGGCGGCATCGGGCATCCTGTCCAACGTCTCCAGCAGTGCGGACAGCGGATCAGTACAGCTGGCCGGCGGCCGGAGTTCAGTGACGAGCAGCCGCTGCGCCACCAGCTGGGCGAGCAACCTATCGACCACCTGCGGGGGTGCGCCCTGCTCGGTGGCGATCCGGTCGGACAGCACCCCGCCGCGGATCGGGGTAGCGGTGACCGCAAGGGCGGCGGTGACCGGACCGGTGGCCCGAACCCGTACGTGCACCGGTGCCGCGTCGGCATCAGTTCCGGCCCGGTGATGCAGGATCACCTCACCGTCCCGCTCCACCAACAGGTCGTTGCGGCGAACGAGCAGATGGCAGCGGATTCCCGGGTCGGCCTCCAGCCGGTCGATCACCTGCTCCAGCCAGCCGGCACGGATCCGTGCCGTCGCCCGGTGGTTGGTGCCGAACCGGGCGTGGGGCTGCTCGGCGATGGTGATGGCGGCGATCCCGGCGAACAGCCCGTACGGGGTGGCGCGGCCGGTGGCGCGTATCAGGTACCGCATGACCGCCAGGACCACCCGCCGGGCATCGCGCGGGGTCACGGTTCCCCTCTGGACGGCGGTGATGCGGCGGGTCAGGTCGGGGCTGGCGTGGTGCACGGCGACGGCGAAGCCGGGGATCGCCATGGCGCGGGTGAGCCAGTGGGCCCAGGATGCGGTGGTTCCTGCGGTCAGGTCCGGCCACGTGTCGACCTGACCGGGCGTACAGACGGCGGCTCTGATCAGCGCGGCGTCGGGCAAGCTTCGGTACACGGCACCTCCGGTTGCGTTGAGATCCGGGCTCAGGGGTCTCGGGTCCGGAACGGCACTCCCGGACCCGAGACGCGCTGGCCGCTATCGGGCGTCAGTCAGCAGCTGGTACAGGCGGACTCGCAGGTGGTGCCGCAGTTGTCGCCGGTCATCTTGATGATGTGGGTGACGCTGTCGCCGGCCTCGAGGAACGTGATGTCCAGCTCGAAGTCGGTGTCGGGCTGGTCGGCCGTCGGCGGGGTGACGACGGTGGTGCGGTCGATCGTGGGTGCGGTCATGACAACCTCTTCTTCGTCTCGAACAGGGGGTATGGGGTTTCTCCGGCCCTCGCACGGACCGGAAACTCAAGTCACGTCCAGCTGATGGCCAGGACGCCGTGGCGTTTGACCGACCGCCATCCGGGCAGCCCGGTGATGTCGGTACCGGCCGGGTAGTAGACGATCCGGGCGGCACCGCGCCGGAAGTGGTCGGTGCCCCAGTCGCGGACCAGGTCGAGCATCCGCTCGCCGACCTGCTGCGCCTGCGGCCCGTACGCGCGGACCCCGGCCTCGAAGCCGCTGGCGAACTGGGTGCTCTCGCGTTTGGTCCGGTAGGCGAAGCTGCCGCCCTGCACCAGCACCGGCAGGCCGTGGCGGACCGCGGGCTCGACCACATGCTCGTCGACGGCCTTCTGCGCGGCGTGCATCATCGCCATGCCGGAGCCACCGTTGGTCAGCTGGAACATCGCGAGTTCGTCCGGCATGTCGAACGGCGTGCCGGCCCACAACTCGACCGCAGGAGCCGCTAACGCCGTCCGCAGAGCTTCGACGTCAACGTCGAGATCGTGCTGGGGATCGACGTACAAGCCGACGTCAGCGGTGATCCGGATGAGCCGTTCGGTGTTCGCCCCGTCGCCCTGCATCGGTACTTATGCGGACCTCACGGTTATGCCGATGGGGCCTGCGCAGAAGTCTCGTCCCGCTCAGGAACGTGAGGCACCCGGGCCATCGGCATTGCGACGCCGGGTGAGCCGGGCAACCCGCCGTCGTTGCCAGCGGAGAGGGATCGTTGTCGTGGGATGACACGCGGATCGTGCATACGAGTGAGTCGTCACGTTCTGTACCAGTGCTCTTCCAAACCTTTGCGGCGCCGTCACCGTCGCATTCGGGCGCATCATCGACGCCTGCCGCAGGAAGGCGCTCGGCACTGCACCAAGAGGGCTGTCGCCCGATGGCATGATGCAGCGATGCTCCCTACCCGCCGTGCCCTCCATGACCGTGTCGCGGCGTCGTTGGCCGCCTGCGCCGACGGTGAACTGGCGGCGTTGTTGCAGGCCGCGTCACCCGTAGGTGTAGGCGTGGGAGGCGGCTCTTCGATCGCCGATGTCGATGGCACGCCCGTGTTCGTCAAGCGGGTTCCGATCACCGATCGGGAGCTGGATCATCCGCACAGCACGGCGAACCTGTTCGACCTGCCGGTCCGTTGCCAATACGGTATGTACCGCCTGGCCGGTCCGGGCTTCGGCGCGTGGCGCGAGCTGGCCGCAAACCAGAGCGTTACCGAGGGCGTCCTCGCCGGGGAGACGGAATCGTTCCCGCTGTTGCACCACTGGCGGGTGCTGCCGGGCCGCCCGCCGGTCGCGGCTGAGCACCTCGACATTGACGCCGTCGTCGCCCAGTTCGGTGGTAACCAGGCTATGCGTGCCCGGTTCGAAGCGCTGGCGGGCGCCACCGCGAGCCTCGTGCTGTTTTTCGAGGCTCTCCCCGACGGGCTGCCTCGCTGGCTGAGCGACCCGGTCGGCAGAGCCGCGGCGGTCGAGCGGCAACTGTTCGACATGGTGGCGTTCCTGCGTCACCGCGATGTGCTGCACTTGGACGGACACTTCGGCAACATCCGGGCCGACGACGACCGGCTCTATCTGGTCGACTTCGGGCTCGCCACCTCACCACGCTTCGACCTGTCGGACGCCGAGCGCGAATTCGCTGCCCGCAACGCCGGTCACGATGCCGACTATGCTTCCATGCGGCTGGTGAACTGGCTGGTCACTTCGGTATGTGGGGTGCCCGTGTCGCCCGACAGTGGTCCCGTCGCCCGCAATCAGTTTGTGCGGCGATGCGCGTCCGGCGACATCCCACCGGACGTGCCGCTACCCGTCGCGGAAATCATCGCCAGACACGCCCCTGCAGCCGCCCGGATGAACGACCTCTGCTGGCGCCTGTTCGACGGCGACCTTCACGCCGAGTATCCCGGCAGTGAAACCACGGTCCGGATCACTGCGGATCGGGCAAGTTGAGGAAGCGGACAACGCCCTCTTCCCGGCCAGATCTGGACTGTCGTCGGGTCGACGAGCCCCCACCTCGTTGAGTCGAGGATTCTTGTGTGCAGCCGACCCGCTGGCTCGTCGGCGAGCCAGCGGACGGCGTCGGCATAATCACAGGCTCTCCAGGAAGGCGACGATCGTGTCGGTGGGCTGGTAGCGCCCGGGGGTAGTGCCGAGCGGTGTGGTTCGGGCCAGCGCGCGTTCCTTGAGTGCGAGGTCGGCGTGGACATAGATTTGGGTTGTGGCAACGCTTTCGTGGCCGAGCCAGAGGGCGATGACGGTGGTGTCGACTCCGGCGTTCAACAGCCGCATGGCTGCGGTGTGGCGCAGGACATGCGGGGAGATCTTCTTCTCGGCGAGGGTCGGGCAGGCCAGGGCGGCGGTCGCGGCGTGCTTAGTGACTCGCCGTTCGAGCGCGTCCCGGGTGATGGCGGTGCCTGAGCGGGTGGGAAACAGTGGGTTGGCGGGGAGTCCGCCGCGGTCTTTGATCCAGTTCTTCAGCGTGGTGACGGTGTCCTTGGTCAGCGGCGTGATCCGCTGTTTGCGGCCTTTGCCGATGCAGTTGACGTGCGCTCCGGTGCCCAGGTGCGTGTCTTGAAGCGTCAGGGTCGTCAGTTCTGTGGCGCGCAGGCCGGTCTGGATGGCGAGGGTGAGCAGCGCATGGTCGCGTCGCCCGGTCCAGGTCGCTTGGTCGGGGGCGGCGAGCAGTGCGTCGATCTCTGGGTCCGTGAGGTAGGTGACGATCGCCCGCTCGAAGCGTTTGGCCGGGATCGCCAACACGCGCTGGATGACGGCCGCGTCCTCGGGGTGGCGCAAAGCCGCGTAGCTGAACAGGGAGCGGATCGCGGCAAGGCGGGCGTTGCGGGTGCGGGCGCTATTGCCGCGCTCGGCTTCCAGATGATCGAGAAACGCGCTGATCATGGGAGCGTCCAGGTCGGCTATCTGCAGGTGGGACGGTGTGCGGCCGGTGCTGGCCGTGGCGAAGGTCAGCAGGAGTTTGAAGGTGTCCCGGTAGGCGGCGGTCGTGTGGCTGCTGGCGTGACGCTGCCGGACCAGTCTGTCGGTGAAGAACGACTGCAGGGTGGGGCCGAGGGTGCTCATGCGGCTTCTCCGGTGTTGAGGTGGCGTTCCAGGCGCTCGCCGGCGAGGCCGAGCAGTTCCGGAGCTGCCGAGAGGTACCAGTACGTGTCTTTCGGCTTGACGTGCCCCAGGTAGGTCGACAGGCGCGGCAGCATTGCTTGGACGTCGTCGCCGTTGCGGTAGGCGTCCAGCAGCGTCGCGACGGCGAAGCTGTGCCGGAGGTCGTGAACCCGCGGCCGGCATGCCGCCGACCTGGCCGTCACGCCGGCATTCTTGGCGATCTGCCGGAACGTTCGGCCCACGTTCGGGCGGTCCATCGGGCCGCCCGAGGACGAGACGAACAACGCCCTGACCACCGTCGCAGGGACGAACTGTTCGCGGGCCTGCCGGTAGCGCAGGAGCGCGTCGATAGTGCTCGGGTGCACGGGCAGCAGCCGGGACTTGCCGAACTTGCCGTCCCTCACTGTCACGATGCCCTGTTGCGCGTCAACGTCCTGATCCTGCAGAGCCAGCGTCTCACCGACCCGCATCCCGGTCACGGCCAGCAGTCCGATCAGGACCGGATAGACGAGGGCGTGCAGAGGGAACGGCAGCTGCCGAGCTGTCGCTACCAACGCATCGATCTGAGCGGGTGAGTAGAGGTACGGGGTTGCCCGGCTCGATCCGTAGCGGATGAGTCCGGCCGGAGGCACTTCGTGGCGAGGGTCGCGGGCGTGCAGGTAGACCGCGAACGGGCGAACCGCGTTCAGCCGCAGAGCATGCCACCAGGGATCCCCGGCCGGTGCGGTCGCCCACGCGAGGGCATGCTCGACAGTGACCGTGTGGGCGTCTTCGTCGTGTAGATAGTCCAGGAATTGTCCGAGGAGCTTTTCCGCGCGCTCGAGCTTGTAGCCCAAGGCCCGACGGACGGCCAGGTAGTCGGCGAGGGTCTGCCGCAGGGCACTCATGCGGCTGCCTCCGGCGTCGGCCACGGTCGGGCGACGCGACGCAGTCCCGCGATGTCGACCTTGGCGTAGATAGCCGTCGTTGCCGTGTGCTGGTGGCGCAGCACCTGACCGATCTCGGTGAGCGAACCGCCGGCGGCGAGCATGGCGGTCGCGGCGCTGTGCCGCAGCCGGTGTCCACGGACGATTCCGAGGCCGGCTTTACGAGCGGCCGCCGCGGCGACGTTGCTGATCGCGTCGGGGCTCATGGGCCGGTATGGGCCCCGGGCAGAGAGGAACACCTCCCGATGCGCACCGGCCTGTCGGCCGTCCTTCAGATACGCCACGATCGCGCCGCCCGCGTCACCGGGCAGCGGCAGCCGCTCATAGCGGCTTCCTTTGCCCATGACCATGACCTCGCCGCGGCGCCAGTCGATGTGCTCGAGCCGCAGGCGAGCCACCTCACCGGAACGCAGTCCAAGCCGGGCAAGCAATGTCAGGATGGCCAGGTTGCGGCGTCCCACAGCCGTATCCCGGTCGCAGATCGCCAACATGGCGGCAACCTGCTCCGCGGGCAGCGCCTTGGGCAGCCCGGCCAGTCTCCGGCTGTTGGCCGCCGGCACCGCGCTGGCCAGTCCAGCCGAAACGAGACCCTCAACATGCAGGAGCCGCAACAAGGAGCGCAGCGCAGTGACCGTCGGTGGCACCGACGCCGGCCGGACCTTGGATTCCGCGACAATGAAGGCGGTCACATCCTCAGCGGTCAGCGACGGCAGATCCAGCCCACCGCGGTCCGTCAGCCCTACCAAGAACGGGCGCACGAGCTGCATCCGCAACGAGACCGTCGACTGCGCCAGGCCACGCTCCTTGGCCAGATACCCAGCGAACCGGAGGAGCAGCGCATCGACCTCGCCGACCGGCGCCTGCTCCGGCAACCCGATCACACCGACGCCGCGCAGGTAAGCCAACAATGACGCGAATGAGCCGACCCGCAACCGCGTCTGACGGCCCTTTGCGTGACGTTCAACCAGGAATTCTTCGATCAGTCCTTCGCCCAGTACGTCGGCTCCGAATGCGCGGGTTTCCAACCAGCGACTCAGGTGTCCCACATGCTGGCGGTAAAGCACCACGGTCCCAGCCGCGTAGCCCTGGGCGGCCAACACCGCTGCGAAGCCGTCAACGTACGGCATCAGCGGCCCGGCCATCGGCGCGGCAGCACTCGACACGTTCAGTCCCCTCCCTCGTTCTCGACAGGAGGAAGCAACCGCGCCCGATAATCGGATTATGCCGAGATGTGAACCATCGAACACCAGGAATATACGGCTGCCCGCTGGTCAGTTCGGCATAACAACCAGGTCCGCATAAGTGCCGTTATGCCGACTTCGGCATAACGGAACGAACCCGCCGAGCCGGTAGCTGTCGGCGGTCAGCGTGTCACCGGTGCGGTCGAACGCGATCATGCGGGTGATCCCGGCGAAGCGCAGCGGGACCACGATCCGGCCCTTCTCGGTCAGCTGGGCCAGCCAGGCTGGTGGGATGTCCCACGCGCCGACGGTGACGATGATCCGGTCGTATGGGGCATGCTCCGGTACGCCGTGCTCGGCATCGGCCAGCACCACGTTGATGCGCTCGTAGCCGGTCGCCGCCAGGCAGGTCCGGGCGCGCTCGACGACGCCGGCATCGATGTCCACTGTTGTCACCGCGCCGTCCGGGCCGACGACCTCCGCGATCAGCGCCGCGTTGTAGCCGCCGGAGCCGATCTCCAGGACCCGCATGCCGGGCTGGACGTCGGCCATCTCCAGCTGGATCGCCTGGATATGGGTGGCCGACACGACGCTCGACTGGCTGCCGTCGGCGAACAGCACCGGCTCCAGCGTGGTGTGCGTGTCGTACACCTTGGCCAGATCGCTCTCCCCCGGAGCGAACGCATGCCGGGGAACCGTCGCGAGCGCGGCGGCCACCCGCTCGGAATGCAACAAGCCCTGCTCACGTAACGAGGCCACCATCGCCGCGCGGAGCACGGCCGGGTCCGGGGTCTGGATCGGGGTTGCTGTCATGATCGCTTCTCATCTCCGGTCATCGGGTCGGTTCTGGTCGTCTGAAGGTCTATCGCCTGTTCCGAGTCGCCCGGTGCGGAGCCCCGCGCCGGGGGCGGCGTCTGTCCGTATCGGGTGACAGGCGACGCCGGTTTGCGGGCGACACCCGCCCAGTAGTAGGCGTCAGTCGGATCTGGTGGAGGATGGTCGGGGCGCCAACTCAGGACGGGCACGAGGCCGGGATCGAGGAGCTGCCAGTCGCCGAACAGGGCGGCCACCTGCTCTTCGGTGCGCGGCACGAAGGTCAGCCCGACCTCGCGGGTGGTGCTCACGACGGCGGCGACGGCGTCCGGGTCGTGGTCGGCGGTGGGGTGGCTGATCGCCAGGTGGCTTCCGGCAGGTGCCCAGTCCCGCAATCGCGCGGTGATCTTCCACGGGTCGTCGTGGTCGGACAGCAGCATCAGCACCGAGGCGCAGACGATCCCGACCGGTCGGCTGAGGTCGAGTACCGTGTTCAGGTCGGTGTCGGTCAGTACCGCGTCGATGTCGCGGATGTCGGCGTCGAGGTAGGCGCAGCGACCTTGCGGGCTGCTGGTCAGCAGAGCCCGTGCGTGCACGAGCACGAGCGGGTCGTTGTCGACGTACACGATGCGGGCATCCGGGACGATCTGCTGGGCGCACTGGTGCAGGTTCGGTGTGGTGGGGATGCCGGTGCCGATGTCGAGGAACTGCCGGATGCCTGCTTCACGGGCCAGGACGGTGACGACGCGGTGTATCCACTGCCGGTTGGCGCGGACCATCGTCGCGACCGCGGGTACGGCCTGGGCGATCTTGTCCGCGACCGCCCGGTCGGCGGCGAAGTTGTCCTTGCCGCCGAGCCAGTAGTCGTAGATGCGGGCCGCATGCGGCACATTCCCGTTGAGTCGGGTCATCGGATCGCTGCCACGGCGAGGTCACCGCGTCCGGCGTCGACGGCCTGCACGACGGCGGTGATGGCCGTGTGGTTCTGGCGTTCGGCGACCAGGGCGAGCCACGTGTTGAGTTCGTCCACGGGCATCGCGTCGTACAGGAATTCCGCCAGCTCCAGCACGGTGATCAGGCCGCACAGGGCGGAGCTCTCGTCGCTGGGTGGGGTGGGGCGGTAGCGGGAGCTCTGCGCGTGGTGGGCGACCGCGTCACGGATGCGGGCGCGCGCCCGTACGGCGAAGCCGTAGTGCACCGGAAGGTAGACGTCGGCGGTGATGAGTCCGGCCAGGCGGCGGCGCCGGGTGCGCTGGAGCAGGCCGGCGGTGACCAGAGCGGCGCGGGTCCGCTCGTAGAGGTCGGCGGACGCGAACGAGCGTAGCCAGGCGCGCAACTGCTGCTCGTCACGGCGGCGGGTTTGCCCGATGGTCGCCACTGCAGCGTCCCACAGGGTGTTGCCGGTCGCCTGGCTCTGACACACGGTCAGTCGGCCGGGTCGGGGTTGCCACTGGCGACGGAACTCGTCGTAGTCGTAGCCGACAGCGACGTGCTCGGCGAAAGCCAGCTCGAGCAGCAGGGCGCCGGCCAGACCGAGTTCGAGGGACTGCTGGTTGATGAGCAGGGCACCGGTGTCATCGTTGTGGGCGAGGAGGTACAGCTCGGCGTGCAGCGGCAGCACACTGCGCGGGCCGCTCGGGTTCATCGGGTCGGCCTTGCCGGTGGTGGTGGCATATGTGGTCATCGCGATTCGGCTCCACCAGTGCGCAGCCGTCGGTGGGTGCCTCCGTAGATGGCGGCGGCATCGGGCAGCAGGTGTTTGGGCAGTCGCGCGAGCATGGTGTAGTTCGGATCCACGACGTTGCCGACCGGTGCGGTGCCGGCCTGCGACACCAGCTGGTAGGCGTCGAGGGTGTCGAGGCCGGTCAGCTCGGCGGTCCAGGCGACGAGGTCGTGCTGACTGATCCGGAACGCGTCCTCCAGGGGACGGGCGCAGCCGATGGACATGATGGCGTCGTCGGATTCGATTCGCGGCCACCGAGTCCTCACCTGCTTGAGGACCTCGACGGTGATCGTCGTGGTCATGGCGACCTCGACCGCGACGCCGCAGACCTCGCCCTGGCCCTGGCGGGCGTGTCCGTCGCCGAGGCCGAGCAGCGCGCCGGGCACGTTGACCCCGAGATACAGCGTGGTTCCGGCGCGTAGCTCGGGGGTGTCCAGGTTCCCGCCGTGGGTATCGGCGGTGAGGCTGGAGCGGGCCTCGAAGGCGGCCGGGGCGACGCCGACAGTGCCGTGCATCGGGTCCAATGGCAGGTCCACGGTGTACTCGGCGTTCCGGGCCCGGTAGCGGACCACCCCGGCGGCGCTGTCGATGTCGTACAGCCACACCCGTTCCTCCAACGGTGGTTGCAGGCTCGCCGTATGCGACGTCGAGGTGAGCGCTCCGAAGTGCGGGAACGTGCTGGACACGCCGGTCGTTCGGGCCGGGACAATGGACTGGAAATGCACGGCGAGCGTATCGCCGGGTTCAGCGCCGTCGATGAAGAACGGCCCCGTCACCGGGTTCAGATACGGGAACTCACAGACCCGGCTCGGCAGGTCGTCGACCGTGGTGACGGCGCCGCCGAAGCAGTCCTCGGTGAACAGCGTGAGGGTGTCGCCGGAGCGCAGGCTCGCCACCGGTTCCACGCCGCCGAACGTGTATGCCAGGTCCGAGGCGATCGGGGTGTACGTGTGGTGTTCTCCCACGAGCGTCACACCTCCTGACGTGCGCGGGCCGCCGGATGCGCCACTGACGCGAAGCCGGACAGCTGCGGTCGACGCCCGGTCAGGTGGAGACCGATCAGCACCAGGACACCCAGACCGATCCACACGAACCCGAGATGCTGCGCGGCGACATTCGCGTTCCACACCACAAAGGCGAGGATCGTCGCGCCGACGAGCGGCATCAGCAGGTGAGCGATCAGCTGGCGGCTGCGCAGCCGGATGACGTAGTAGACGATCACCGACAGGTGCAGTAACAGGAACGCGGTCAACGCCCCGAAGTTGATCAGACTCGACAACAGGGCGATCCCGTCACCGCGCTGGTTCATGTAGAGGCCGAGCACGAGCGAGACCGCGGCGACGAGCAGAATCGCGTTGCGCGGCACGTTACGTTTACGCGACACCTTCGCCAGGAACGCCGGAAGCTGCTTGTCGCGGGCCATCGCATACAGCAGCCGGGAGATCGCGACCTGCGCCACCATCGAGTCCGGCAAGCCCCAGGCGATAGCGGTCGCGACCGCGCACACGGTGGCCAACCACGGCCCGGACGCCACCTCGGCCGCGGTGTAGAACGCCGTCCCCGCCGGATCCCCGTTCGTGATCAACGCTTGCGGATCGGGGGTCAGGATCGCCGCCACCCACGTCTGGGCGATGAACAGCAGACCGGTGACGAACAAGGCCCCGGCCATCGCCCGGCCGATCGCCTGCGAACCGCCCTTGGCTTCCTCGGCGAGCATCGCGATGCCGTCGAAACCCAAGAAGCTCAAGACCGCCACCGAGGTCGCACCGAGCAGCAAGGCCCAGCCGAAAGTGTTCGGGTTGTACAGCGGCTCCCAAGTCCACTGGCCGGCCCCGCTCAGGATCGCCCACACGCCGAAGCCGAGGAAGATGAACAGGACAACCAGTTCACCGATGAGCATGATCCAGGTGAACCGCGCGGTCATCCGGATCCCGAGTGAGTTCACGATCGTGTTCGCCGCGACGAACCCGATCAGCCACAGCCACACCGGGACCGACGGGACAGTGGCGTTCATCGCGACTGCGGCTACCAGGTAGAGAAGCGAGGGCACCAGGATGTAGTCGAGCATGATCGCCCATCCGGCGACGAACCCGACCGGCGCTCCGATGCCTCGGCCGACGTAGTTGTAGACCGACCCGGACAGCGGGAACGCCTTCACCATCTGTGCGTACGAGAACGCGGTGAACACCAGGGCAACAACGCCGATCGCGTACGCGCCGACTACCATGCCGCCGGACGCGGAGAACACCGCGCCGAAGATCGCCATCGGGGCGATCGGCACCATGAAGATCAATCCGTACGCGAGCAGGTCCCGGAACCGCAGTGCCCGCCGTAACTCCTGCTGATATCCGAACCGCTGTAACTCTTCGACCGGGTACGACACCGGAGAGTTTCCCTTCGCTGGACTGGATGATGTTTTGCTGGCCCGGACGATCCGGGCAAGGCGTCGTGGAATGTGGCGGGCACCTGCCTCCGGAAGGTGGCCGACGGCGGTGCGCAACCCGCCGCCGCGCCCCGCTCGGCAGCGACGACGGGCGCGGTCTCATGGGCGCGGTACAAACCTGATGTCGTCTAGCGTCCCGCCGACCTCGATACGGCCGGGGCCGTCGATGGCTGTAAACGTTTGAGGACCGCTCTGACCAGCTGCTGCCGGTATCGCGTGAAGCATGTTCCTGGTGGCGGCCACCTGACGCTCGATGGTGTCCGCATCGATCGGCCGTAGCCGACAACCGCACACCGTCATGTACTCGCGCCGAGCCCCGGGCGACTCCGATCGGTAGAACCGGGCACCGCAACGGCAGAACAGCATCCCGCACAGCGGATGTCGCGCGGGTGGGCGCTGCTCGCGGTTGCCATCGGCCACCGGATGGGCGATCTCGGAAGCTGCCGGAACGACGTTGAACCCGGAGTTTGCTGGGCTGGGCGGTCGGCCGGCATGTGCCGACCGACCGCCCAGCTGGTCCCGGTCACGACGCTCGGGGGAAAGCCATGACCGGGCGATCCACCCTTCACCGACCAGCGGCAGCGACGTGTTCGACATTGGGGAGTGTTCGGTCATCACGTCCTCCACGGTGGTGTTCGGGTGTTCCGGCGCGTCAGCGGCGAGGCTGTCGCAGCCGGTGACTGGCGACCCGCGACATCGAAACGTCGCGTGTCGTGTGCCTACGATCACCGACAGTCCACAAGCGCGGAACCCCGTATTAGTAGGAGAGTTAGCAGGAGAGTTGGTAGGCGAACTGCCGTTGACCTGCGGTTCCGTAACCCTGGCGAGAGGCCAGAAAGGTCCTGAAGCCGAAATCCGGGGTTACGCTCTGGCAGCACCCGACAGTCCCGAGTTGCCGGACAGTCGCGATGCGCTCTCACATTTTTGGTGCCGGAGGTTTGTTGATGATCAGCCCCTACGTGCGGCGCCATCGCCTCGCGGCTGAGCTGAGACAGCTCATGCAGGAGCATGGCTACTCCGCCCTGCGGCTCGCCGCGGCAACCCGCATCCCGAGGCAGCGGATCAGCCAAATACAGAACGGGCACGTCGGCCCGAGCGATGCCGAGATGATGCGCATCCTCGAAGTGCTCAAGGTCGGCCAACGCCGCTGGGACGAGATCATGGCCGTGACCCGAGACTGCCGGGAACGCGGCTGGTGGGAGAAGTTCCGCGATGAAATGGGCCCGCAGCAAGCCCTCTACGCCGACCTTGAGGCCGGCGCACGTTCGATCACCGAGTACCAACTCATGGTTCCCGGCTTGCTCCAGATTCCCGCCTTCACCGAAATCCGCGTACGCGCCAACCGCGGCACCCGCCCCGAGCACTTCGACCCCGCCCGCGCGCTGGAGGCTCGCGCGTTTCGCCAACGCGTACTCGACCGCGCTGGTGGCCCCAGCTACGAAGTCATCATCGACGAGCAGGCGGTACGTCGGCCAGCGGCCCCACCAGACGTGATCCGCGCACAGTTGCATCATCTCGTCCAGGTGGGACGCGACCGTAACAAGATCACGCTTCGAGTCCTTCGCCTGTCCGCCCAACTACCTGGCTACGTCGTGCCCAAATCGTCCTTCTTCACCTACCGGTTCCCGGACCCCAACGACCCGACCGTGGTCGCGGTCGACACCGACGGTGAAGACCTGGTCCTCACCAGCCCGACAGCGACCAGCCACTACCTGGACCTCTACCAGCGCATCCAGCAGGCGGCTCTTTCTCCCGCCGACAGCCTCGACTTCCTCGCCACGGTGGCCGAGGAACAGCCCGACTACGCAGGGAACCGACCATGAGCAGCAGCAAGTTCACAACCTGGTTCAAGTCCAGCAGGAGCGACGGCGCCAGCAACTGCGTCGAGACCTCCTTCGCCGACGACGGAACCGTGGGCGTTCGCGACAGCAAGAACCCCACCGGCCCGATCCTCGAGTTCACCCCCACCGAGTGGAGCGCCTTCGTCGCCGGAACCAAGGACGGCGAGTTCGACCGCAATCCGACCAACGGCAGATAGGCAATCGGCACGGCGGCTGCAGCGAATGGTGCCGCCGCCGTGCCCACCAACCTATCGCTGTCCGGCGGAGAAACGGTATCGACGGAGTCCGTCACGCCGACGCTCACCTGCATCACGCCTTCCGGGGAACACGGAACTGTCGCAGGCGGCGCGGCCTGTTGTCCGCGGTGAGGATCCGCTACCGTCAACGCACGGCGGATCCACCACAACTGCGACACAACGGCGACGCCGGAACAACCGCAAGGTCTGGACGAGAAGCGCAGTTCGACAAGTCGCGGCCGAGGGCTGATTTTGGTGACTACTCGCAAAAAACCAGGCACCATGCCGAACGGCAAGCTGATCGAGGCCCGTCTGCGTCTCCTCTCGCCCACCGGCTCCGGCCAGCCGATGTCGCGGCAGGAACTCGCGGAAGCGGTCAACGCTTGGCAGTGGGAGCACGAAGCAGCCAGAGATCACCTCGACGAGAACGACATCGGAGCCTATGAGCGCGGCGAGTACCGCTGGCCGCGGCGGCGGCGCAGGGATGGCCTTCGCGCCGTCACTGGTGCACGGACTGACGCTGAGCTTGGTTTCTACCGAAACCGTCGGCCGTCGTCGACCCGTGCGGCTACAGCCGCAGCAGAGCTACTGAATCATGAGAACGGCCGTGCCGCTTTGCCGAGTGAGCGGGTGGACCGTCGTGCTCTGATCAAGTACGTTGCGGCAGCCGGAACCGGGCTCGCGGTGGCGCCGGCGCTCATACTCGATGATCTGGACCGGATCGAGGCGGTGGGCCGGGACAGCCACGAATATGGCGACGAGGCGCTCGTTGCCTTCCTGACCGGCAAGCTTGCCGAAAGCGCAGGGGACGATGGGCTTCATGGTCCACGTTATGCTCTGCCGACCGTGCTCGGAATCATTTCGATCGTGCAGCGTAAAGCGCGATCAGTCGATTGGGACATGCGCCGTCCCCTGATGCGCGTCGGCGCCCAAGCGTCAGAGTTCGCCGGTTGGCTGTATCGCGACCTGGGCAATCCCGTCGCCGCAGACTATTGGCGAGACCGGGCATCGGAGTGGGCCATGGAAGCAACCGATTACGCCATGCCCGGATACATCTTGGTCAAGAAGAGTCAGGCTTCGTGGGACAATCGCGACGCCGCCCGGATGTTGGGACTTGCCGAGGCAGCCCAGGAAGGGCCATGGCGATTACCGGCGCGAATCATGGCGGAAGCGGTTCAGCAGCAGGCGCGTGGACTGGCGATGATGCAGACGAGTCGACAGAAGGTCGATGACACGCTGAAACGAGCACGTGACCTCCTTGAACAAGGCGCAGGAGATAAAGGCGCATTGGCAGCCCATTACGATGGAGAATTGTTCAAGCTGCAAACCGCGATCTGCTATGGCGAGTCCGGTCGTCCTGAGAAGGCTGCCGAGATCTACGAGACAACCTTGAGACCGGATATCTTCTCAGCGCGGGACTTCGGGTACTTCTCCGTACTGCGGGCCCAGAACATGGCATCCATCCAGCAGGCTGATGCAGCCGCATCCATCGGCTGCGCGGCCTTCTCCACTGCCACTCTGGCCGGATCGGTGCGGACCGTGCAGGAACTGTCCCGGTTACGGGCTCACCTGCATCCCTGGTGGAAACGGCCGGCAGTTGCCTCGTTCGCCCAACTCATGGAAACGGTGTAGCTAAGCGCTCCAGGCGGCAATGTCCTCGATTGCCTTCGCCTGCCATATTTGCGTCTGCGGATTCCGGTACTGCGGATCGTCATGGACGGCGATCCCGTGCTGCGCACCCTCGATCTCAATCAACTCAGCGCGTGCGGCGATCTTCGCTATGAAGTCGCGTGAACTCTGCACGGGAATGAAGGTGTCACCGGTCCCGTGCAGGATCAGCGTTGGTGCCTGAATGTCGCCCGACTTTCGATCAGGGCGCAGATAGAACACCTCGTTGAGCAGAGGACGGCCAAGCTTGAACGTTGTCGAGTGTGGCAAGAACCCATCCTGAATCAACTCACGACCCGCAGACTCGGCGATCTGATCATTATTCCAGTAGGGCTTATCGTCAATAAACCGCTTCTTGTAATTGACCAGCGGGTTGATCAGGATGAGCCTAGCGATCTCCATCGGAAATTCGGCAGCGAAATACGCACAGATGCCGCCGCTGAAGCTGGCCCCTAAGAGATTAACGGGAACACTATTAGATAGCTCGCGGGCATGCGCGACAGCAGCACGGATGTCGTTGAGGACCCCGGAAAGCGTGAGATCCTCCTGTCTGCCTTCGCTTTCACCGTGGCCGCGAAAGTCGAAGCGCAGCGACGCCACACCAGCCGAAGTCAGGCCCGCAGCGAGCCGACCGAAGAACCCGCCCTCTTCACGGGTCACACCTCCACCGTGTACCAACACGGTGCAGGACCGCGGCGGTCCGCTCGGCGCGACAAATGTTCCGCGAAGAAGCAGGCCGTCGGCACTGCGAAAGCTCGTTTGCGTGGTCGCGGCCGACGTGGCGTCGTCTGTCATGCTCGGGGTTCCCTCCAGCCGGATCCGCACCTCGCCGGTAGCTTAACGGTTCCACGCCTCACGGTTGGCCTGCGCTCAACGTGCCGACGTCAGGGCGGCGATCGTCGTCAACCAGCGTCGGTTCCAGGCGGGCCAGTGCCACCGGTTCGTAGCCCGCCAGTTCCTCCCCGGCGCGGGCACGCCAGGCCGGGATCATCGCGACCGTTGCTCCCCATAAGCACAAAAAGCACGCCTCTCGCGCGTTGCGGCTGATAGCGGGGGCGGCGGAGCGAGCCGTGACGGCTCGCTCCGCCAAGGTAGGCCAGTAGATGGGGCGGTCCCGATTTACCGGCTGTCCATGATCTGTAGGAGTTTCTCTGCCAGCCACTGTCGTCCGTGCGGAAGGGCGACGATGTGGGCTGCGTTGATCCTGGTGGCGTGGTCGATGGCGCGTCGGTCGTCGGAGGTGAGTGCGGCCACGACGACGATGCCGCCGCAGTAGAAGGGCTTGCGGACGCGTCCGACGAGGTCCGTACCGATGATGATCATCGGGCGATGGCGAGCGTTCTTACGGCCGTCCGGAAGGGAGCCGGTGACGTCGAAGTCGCATCCGGCGTGCTGTTGGACTTGTTGTATTTCTTGGCGGAGCCAGGTGCTGGCGGTGATGGCGACTGGCGGGTACCAGAGTGGCCTACTTGCCATGGTCGTCCTCCCTCCGTGATGCGGTGCTCTGGTCGTCGATCGACCGCTCGATCTCTGCCGCACTGATCCCCGCGTTCACTGCGTAGAGGATGGCGAGGGCGGTCTCGTTGGCCGGGTCGATGTTCAGGGCGCGTTCGGCAGCCAGGGTGGCGATCATGCCGTCGCCGAATCTCCAGGCGGTGAACGCGAGCAACGTGGCGGGGGCGAGGACGAACGGTTCGGGTGCTCGGCGGGTGATTTCGATCCAGAACGCGAGGTGTTGCTGGTTCGGTTCGGTTCGCCCGCTGGCCCGGTTGCATACCGATGGGTGCGTGAGCAGGACCAGGAGCCAGGCGAGTTCGGCTTCGTCGGGTGAGATGCCGTTGGCATGCTGGCGGAGAGCCTCGGCGATGGCCGATACTCCGGCTTCGTCGAGGTCGTCACCCAGCATCTGTAGACGGGCGGTGGCTTCGATGATCGCCTGCTGGATCGCTTCACCGGTGGCAGCGGTGTCCGGTGTGAGCAGGGCAGCCTTGGCGTCCCGGTTGGGCAGGGGGCGACCACCCCGGCGTACGTGGCTTCGGCGGGGACCGGCGAGGCCGAGGGATCGAAGGGTATGCCGTCCGGCGGGCAGTCGGAGTGGGTGCAGCCGGGGTGCAGGATGCGGTTGTCGGTCACGCGTAGCAGCGGGCGCACGGGCAGTCCGCAGAGGGAGAACACGGCGGCGGCAGCGTGCAACGCCGGGTCGAGGTCGGCCGCTGGGCCGTAGCCGATCAGACCCAGCGTGGGGTTCGGGTGGGCTCGGCGGGCGACGTCAGCGATGTGGTGACTCATTTCGATCAACGCCGCGGCGGGGTCGTCCGGGCCGGGGAGTTCCAGGCGTGCGCCGAGTACGACGAGGTTGTCGGCGAAGGCGATGACGACGATGCTGCCGTCGCCGGGCTGGAATCCGAGCAGGTAGGGCGCGACAGCGACGAGGTCGACGTCGTTGCGGATCCGTAGTTCGGGTAGGGCGTCATACATGAAGAGGCTCCTTGGCAAGATTCTGGTAGCACTGCTGATGCGGCGCCGGGCGCATTGGGACCGGCCGGCCCCGTGAGTCGCGCGATGCGCGCTCCGGCGGGGCGAGACACCGTCATGAACCGGGTCCATGGCGCCGTGGCGGGTGAGGCTCGGCCTCACCCGCCACGTGCCGGATCACTCTGGTGAGCGGTTTCCGGTGTCAGGCCGTCCGCGCAGGATGCGGACGGTGGTGCTCAACTTGATGGGCAGGTTCTCGTCGCCCTTGAGGAAAGGCTGGACGTCGATGGGACGGCGCAGGCTTCGGCCGGGGCCATACGCCTGTTGACGTTCATGACCGGAGACCCAGAACCGGTGGTCGGGCTTGGCCCGCGTCCGCGAGCCGCCCCGCCTCTGATCCGGTTGCGCCATAGTGGTGGTACGGGGTTTGATCCGTACGGTCTTGACCTCGGGTGCCGGGCGTCGGCTGCGCTGGTAGGCGCGGATCGTGCCGTTGGGCAGTTTCGTCGCCACGGTGTCGGCCATCTGCTGATGGATCAGCAGCCAGGTGGTCACCATTGGGCTGAGCGGGTGATCACCGTCGATGGCGGCCCGGCGGGTGAGGTGTTCGGCGTGGATGGGCAGCAGCCAGCCGATCTCGTGCCGCAGCTGCGGCATCAGGGTGTCGGGGACGGCGGTGCCGATGCTGCGGTAGCCGATGAGCTGCCAGCCGTCGGTGCTCTGGGTCCAGGAGACGGCGGCGAGTTCCTCCCTGGTGCCGACCGGTTCGGACCAGACGATCAGGCCGTCCGGGGTGGGTGCGAGGTCGTCGGTGAGTCGGGCGGTGGGCTGGTCGGTGCTGACCGCGGTGACCAGGCCGGTGAACTCGTCGTTGACCCAGTACATCGGTGCGACGTCGAGTTGGTCGGCCAGGTGCCGCCGGCGGCTCGGCTCGTTGATCGGGCCGGGTAGCCGCACGCTGCCGCGGAGCAGCCCGGTGAACCGGTCACGGATCTTCGGCAGCATGTCGGCGGTGATCCGGGCCGGTGGCCACGGCGTGGTGGCCAGCAGGGTCCGGTCTTCGCGGCCGAGGACGATGCCGCGGTGCAGCAGGTGGAGTTGGGTGTACTCGATGCTGCCGGGACGCC
Organism: Actinoplanes derwentensis; assembly: GCF_900104725.1. Taxonomy (NCBI): domain Bacteria; kingdom Bacillati; phylum Actinomycetota; class Actinomycetes; order Micromonosporales; family Micromonosporaceae; genus Actinoplanes; species Actinoplanes derwentensis. The sequence goes on from NZ_LT629758.1 coordinate 2,800,676, forward strand.
ATCCGACCAGGCCCGCGCACCGTGCGGTGAGAGCGTCGATGTCGTCGGCCTCGATGAGCTGGGCGCACGGGTAGCAGATCTGCCAGTGGTCGTTGTAGGTCTGCACGACACCGGCGTCGACGGCCAGGAGTTGGATGAGCCCGGTCCGGTAGTCCCAGACCGGCAGGCCAGTGGAGCAGGTGTGGCAGCGGTGGAAGACATCGCGCAGCAGGGTGGCGCTGATGGGCGTGACCGGGTGGTCCTTCTCGGCGACCGGGTGCCGGTAGCTGACGTGTTCACCGTCGTGGTGTTCGGTCAGGGCTTCGCGGCAGAGGGCACAGGCCATCAGGTTGGCGAGGTTCATGCTCCGCCGCCGTTCGGGGTGCGACGCTGGTCGCGCAGGCGGGGTCCGCGGCGCGGCGGGCGGGTGGGCATCGTCATGCCGGCCCGGTAGAGGACGTACTGGTTCCCGCCTTGCTGTTTGGCGTGGTACATGGCCAGGTCGGCGTGGTGCAGGGCAACGCCTTCGAGCAGGTCGGTGCTGGAGGCGACGGCGATGCCGAGGCTCGCGGTAACCGTGACGAGGGCGGGCCCGTCGTCGGTGCGAACCTCGACCGGTTCGGCGATCACGTTGGTGAACAGCAGGGCCATGTGAGCGAGCCGGGTGGCGTCCAGCGGCGCGATGACGGCGAACTCATCGCCGGCCAGCCGCGCGGCGTGCCCGCTGTAGAGGGCGGCGAGCCGGGTAATCCGGACGGCGGCCGCCTTGAGCAGGTCGTCTCCGGCGTCGTGGCCGTACGCGTCGTTGACTTCTTTGAACAGGTCGAGGTCGATGAGCACGGTGACGATCTGCCGGGGCTCGGATGCGGCGATGGCGGTGTGGATGGCGCGGAGGCCGCTGCGGTTGTTCAGCCCGGTGAGCGGGTCATGGGTGAGCTGCCAAACCTTGTCGGCCAGGTCGTCACGCAGCCGGGCGATGATCAGCCGGGTTGCCCGGCGGCCGGTCAGGAAGCCGATGACGGCTCCGAGCGTGACGGCCACGAGGGTGGCGATCACGAGGGGTGTGGTGAACACTGGGTTCCTCCATTTCTGGTGGAGAAACCCGGGACGCGCGTTTTCCAGGCGAGGCGTCCCGGGTTCCGGATACGACGACGGCCCGCCTTCTGGCGGGCCGTATTTGGTGCTTCGGGCGCCGTGTACGGCGGCCCGGGTCAGGTGGTCTCGGGCGTCGCGATCGAGCCGTCCCAACTGACGGTGGCGCCGACACGAGCCGGGTATCGCCCGGCGGAGCCCTTCAGGCCGGTCCGGTCGGGCGGGCGTGGCTCGTCGGTGCGGGGCCGCCGGCCGATCACGTGTGTGGAGCCGGGCGGAGTCCCCTGGGGGCGCAGTTCGTAGCGCTCGTACACGCCCCTGACGTAGTCGATGTCAGAGTCCAGCGGGTGGTAGTCGCCGCGCAGGATGGTGCCGCCGAGCCGGTTGCAGCAGGCCACCGTGACGGGGTACCAGCCGGTCAGGGCGACGAAGACCGTGTGGCCGCAGGACAGGTCGAACTCGAACACGCACAGCCGGTACTCCACGAGATCCCCGGTGGCCGAGCTGACGGGCGCGGACGGCGCGCAGGGCTGGCAGATCGGGCCGAGGTCGGCCTGGTATCCGCCGTCGCAGTGTTCGCAGACGATCCGGAGGCAGGCGCGGCATTCGCCGGAGGCGACGTCGTGGAGGCCGGTGCCGCAGAACCCGCAGTCGCCGGTCAGGCATGCGTCGGTGTGCTCGCCCGGCCGGTGCTGATGGCAGGGATGCTCACCCATGGTGGCTCCGACGCAGGTGCTGGTAGATGGTGTCGGCGGTCAGTGCCTGGCCGGTGCGGTTGTCCGGACTGTCGATGCGTCGCCAACCGGCGAACTCGCACGCCAGGAAGATGGTGGTCTGCTCGGTGGTGATCCCGAGGACGTCGCCGGCCGATAGCGAGCGCAGTTTCAGTAGCCGGTAGGTGCAGGCGAGCAGGAAGTCCAGCTCGCCGCCGCCGGGGTATCCGCGGCGGTCTTGCAGCGTGTCGAGGTCGGCGTTGAACAGGGCGAACGCCCAGTCGGCGATGTCCTCCGGGCTGGTCTCGGCGGGCAGGTCCCGCCAGTGGGAGATGACCTTGGTGAGGGTGTGGCCGGGCTCGTACGGGAAGAAGCGGCTGTCGGTGTTGTGGTAGACGGCGATGTAGAACAGCGTCATGATCGGCCTTTCGCTGGTGTCTGAACGGGATTCATGCCGGGACCGGCGCAGTGGTGAGGGCTGCTTGGAGGTGGCGCAGGCCGCGTCGTTCCAGGTCGCGGACGGCTTGGGTGCTGCGATCCATGAGCCGGGCGGTGTCGTCGCGGGGGTAGCCGTCCAAATAGCGCAGCTGGATCGCGCGGCGCTGGGCGGCGGTCAGCCTCGCCATCGCGTGGGCGAAGGTGATCCGCCCGAGCCGGTCAGGCGGCGCGGCGACGGCCGGGGCGGTGGGCGCGGGCTCGTGGTCGCGGACGACGTACGCGGCGCGGACGTAGCGGCGGCGGGACCAGTCGTGCTGGTTGCACGCCTTCGCGGCGTGCCAGATGAACCAGCCGCGTACGTCGAGCAGCGCGGTGTTCAGGTCCGCCAGGGCTCCGGTGAACGTCTCCTGCACGAGGTCGGGGATCGCGTCGCGGTCGCGGCCTCGCAGGCGCACGGCCACATACCGGGTGACCGGTTCGCGGAAGGTGAGGTAAAGCTGTGCGAAGGCGTCGCGGTCGCCGTGCTGGGCGCGGTCTAGCAGCGCGAGAACCTGCGGGGCGACGTCCGGACGCCGGCGGGGCGCAGGCACGGCGGGGCGGTGGCGTGGCGTACCGAGGTCGGGGTACGGCATGGGATTCCTCCATCCATCAGGTGGAATCCGGGCACGCCAGATCGGCCGTGCCCGGAAGAGTGCGCGGGATTCGCGCGGTCGGCCGGGCACGGCCGAAGAGGGAATCAGCTAATACGTGAGTCCGTACAGCCGCAGGTGCGCCTCTTTGAGGTGTCCCGCGACCAGCTCGCTGTTGGCGCCGGCGGCACTGAGGCTGTCGATAATGGCTCGCAGCGCTGCGGCTGGTGCATCGACGGAGCCGGGGAAGGCACGGGCATCGGTGTTCGCGGCGATGCGCTGGATGGTCTGGGTCAGGTACGCCTGAATCAGGTTGAGGCCGCACACCAGTCGGGCCAGTTCGGCGAGGTCGTGCAGTTCGGCGGCGTGGGTCATGATGTCGCCGAGGTGTTCCACCGCGAGCAGGATGATGTAGGTCATCGCGACGGTGACCGGCGGATCCAGGCGCGGATCATCGCCGAGCATCTGAGCGAGCATGTTCACGACGTCTTGGCCGTCATCGTCGATCCCGGGACGATCGGGGACCTGCGCGTACCAGTCGGCACCAGGCAGGTACCAGGCGGGTTTGAGCATGTCGTCCTCCTCCGGACAGCAGGAAGGCGGCCATCGGGTGATGGCCGCTGCTGGAAATTTGGGTGTGCGCTACCGCGCCCTGGCCGTGTCAGCGGAGGGCGTCAGCAGATGGGTGCCAGATCCGAGGCTGGCGGCGGCGGCCGACCGTGATGGTGGGCGCGATGCCGTCGCGCGGGGCAAGGGATCGGGACACAGAAAGAAAAGGAGAACCTTCAGCGTACGAGGGACCGGCGGTCCCGGTGCTCGGCTGTCAGACCGGCAGGTCTGTCAAAACCTGTCAGCCGGGCAGTCCCGCAGTCCCGGTCAGGTCCCCTCGATCGAGCGGGACTGTGCGGGACATCGGCGAAGTCCCGCTCGACGGGACTCCTCCAGCCGGCGGGTCCCGCTTCGGTCGCCGAGGCGGAGCGGGACCCGCCGCCGGGACTCGCTCGACGGCGGCCGGTCTGGTCGAGTACCGCTCCGCCGGGACGAGGCGGGCGGCCTCAACGGTCACCCGTTGTCGGCCAGTGATCGGTGAGACCGGGCCCCTGACACGGGGCAGCAAACGGCAGGCAGGACAGCGCCGGGTGGCACCTGTCAGGTTCCCGGTTCTGACCGGGTGGCACCTGTCAGGTTCCGGCTGCACCGCCGTGCGGACCTGTCAGGTCGGGCACGGCGGCCAGCAACAGCCCGACGACCCCGGATGATGGCGACGCATTCCCGAACGCCCGCCCCGAAGCCGTGTCAGGCCGGTCAACGATGACGAGGATTGCTCCGATAAACAGTGCCTGACCTGCATGGACCCCAGGATTGGCCGGACGAACCCATTGGGTTGCTACGGAACTTCAGGAGTTTTTAACAGCGTCGCAGGACCAAGACGTCCTCATGCGCGATGAGGTGGACGGGGACGCCTTCGGCACGGGCTCGGCGCACGGCCATCAGCCCAAACATGGAGGCGCGGTGCACGATCTGCCCGTCACGGACGGCGGCGAGCATCGCCGCGCATCGCTGCACCGGGACCAGTCCGACCGACTGGGCGACCGCGAGCAGTTCGCCGGGCAGGTCGATCAGGTTGTCCCGCTGGCGGCGTACCGGTCGGCAGGTGATCACCACGGTCCCGCCGGGACGCAGCAGTTGATACGAGGCGGCCAGGATCGTGGCGAATCCGTCGAGCAAGCGGGACCATCCCGCATAGGCGAGGTTCCCGCGTTCCCGGTCCCCGTACAGATGGTCCCGCTTGCGTACCCCGGTACTGTCCGCCCGCACCAGCCCGTGAGTCCCGCGCCCGTACGGCGGCGAGGTGAGCACGAGTCCCACCTGACCGACCGCGGACGCCGGGACCAGATCGAGCAATCCGGTGGCGTCCCCGGTGATGACCTTCGCGGTGCCGGCCGCGCCCTGCGACGCGGCCAGAGTGATGTTCTGCTCGGCCATCGCGGTGAATCGGGGCTCGATGTCGATGCCGATCGCGTCACGGCCCAGATGCATGGCCTCGACCAGTGTGGTGCCGGACCCGGCCATCGGGTCGAACACCAGATCACCGGGCGCAGTGAATGAGCTGATCGCGTGGGCGGCCAGGTGCGGCAGCATCTTGCCTGGGTGGGTCGAGGTTGCCGGAATGTAGCGGCCCCGGCGCTGGTCACGTGCCGGTTGCTGGCAGGTCAGCCAGACCGAGGTGACCGGCAGAGTGGCGTCAGCCATCGCTGCCTCCGTTCTCCGCACTGTGGGTCATGATCAGCACGTCGGTGTGGATATCGAGCTGGGTCTGATTCCCTCGTCGCAGCGGCCGGCCCGCCGCCACGATGTGCTGCAGGTACGCCAGCCCGGCCTTCTTCGCCGCGGTGATGACATCGACCGGAAGAACCACGTCGCCGTGCGGCAGCAGGACGGCCACGCAGCCGCCCGGCAGCAGACTGGTACGGCACCGGGCGAAGAACTCCCTCGGGTCGCTCGAGGGCCAGCCGGTGACGATCAGGGTCGCGGTGTGCCAGTCCCAGCCGACCGTCCGGGTGTTCTGCAGGTGGCTGCGACGCCGGGCGGCGATGATCGCGCGGGCCAACTGCGGCCCGGCGGTGAGGTCGGTGATCAGGTCAGTCGGGTGGGTGAGGTTGTGCACGAGCCGTACGCCCATCGCGTTAGACATGGTCTCGCCCGGAACGGGAGCGGGAACCGGCCAGAACGTGATCGGCACGGGCGGGTCGCCGGACACCACGTCCCCGACGGGAACCGGCGCCTGACGGTGTTTTCTCTCGGTCATGGGCTTCGTTGGCCCCCGGACCGGCGGGCGCGCTGACGATGCACAGGTCCTGTTTGTCAGGCCGATCGAACTCGGCCGTGTCCTGTCAGCATCGGTCACCCCAGCGACCTGACAGCCGCCCGGCGGGCGTCGGATCTGTCCCGACCGGTCGCGACCTGTCTCGATCTGACAATCGCTTCTGGTGTCAGACCGGGCTGTCCCAATCGGTGCCTCGGAGCCGTTCGCATCCCGCGACACGCCCCCGACCGAGGAGACCGATCATGGCTACGACACGCCGCCCCCGGAATGCCAACACCGCTTTGACCAGCGCGGAGAAGGCGTTCGCGCTGCTGACCTGCGAACCGGCTCCGCTAGTGTTCGACGCCCGGCCCGTGCCGGGGATGCCGAACACGACGATGCCGCTGGACCGGCTGCGCACCCTGCTGGTGTACGAGCGGTACGACAGCGACACCACCGACATCCTGTGGCGCCAACTCGCCCGCCACGCCCGCGAATGGGGACCGGCCTGGGTCGTCGGCGCGATCGGCGTCGCGCTGCCCGCCCTGACCCACCTCGCGGCGAAGATCAGTCACGGGCGGCCCAGGCTCGCCGACGACGTCGACTCCGAAGTCCTGGCCGGGTTCCTGGAGGCGCTGCGCAACACAGACCTAGACAAGCCGCGGCTGTGGCTGCGGATGTGCTGGACGGCTTGGCGCGCCGGAGCCACCGTCATCAAGGACCAGGAAGACGAGGAGCTACCGCTGGATCTGTCCACCGGCTCCCGCACCCCGCGCATGCCCTACGGGCACCCGGATCTGTTGCTCGGCCGGGCCGCCGCCGCCGGCATGATCAGCGACGAAGCCGCCGAACTGATCAGCGCCACCCGCTTCGGTGACGCCCTGATCGAACAACTCGCCGCCGAGCAAGGCATCACGGCCCCAGCGCTGCGGATGCGGCGCCGCCGCGCCGAACGAGTCGTCGCGGCCGCAGTCAGGCGCGGCGACCTGTCCGGACCCTTCGCCCCGAGCGACCGCAGCGCCAGCCCGACGGCAGCGTGAGGCGCTTCCGACATCACCGGATCGAGGCCGCACCGAGCAGATGCTCGGCGCGGCCTCGATCCGTTTCAGCGGACCGTCGTCGCGCGTCCGCTCACGCTGGTGCGGTGATCAGACGCACGGTGATGTCGCTGCCGGAACGCCCTACGGCGGCGACCCGGTGCGGCAGGCGGCTGAGGAAGTCGCGAAAGTTACGGCAGCCGTAGTTGGCCTGGTCGAACGACGGGTCCAGCACGAGCATCTTGTTCTTGACGGTGCCGGCGGTGGGAGTGTCGGTAGGGATTTGCTCGAAGGCGCGCACCAGCAGGGCTTCGGCTGCCGCGATGTCGAAGACGGCGGTCACGGCGGGTCTGGCGGCCGGTTCCACCTCGGCGACGACGGTGCCCCAGAACTTGTACTCCGAGCAGACCGAGACCAGTCGCTGGCTGGCGGTGGCTTGCGTGCCGACGCCGACGACGTGTTTGCCGAACTCGCGTAGCCGGTGAACCAGTGGCGAGTAGTCGCTGTCGCCGGTGACCAGGATGAACACGTCCACGTCGGGGTGGCTGATGAGGACTTCCATCGCGTCGACGGCCATGCGGATGTCGGCGGCGTTCTTCCCCGCGATGCCGTGGTGGGCGATCTGGACGAGGTCGACGCCGTTGTTGGCCAACGCTGGCTGGTAGCGGCCGAACCCGGTGTTGGCCCAGTCGGCGTACGCCTTGCGAATGGAGGCGTTGCCGTAGAACCCGCGGCACAGGTGCGTCAGCGCCTTGGCGGGGATCGGCTCGCTCTGCCCAGGAAGGCCCTTGCCGGCGCCGCAGACCAGGTTCTCGAAGTCGATGAACACCGCCACCCGAGCCTCGGGCGAGTACCGCGTCAGCCGTTGTGACCGCATCCATCCGCCGAGCGATCCCTGAGCCAGCCTCTCACCGTCCATATAAGAGAGCCTGTCTCGTTCACTCACCGATGGCTACCCGGTTCGACCGATCGGGTCAGGTCGTGACAGGAGTGGCACGAGTTCGATCGACCTGACATCGCGGATCTGGGTGGTGCATGTCATCCACGGCATGCCCGCCCGGTGGGGACCATCGAAGCGGCGAGGCCCTGATGGTCCGGCAGGGCTGGCGCGGCGCGCTGACACCGCCACCCTTCGCGAGACGCGAGGAGGAGCGCCCCACCGGATCAGTCTCGACCTTCGCCCCGGTCCCCATCGCGGCGGCCCCGCAGAACTCCTGTGGAGCCTCGCGATGCACACCAGTCTCACCCTTCTGTCCCTTGCCGCAGCAGCTGACGTGCCGCTGGCGGCGGCCAAGACCATCCCGCAGGTCATCGATGGCATCACCGGCTGGATCATGGGCATCATCGCGGTCGTCGCGACGATGTTCCTGGTCATCGGCGGCCTGCGCTACATGGCCGCCGGAGGCGACCCCGCCCAGGTCGAGCAAGCCAAGGGCAACTTCAAGTCCGCTCTGATCGGCTACGCGCTGGCCGTGTTGTCCCCGGTGGTCCTCGATGTGCTGCAAAGCATCCTCGGCGGCTGACCGATCATGACCGACTGGCTGATGGACGGCCTGGTCACCTGGCTCGCTGAGCAGGTCGTCGACCTGCTCAGCGGGCTCCTGGCCCTGCTGGCCTCAACACTGTTCGTATCGCCGGACGTCACCGTCCTGCCGCAGGTCACGTCGATCGCCGACAAGAGCGCGCTGGTCGTCGACTCCTGCTTCGTTCTCGCCATCATCGCCGTGGGCATCGCGACCATGGTCGGCGACTCGGTCCAGATGCGCTACGGCATCAAGGAGCTGATCCCACGCCTGGTCGTGGGTTTCGTGCTGTCCGCCTTCTCGATACCACTGACCAGCCAGATCATCGCCATCGCCAACGCGCTGACGGTCTCCATGACCGGTACCACGGCGCCCACTACCGAGACGGTCACCTTCGTGAAGGCGCGTATCGCCGCCGCGATCAGCGACGACGGCAACACGCTGCTGATCGCGATCATCGCGCTGCTGATCGTCGTGTTGATGGCCATGCTCATCGGGAGCTGGTTCGTGCGCGTCGGCGTGCTGCTCGTTCTGGCCGGGCTCGCGCCGGTGGCGCTGGCCTGTTACGCCACCCCGTGGTCGCAGGGTGCCGCCGACCTGTGGTGGCGCTCCCTGCTGGGCTGCTTGGCCACCCCGTCACTGCAAGCCGTCGCGTTCACCAACGGCATCGACATGGTGATCAACCCGGACGCGAACCTGCCGATCGTCTTGGGCGTGCCCGCCTCGGACACGTTGAACCTGATGCTGGTCGTCGTGATGCTCTGGCTCACGATGAAGATCCCGGCCCTGCTGGGCCGGTACGTGACAGGTGGTAAGGGCTCACCCAACATCGGCGGGTTCCTGCTGCGCGCCATCGTCGTGCAAGGCATCGCCCGCCGCATACCGCTGCTGCGGGGTGTCCGATGACCAACGAGGACACCACGCCGCGCGCAGTGGTACCAGCGAACGTCTCCGAACCGGACCGCATCGCCTTCGGGCTGACCTTCCGGCAACTCGTCATCATCGGCGGCCCTGCCCTGGCCGGGTTCGGCGCCTATCGCACCTACGGCCCGTTCCTGCCGCCTGCGGCGTGGATCGCCGCAGGGATCGTCGTGTTCGCTGTCGCAGTCGTCATAGCGATCGGCCGCCGCGACGGTCTTCCGTTGGACGTGTGGCTCAAGCACGGTTTCGCGTTGTCGCGCAGCCCGCGCACTCTCGTGCCCGGCACGGCGCGGGCCAGCTCGGTCGCCGTCGTGGCTGGCAAGCCGAGCATCCCGGCGCCGTTGCGGTCTCCGGTCATGAGCATCAATCCTGCCGGGGTGCTCACCAGCGAAGGCACCAGCAAGGTCCTGATCGCCTGCGGCACCACGAGTATCCACCTGCGCACCGGCGGCGAGCAGGCCGCTTTGTTGGACGGGTTCGGCCGGTTCCTCAACTCCCTGACCGGCCCGGCGCAGTTGCTCGTCGCCGCGCAGCGGCATGACCTGAGCGTGTATGCGCGGGCGACCGCCGACGTCGCGCCGCGCCTGCCGCACCCTGCGTTGCAGACCGCCGCCGACGACTACGCCGGATTCCTGCTCGATCTCGACGCCGAGCGGGATCCGCTGCGGCGCCAGGTTCTGGCCGTTGTCACCGGCGAGCACGCGGCCGATGCCGCGGTACGCGCTCTGTCCGGCCTCGGTGTCGAAGCCGCCGCGCTGGACGGGCCGGCCGTCGCCTCGGCATTGGCCGCCGCCGTCGATCCTTTCTCTCCTCCCGCGCCGGGTCCGCGTGCGGTGCCCGGCGCCCCAATCACCGTACGGAGCAACCCGTGAACCTGCTGAAGACGAACAAGAACATCGCGGCCGGGGCGGACATGCCGTCCCCGGCCGCACTGACAGTTGCCTCGGCACATGTACGAGTCGGGGACGGCTACGCCGCCACGTTCGTAGTGTGCGGCTACCCGGCCGAGGTCGGCCCCGCATGGTTGGACCCCTTGCTGTCCTACCCAGGCCGGGTCGATGTCGCGGTCCACATCAGCCCGGTCGCGCCGCAGCTGGCCGCGCCGATGCTCAAACGCCAGCGCGCCCGGCTGGAATCGTCGCGGCGCCTGGACGCCGGTAAAGGCGGCCTCGGCGACCCGATGACCGACGCGGCAGCCGCCGACGCCGCCGATCTGGCCGAGCGGGTGGCCCGGGGCGCGGCGAAGCTGTTCGACACGGGCATCTACGTCACCATCCACGCCCGCGACCTGGACGAGCTGCGCACCGTCACGGCGGGGGTGAAATCAGCTGCTGCGTCCGTGTTGTTGGACTTGCAACCGGCCACGTTCCGCCACCAGCAGGGCTGGATCTCGACCCTGCCGATCGGCGTGGACCCGCTGCGGATGCGGCGCATCCTCGACACCACCGCCCTGGCGGCGGCGTTCCCGCTCGCCTCGGCCGACCTCGCCGCCCCGGTCCCCGGCACCGTCGCCGCCCCGGACGGCGTGCTCTACGGGCTGAACACCACCAGCAACGGCGTCCTGCTGTGGAACCGGTGGGCGCAGGACAACCACAACAGCGTGGTCCTGGCCCGCTCGGGCGCCGGTAAGTCGTACTTCGTCAAGCTGGAAGTCCTCCGCAACCTTTACCAGGGCACCACCGTGTCGGTCATCGACCCGGAAGACGAGTACACGCCGCTCGCGGAACACGTCGGCGGCACGGTCGTGCAACTCGGCGTACCCGGGGTACGGGTCAACCCCCTCGACCTGCCGGACGACGACCGGCCCGACACGCTGACCCGGCGGGGCCTGTTCCTGCACACGCTGATCTCGGTGATGCTCGGCGCGACGCCACCACCGGCCGAACGAGCAGCCCTGGACCGTGCCATCACCACCACCTACAACCGGGCCGGGATCAACACCGATCCCGCCACCTGGAGCAGACCCGCACCGCTGATGCGGGACCTGGCCGAGGTCCTCGCGGCCGACGACGACCCGGCCGCCGCCCAGCTCGCGGCCCGGCTCGCGCCGTGGACGGTCGGGAACTTCGCCGGCCTGTTCAACGGCTCGACCACCACAACCCCCGGCGGTCACCTCGTCGTATGGTCGCTGCGGCACCTGTCTGACGAGCTACGTACCGTCGGCACGTTGTTGGCGTTGGACGCGATCTGGTCGAGCATCGACGCTCCGGCCCTCAACGGACGCCGGCGCCGTCAACTCGTCGTGGTCGACGAAGCTTGGCTACTGATGCGCGACGGCGAAGGCGCACGGTTCCTGTTCCGGATGTCCAAGGCCGCCCGTAAACGCCTCGCCGGGCTGTGCGTGATCACCCAGGACGCCGCCGACGTACTGTCGACCGATCTTGGCCTGGCCGTTGTCTCCAACGCCGCCACCCAGGTGCTGATGCGCCAATCCACCCAGTCGATCGACGCGGTCGCCGAGGCATTCGGTCTGACCGCCGGAGAAGCCCGGATGCTCCTCGCGGCCTCGCGTGGGGAAGGCCTGCTCGTGGCTGGCCGGTCGCGGATCGGCTTTCGCAGCGTCGGATCGGCGGCCGAACACAAGATCGCCGTAACCGGAATTGGGGAGGTGGGCGCATGACCACCGCCCCGACCTGGCCCACTGACCTCGCACATTTGGTGATCGCCCGGCCGTGGCTCGGGCTCGTAGCCGCCGCCCTGATCGTGGCCGGGGTGATCGGCAACGACCAGCTCCTCGCCTGGCGGCACCGCCGCTTCGTCACCGGTGCCCGGTGGGTGACGATCGCCGCCCCACCGGAGGTGACAGCCGAGGCCGCCGCCGCGTTCTGGAGCACCCTGGTCGGCGTGCTCACGCCGTCGGTGTGGCGGCGCAGGATCTACGGCTACCCGCACGTCGGGTGGGAGTACACGTGGACCGGCCGCGCTCTGGCGATCCGGGTGTGGGTGCCCGGGACGGTGCCGCCCGGAGCGGTCGAGGCCGCCGTCCGCGCGGCCTGGCCCGCCGCCACGATCACCGTCGGGGACGCGGGCGCGCCGATCCCGGCGACGGTGGGTGAGCAGGCGGGTGGGGCGCACTGGCCGCAGCACGCCGACGTGCTGCCGCTGCGTGTGGAGCATGCCGCGGACCCGTTGCGGGCGCTGTTGTCGGCCGGGGCCGAGGTCTGGCACCGTGAGTACGCGTGCGTGCAGGTGCTGGCCCGCCCGGCATCGGCCCGCCGCGTACGGGCAGCCCGCCGCTCGGCAGCCACCTCGACCAACCACCCGCATGGGCGGCCCGACCCGGCGACCCGCGCCGCCGCAGGTGCGGCCCGGTTGGCGATCGAACCGCTGCTGTGGTTGCTCGAGGTCTTCCTTCCTGGGCCGTCCCGGCCGGCTACCACTACCCGCTCTGCCTCTCGACCGGAGGTCCGGGACCCGGTCGCCGGGGCCGAGGCGCGCACTGTGGTCGAGAAGGCCGTACGGGTGCCGCACTTCGAGATCGCCGTGCGGTTCGCGGTCGCCGCGCAGCCGGACAAGAATCCGCCCACGCCGCAACGGGCCGAGGAGGTCCGGCGGCGGCTGATCGGGCTCGGGCACACGATCGCGTCGGCCGCCGCCGCGTACACCGGCCCGAACCGGCTGCGCCGGATGAAGATGCCGCACCCAGTCGCCACGCTCGCCGGACGCCGGTTGCGGCGCGGGTTCCTGGCCACCGTGCCGGAGCTCGCGGCGCTGGCCGCGCTGCCGCAGGACGTGGCGGTTCCCGGTTTAGATCGGGCTCGGGCCAAGGCGGTGCCGGCGCCGGTGCAGGTCCCGAGCGGTGGCCGGGGCGTGAAGATGTTGGGCCGCTCGCAGGTCGGGCATCACAAGGTCGGGCTCAAGGTAGTCGACTCGCGGCAGCACATGCACATCGTCGGCAAGACCGGCGTCGGCAAGTCCACGCTGCTGCTGAACCTGATCCTCGGCGACATCAAGGCCGGGCGCGGGACCGTGGTCATCGACCCGCGCGGGGACCTGATCAACGACATCCTCGACCGGCTCCCGGCCTCCTACGCCAGCCGCATCCACATCATCGACCCGGACCAGGAGAACCCGGCGTGCTTCAACCCCCTCGATGACCAGGGCGATCCGCATCTCGCGGTAGACAACCTGGTCGGGATCTTCGCGAAGATCTTCCAGGGCCAGTGGGGGCCGCGCATGGACGACACCATGCGCGTCGCGTGCCTCACCCTGATGCGGCACGCCAAGCCGACCCTGAGCCTGGTGCCGTCGCTGCTGCAGGACCGGCAGTTCCGCGGCCGGTTCACCCAGGGCCTCGACGACCCGGACGGGCTCGGCGGGTTCTGGCTCTGGTACGACGGCATCAACGAGCAGTTCCGCGGCCAGGTCATCGCGCCGGTCCTCGCGCGACTGAGGGCGTTCCTGCTGCGGGATTTCGTCAAGAACGTGATCGGCAACGCCCACTCCTCGTTCGACATGGGCAAGGTCCTCGACGGTGGGGTGCTGCTGTGCCGGCTGCCGAAAGGGCAACTCGGTGAGGAGACCAGCCGGATCCTCGGCTCGCTGATCGTCGCCCGGGTGTGGCAGGCCGCCATCGCCCGCGCCGCGATGCCCGAGGAACAGCGCAAGGACGCCACGTTGTACGTGGACGAGGTGCAGAACTTCCTCACCCTGCCGGGCTCGGTCGGCGACATGCTGGCCGAGGCGCGCGGCTACCGGCTCGGCCTGGTCATGGCCCACCAGGACCTCGCCCAGCTGCCGAAGGACGTCGCCGCGGCGATCAGCGCGAACGCTCGCACCAAGGCGATCTTCAACGTCGACCCGGCCGACGCGCGGGAGCTGTCGCGGCACACCAAACCCGAGGTGGACGAGCATGACCTCGCCCACCTTGACGTGTTCACCGCCGTGGCCCGGGTGCTGGTGGACAACCGGGAGCTCCCGGCGTTCACCTTCGTCACCAACCCGCCCGCTGCGGCGGACGGGGAGCCGACCGCGATCCGGCAGGCGTGCGCCGCCGCGAACACGCCTGCCGGCGAGGAGCCGCCGATGCAGCAGTTGGCTCGCACGGTGATGAAGCGGCGTATGACCGACCGGGACCGCTGACAACCGGCTGCGTTCGGGGGCTCGTCCGGGTGCGGCATCGGGGGCTCGTTTGGGGGTGTCTGCGACACGAGACCCCAGACGAGCCCCCTGCCCGCCGTCTGTCAGGTACCTGAGCTGGGCAAACCCGGCCACCGGCGACCCCAAATTCAAGATCCACACGTCCAGACTCCCTACAGGGTGTCCTTCTCCCACCGGGGGTGACGTCTATGCCGCTCTCTCGCACGGCCAGCCTGCTGTCCATCTACCCCCATATCACCAGCCGTGACCGGCTCCTGCTCCAACTCCTCGACGACCACCAGGTCCTGACCACCGGCCAGATCCACCGCATGCTGTTCACCGCGCGGCGAACCTGCCAGATCCGGCTCAACGAGCTGGCCGCCCTCGGCCTGATCGAACGGTTCCGGTTCCCCCGCGACGGCGGCGGCAGCCAGCCATGGCACTGGACGCTCGGCCACAACGGACAACGCTTCCAAGCCGCCGCCCACCAACGGCCCGAGCCCACCACCCGATCAAGCAATCAGACCGTGCAACGGCTGTCGGCCAACCCGCACCTGATCCACCTCGTGCTGACCAACGAGTTCTTCGTGCGTCTGATCGAGCACGCCCGCCGGCACGACGACGCCCGCCTCGATCGGTGGTGGTCCGAGCAGGTCACCCACAAGCAGTTCCGGACCATCACCGCCGACGGGCACGGCCTCTGGACCGCCGACGCCGTCACAGTCGGCTTCTTCCTGGAGGCCGACACCGGCAGCGAAGCCCTCGGTAGCCGGGTTGTGGCGAAACTCGACAAGTACGCGACGTTCATCCGCGACAGCGGCGGCACCCGATACCCGGTGCTGTTCTGGCTCGGCAGCGAGCAACGCGAAGAACACCTGCACCGGCTTCTACCCGGCCAGCACACCGGCGTCCCGGTCGCCACCGCCACCCACGCCGCCGATCCCGCCGCCCGCGTGTGGCTCCCGCGCGGCTCCACCAGCCGGGTCTCCCTGGCCGAGCTGCCCAGCGACCACGGCCAGCCCATAGCGGGCAACCCGAACCTCGCAGGTGGCGTCTTCCGTGCCTGACAGCCGCTGACAGCTGCACGGCTCGACCTGTCAGCCCAGGTCAAGGGCATGATCGCGAATCCTGACAGAGGCGGTGCTGTCAGATCATGAAGCTACGGTGCAGCTTCTTCTCTTTCCTTTTTGTTCGCACCGCCGCCCGTCTCGACCCGCCTCGCGGGACTGCCGGTGCCCGGCCCAGCTCACCCGTAGCCCACCGTCTCCGGTCGGCTCGTGATCTGCGCCCCGCGCATTCCTTTCGGCAGCTTCCCGCCGGTCCAGACGCCGCGATCCGGTGGCACCACCGCGCATCACCACCCCCAACCCGCTTCGCGAAGGGAGCACCGCCATGCCCACGTCCGCCCCGCTGACCGATCAGATCGTCACTGTCTGCTTCAACCCCGGCGAGGACGCCGACTGGTTCGCCGCCAGTGAGAAGGTCAACGACCTCATGAATGCCAACGGCACCCCCGCCCGCCGGTTCCGTGTGCGGCACCGCAAGTTCATCGGCTGGCTGACCCGATTCCTCGGCTACTACCTGCTCGACGCCGCCCGTAAGTTCGGCGCCATCACCCTCGCTGCCGGAGGCCGTAAGAGCCGACTCGATCTGTCCGGCATGTCCATGATCGCCACGAACGAGGCCGTCGCCCGCTGGCGCGCCTGGAACTACCACATCAACGCCACGACGAAGCCCGCCCGGCTCTGGGAGGACTTCCTCGCCCAGCACCACGCCGAACCGGCCAAGGTCAGCCTGGCCGAGGCCCGTCGCCGCTTCGAGCAGCAGCCCCGCGTCCTGGCGATGCTCGCCTTCAGCGGCGGCCACGTCTTCGACCCGTACGAGTTGTCGCTCTACCAGGCCGGCGAGGCCACCTACGCGGGCCTCTACTGGCGAGCCGCCCTTGTCGGCGACGCGCTGATCACCACCGACGGACGCATCATGCGGCCCGCCACCAACACCGCAGCCGACCGGCTGCGGTTCCTCAACGAGGCGTGCATGTACCTGCGCACCCTGCACAACCGCGCACGGCTGTGCGCCGTCGCCATCGCCTGACCCACCCCCTCCACCGCACCTCGAAGACCGGCCACAGCTCCGCTGTGACCGGTCTTCGGCGTGCCCGAACCATGTGAAAGGAGACCCGTGATGTACCTCGACCTGGTGGAGAGGTGGATCGTCCGGACCACCGGGCGGACCCTCGACCAGCACGCCGCCGATCCCGTCCCGGCCGCCGCAGCGTTCCCGGCATCCGCGGATCAGGTTCGCCTCGCCCGTGAGGTGCTGCTCACGGCGGTGGACGAGTTGCGGACTCTGCTCATCAACGGCGACGACCTGAACAGCTCGCCCACGGTGCTGGCGGGCAGGCTCGACGAGATCAGCGGCCACGTCAGCGACTACCACGGTGCGCGCCTTCACCTCGACCGGCTCATCACCGATCCCGACCGCACCGGACACGTCGCGACGAACCCGGTGCAGCCGGTCCGGCGCCGCTACGTCAACCCCGGCGACACCGTCCTGATCGTCCTGCCGCACCACGACTATCTGCGCAAGCAGAAGATCGCCGGACGAGCCGTACGGGCTCAGATCAACACGGCCGACGTCGAACTCGACCCCGCAGAGTTCCCCGGCCCCGTTCGCCTGAGCCACGGCATCGCCGGGATCTACCGCGACCGCGTCGAGGACCGCCTCTACCACCTACGGGCCACCGGCGAACGCCGGATCTCCCGCCGCTGATCACCCCGGCCCATTCGCGCCGGGCGTTCACCCCTCGACTCGCGCGTGGCCACCCGTCGGTCGCACGCGCCGTCGAGAACCATCCCCAGCGCCGTCCGGTGCCGGGGCGTCACCCCTTATTCCCGAGGAGGGAAACCCCATGCAATTGCAGTCCCTGACGCCTGCCACCCAGGCCGTCCTCACAGCGCTGGCCGAACTCGGCCAGGGCAACGTCCACGAACTGGCCGAGAAATCGGGCAAGGCCCGGTCCACCACCGACAAGGCCATCCGAACCCTGGCCGACGCCGGTCTGATCGTCGAGATCGACCTCGGCGGCGACGCGGCCGAGGGCACACCCGCCCGCTGGACCCTGTCGGACGACACCGCCGCCGCGCTGGACGCGGCCGACATCGCCGACGAGAACACCGCCAGCCCGGACGAGCCGGCGGACGAGCCGGACTCCGACCCGGCCGACGAGGCAGCCAGCGACGAGAGTTCGCCGACCGGCGACGACGACAGCCAGCCTACGGAAACCGGTAACTCCGGCGACGAGGCCACCGGCGAGCAGGCCACGTCCGACGGAGACGGCGACGGCCAAGGTGACGAGGACGACGGCGATGAGGACGACGGCGATGAGGACCAGGACCAGGATGATAAGGAGGACACGGACGCCCCGGCCACGGGCGAACCGCGTACGGTCGTTGCACCGCCCCGTCCCGGCGATCGCAAGGTCATGGCCATCAAGGGTGTCCTGGCCGAATTCGGCGACGACGGCGCGGCCGTCGACATGATCGTCGCCGAGAGCGGCATCAGCCACCCCACCACCATCCGGCTGCTCGACGCGATGCAGCAGGCCGACGCCGCCCGCCGCCTGCCGCCCAAAACGGGCCAGCCCGAACGGTGGATCGCCGGACCGACCAAGGCATCCGAGGTCGACCCGAACCCGGAGCCGCCGCGCTGCGCGCTGTGCTTCCAGGTGATCCGCGGTGTCACGAGCACCCCGGCCGCCGTCGCCGCGGTACAGAGCCTGATCCGCACCGACGGAACCCTGCACATCGTCGGCCCGGACGACGAGGTCCACGCCGTCAAACTGCCGACTCGGCTGCCCCCGCGCACGCTGAACAACACCCCGATCCCCCTGGGGCACCGCAGCGACGCGACCGCCAACGCCGACGGCAACCAGCCCTTCCAGCGCGGCGAGTTGGAGAAGCTGACCGTCGCCGAGCTGGCCGCCCGCCCCGGCCAGCCGATGACTCCGCAGGAGATCGCCACCGCGATCAGCGCGAAGCTGGGCGGTCGCAACGTCAGCTCCGGCGCGGTGCGCAACAACTGCACCAAGGCCGCCGCCGCGGGCAACATCCTGCTGGTCTCCGAAGCGCCGCTGACCTTCGTCTTCCCGAAGCCCGTCGTCAACGACGACACCGGCGACGCCGAGACGGAAGCCGAGCAGAACGACCACGGCGACGGTTCGGGCGACGACCAGGCCGAGCAGACCGACAACAACCAGGACAGCGGCGACGCCCAGCAGTCCTGACCGATTCCCAACCTCGCGGGGCCGAGCGCACATGCGCCCGGCCCCGCACCCGTTCCACGAGAGGAGCAACATCCATGACCGACCTCCCCGGAGCCGGTTCCGGCGCACCGGCCGACCGACCCGCAGTAGTCGGCAGCACCAGGCAACACCACACGCCGCCGGGCGACGGTCCTCGGCAGCCGTACGATCAGCTAGACAACGAGTCGGCGCAGATCATGCGCGCGATGCCCGACCGTGGCTCCGTAACGCCGGAGCAACTGGCCGCGCGCACGGGGCTCCCGCTGCGCATCGTGCTACGGCGGCTGCCCTTGCTGGAACTGGCGGACCTCGTGCACCGCCACGACGGCGGTGTGGCCTTGGCCAAAGGCGACAGCCAGGTCGATGCGGCGTCGGCTGACCTGGTCAGCGCCTACTGCGCCGCCAACCCCGGCCAGCCGCTGAAACCGTACGAGATCGCCCGAGGCATCACGGCTGCGACCGGCCGTCACCTCGGCACGGCCGCTGTCCTCAACTGCTGCCTGCTCCTGACGTCCACTGGCAGCCTCGCCCAGGTCGCCGAAGCACCGATCGCGTTCGCCTTCCCGACGGCCAGGATGCCGGCCGACGAAGACCGCACCCCTCAGCCCTGACTGACCACCCACTCATTCCATCGCGGGGCCGAGCGTCTGCTCGGCCCCGCACCTGTATCCGAAAGGAGCTTTCATGCCACACGAACTCGAGCAATTCGCCGATGGCAGTACCGCGTTCGCCAGCGCCCGCCTGTCGGCCTGGCACCGGCTCGGCACCGTCACCCAGAACACCATGAAGGCCGAAGAGATCATGGCCGCCGCCCAGCTCGGCAACTGGGGCGTACGGACCATCCGCACGGTCGGCATCGACATCGTCGACGGCGTCGAGGTGCACATCCCCGCTGACGATAAGCAGATGACCGTACGCCGCAACCCGGTCACCGGGGCCACGGAGTATCTGGGCATCGTCGGCACCGACTACACCGTGGTCCAGAACGAGCAGTGCGCCGAGATGCTCGACCGACTCGTGGACCAGGTCGGCGGCGCCCACTTCGAGACGGCCGGCAGTCTGCGGCGCGGTAAGAGCGTATTCGTCACGCTCAAGCTGCCCGACGCGATGCAGATCGCCGGAGTCGACCGGATGGACCTCTACCTGATCGGCACCACCAGCCACGACGGGACCGCCGCGCTGCGGGTGGACGCCAGCCCGATCCGGGTCGTGTGCGCCAACACCCAGCGAGCCGCGTTCGAGGCGGCGGTCGGGCACTACACCTTCCGGCACACCTCGAACGTCGGCTCCCAGATCAGCCAGGCCCGCGAAGCGCTCGGGCTGATGTGGAAATACATGGACACCTTCGAGAAGGCCGCCGAGCGGATGCTGAATACTCCGCTGCTCATGCGGGAGTTCGAGCAGGTCGTCGGGCAGGTGTGGCCGGTCAAGGACAACGCCTCCGACACCACCCGCCGCAACGCCAAGCAGCGGCTCGGCACCCTGAAGTACCTAATCACCGAGGCCGACACCCAGAAGGCCATCACGGGCAGCCGGTGGGCCGGCTACCAGGCCATCACCGAGTACCTGGACCACTACCAGCCCGCCAAGAACGAACTGGTCCGCGCCAACCGCGTGCTCACCGGCACCACCGGCGATCTCAAGCTCGTCGCCTTCGACCTGCTGAAGGTCTAACCACCAACCCTCCACCCGCCTGGGGCGTGTTGAGCCCGCGCGGGGCCAACACGCCCCGGCTCGTACCCGCGAAAGGACACGAGCTGATGATCGCGATAACCCCTCATCTGCGGCATCCCCGCGACCCGCGCCAGTCGGTCTGCGGGATCCCCGTCGACAAGGTCCGCCGGTGGGAGACCGAAGATCCGCCCCGAGCCCACACCTGCGAGGACTGCCTCACCCAGTACGAGGAGGCGGCCCGGCCCGACGACGCCAACCACCCGATCGGCGACGCCACCCTCATCGACACGCTGCGCCGCATCGTCGCCGAGCGCCAGTACGCCAAGATCGACGGGGTCCTGGTCGACGTCTGGTCCGCCAGCGTCACTGTCCTGATATGGGACAACCTGCGCGAGGACAAACGGCAACGCCTCCTGAAACTGCCCTCGCACGAGCTGATCTTGCGATGCATCCGCATCTATACGTCCCTCGCCACGAAGCGAGGCGAACGATGACAGACAGGCAGCCACAGTGGTTCCACTTCGGCCCGTACGTCTTCGACATCGACGCCGCCCTGGCGCTGATCGACGCCGCGCTCCGCGACACCCTCGCCCTCGACGTCACGGCATGGGCGACCGGGTACGGCCTGACCCGTCTCGACGATTCCGACCGCACGACGGCCAATCTCATCGGTCCTACCTCCGACGGCCTCGACCGGCTGTACGCGATGAGCACCGACCTGACCAACCCGGTGCTGCTCGGCATGGTCCGTATCGGCGACCAGTCGCCCGCCGCGCTGCTGATCGACGGCGTACACCGGCTCTACCACGCCTGGCGCAAAGGCATACCGCAACTGCCGGCCTACCTGCTCACCGTCGAGGAAACCCGAGCCGTCCAGCACGACAAGCTCCTCGGCCCCGGCGGCACCAGCCTCATCCGCCCCGACTCCTGACCACCGACACCCCCGTCGACATCGATACGGAGACACGATGCTGACCTACCTGATGCCATGGCAGCGCCCATGCGACTGCCGCTGCCCCGTGCACCACAAGCGGACCCGGCTCACCTACGACGAGTTCGGCTGCGCGTGCACGATCGCTTGCGCCACCCAGCCCCTCACCCTGCTGGCCGACCGCTGGAACTGCGCGCTCTTCCTCGACCAAGCCGGTTACCTCTGGCAGGTTCCCGCCCTGACTGACGGCACCTGGGACTGGGGGAACGCCGGAGAGATCGACACCCGGCACGACTTCTACCACGCGAGCGTGGTGATCGAGAGCCGGTTGCGGGAGCTCGTTCACGTGCTCGCGAACCCCGAGGTCTTCAACCTCTGAAACCTGCAAATCCAAGGTGGGCCGCCCGCGCGGGCGGCCCACGGCCCTTTTGTGTTTCACGACCCTTGGGGAGACAGCTATGTACCAGACCCCTCGCCCGGCCTACGACCTCGCCTGCGATTGCAACTGCCCCATCCACCGCGGGCTACCGCGCTCGGCCTACAACGCGCCGGGCTGCCGGTGCCTGACCAGCTGCGCCAGCCAGCCCATAACCGTGCTCGCTCCACAGATCAACGGCGCGTTGTTCCTCGACCGCGCCGACGCGCTCTGGTTCGTGCCCGCCTTGCAGCCGGGGCACTGGGACTGGCGCTGCGCAACCCCCGTCACCGACGGCCACCCACTGGCCGACGCCGACACCCTCGTCAGCACGTTGCTGGCCGAGGTGCACGCCCGGCTGGTCGCGTTCACGCACTGCCTCTGACCAATCCCTGATCGCCTTCCTCCGGCCGGCCGCGCACCCGCGCGCAGCCCGGCCCTTTTTGTCTTCACCGAAAGGCATCGCCTATGACCAAGGCCATCCTCGGCATCGTCACCATCGTCATCCTCGCCTGCCTCGGACTGCCCATGCTGCTGCTGTCCGCCGTGATGGGCGGCGGCTCCGGAGCATGCACGGTCGCCACCACGCCGAGTACCGACACGTCCGGACAACCGGCGGACACTACGAAATGGGACACCAACCAAATCAACATCGCCGTGACCATCATCGAGGTCGGCGTCACCAAAGGCGTCGGCAGCTGGGGCCAGACCATCGCCCTCGCGGTCGCCATGCAGGAATCCGGACTACGGAACCTGCCCTACCTCGGGGCCGACAACGACCACGACTCCATCGGCGTCTTCCAGCAGCGCCCAAGCCAAGGATGGGGCACACCCGAGCAACTGGCCGATCCCGCGTACCAGGCGGGCAAGTTCTACGACAAACTCAAGACCATCACCGGGTGGCAGACAATGCCGCTCACGGAGGCGGCCCAGGCGGTCCAGGTGAGCGCCTATCCCGACGCGTACGCAAAGTGGACCAACGACGCTATCGCCTTAGTTGATCAATACGGGGCCGGTGAGATCGGCCTCGACTGCTCAGCGATGCCGTTCGGCAGCGCCGAACCGGCGCCCCGCAACCCGGACGGCTCCTGGCCCGAGGAGACATGCTCCATCATTCCGGACCCGACGACCGGAACCGGCTGTCTCACCCCGCGCACCCTGCATCTCGTCCAGCAGACCACTGCCGCCGGCTGGCCGAAGCCCAGTTGCTACCGCGTGGACGACCACGGGGAACACCCCAAAGGCCGGGCGTGTGACTTTATGATGACCTCCGGCGGCGAAGCGACCGGCGCGCAGAAGGCCAGAGGGGACGCGATGGCGGCCTGGGCCGTAGCCAACGCCGACCGCCTCGGCATCAAGTACGTCATCTGGTTCCGGATGATCTGGACACCCGAACAGAGATGGCACGCCTACGACAACCCCTATGGGAGCGACGATCCGTCCGGCTGGCACACCAACCACGTCCACATCTCGATGTACTATTCTGACAAAATTGCATATGCACTGATTTGTTCGATATGCAGGTGACAGCACGTAGACATCGTTTGTCGAAGTGGTCTGAAAATGGCTTGAGCGGGCGGGCCACCCAGAGCAGCGGACGCTCACACCAGCAAGGCATCGGAAGATGTCACTGTAGTTGTTCCTGGCCACTACGGCCAGGCCGGGACGGTAGATTCCGGGGACGCGCCCTCGGTCGGGCTGAGGGTGATCAGCCCCTAGCACGGGCCTGTGTCAGTTCGTGGCGTACCTGTTCGAGCATCGCAGTGTCGCCCGCCAGGTCCGGATGCTCGACCTGCCGGTCGAGGTCGACCACGCGTTCGAGTTCACCGACCGCCAGAACGAGATCACCACCTGCCCGGTGGATCATCGCGATATTGTACCGGGTGGTGGCTTCGCCGGCCCGGTCCCCGACTTCCCGCCGAATGGGTAGAGCCTGCTGGTAGAAGTCCAGCGCCCGTTGCCGGTCACCCAGCCCGTCGTACACGAGACCGATGTTAGTAAGGGTGGTGGCTTCGCCGGCCCGGTCCCCGACTTCCCGCCGAATGGGTAGAGCCTGCTGGTAGAAGTCCAGCGCCCGTTGCCGGTCACCCAGCCCGTCGTACACGAGACCGATGTTAGTAAGGGTGGTGGCTTCGCCGGCCCGGTCCCCGACTTCCCGCCGAATGGGTAGAGCCTGCTGGTAGAAGTCCAGCGCCCGTTGCCGGTCACCCAGCCCGTCGTACACGAGACCGATGTTAGTAAGGGTGGTGGCTTCGCCGGCCCGGTCCCCGACTTCCCGCCGAATGGGTAGAGCCTGCTGGTAGAAGTCCAGCGCCCGTTGCCGGTCACCCAGCCCGTCGTACACGAGACCGATGTTAGTAAGGGTGGTGGCTTCGCCGGCCCGGTCCCCGACTTCCCGCCGAATGGGTAGAGCCTGCTGGTAGAAGTCCAGCGCCCGTTGCCGGTCACCCAGCCCGTCGTACACGAGACCGATGTTAGTAAGGGTGGTGGCTTCGCCGGCCCGGTCCCCGACTTCCCGCCGAATGGGTAGAGCCTGCTGGTAGAAGTCCAGCGCCCGTTGCCGGTCACCCAGCCCGTCGTACACGAGACCGATGTTAGTAAGGGTGGCGGCCTCGTTGCCGCGGTCACCGGCCTCCCGGTACAGGTCGATGGCCTGCTGATAGTCGTCCAGCGCAGGCCGGGGCCGGCCGGTTGCCCGGCGTGCCCAGCCCCGATCGTAGAAGGCGCCGGCGTCCGGTCCAAGGGTCAGGGTGGCGGTGGCAATGGCCTCGACATCGGCGAACCTGGACCTAGGAAGCCAAAGCCTCGCCATCTGGCTGCCGATGTCCCGGGCGATTAGCGTCTCACCGCTGGATACGGCCAGACGGTGCACCTCCTCCCCGTGACCAGCGGATATTCCGAAGCCGAGCTCGCCGAGGGATCGGGCGGCTGCGGCGCAGGCCCGGATGTGTTCGTCGTCGGTGAGGGAAAGCAGGGGGCGCAGGACGTTGGAGACGTAGTAGCGGTGCCGGCGGGTGGTGGGGTCGGTGCCTTCTTCGATCAGGCCGAGTTGGACGGCGCGGGTGAGGTACCGGGTGGTATCGGGATGGCCGTGGACGGCGTGGACGGTTTCGGCGGGGATGGGGAGTTCGACGACGCTGACGGTGGCGAGCATGTGACGTAGCTCGGGATCCTGGGAGTCGAGGAGTTCCTTGGCAAGGATGTTCTCGCGGAATCGGATGGTTTCGTTCTCGATCGCGGTAAGCAGGGCGTCGACGTCGAGGGTGGTGTCGGCGACGATCCGGTCGATCCGGTCGAGCAAGCCGGGGTTGCCGTCCGCGGCGGCGATGGCACGCCGGCGGATTTCGCGGTCCAGATGTGAGCCGGGGCGCAGGTTGGCCAGGTTGCTGATCTTCTTGGTCTGCTCGACGGGGGTGAGGGTTTCCAGCGATTCCACGGTGACGCGGGTACCGGCCGGGGTCGGGAACCGGTAGCGGCTGGTGATGATGACCCGGCTACGGCTGCCCGTCTCATCGATCGCGGTCAGTAGTGCCGGGAGGATGTCGGCCATCTGCGGGGCTAGGACGTGGCTGCCGTCGCGTTCGTCGAGGTTGCCGTCTTCGAAGTCGTCGAACACGAACAGACACGGGGTCCGCCCGAGCGGCCCGTCGGCGTCGAGCAGGAATTGCAGTCGGCGGGCGAGGGGGATCTGCTCGGTATCGAGGATTTTTGTCGCCTCGACTTGCTGGTCCAGGGTGGAGAAGCGGATCTTGGTGAGTAGTTCCCGTAGTTTGATCGCATCGACACGGCCGTACCAGACGGCGCGCTGGTGGGTGGGCATGCGTTCCAGTAGCCGGGAGGCGAGGCTGCTCTTTCCCAGGCCCTCCATGCCGTGTAGGACCAAGGCCCCGGCCGCAGTGTCGGCGGGCTGGTTGAGGGCGCGCAGGCAGCGTTGGATGACACGCCGGCGGCCGACGAACGTGGAACGGGACGCGACCCGGGACAATCCGGTCTGCGGGTCCAGGAATGCCTGGTCCGCAGCTCGGACCCGGATCGCTTGCCGCCTCATGGTGTTCAATGGTGTGACCATCGCGCTCAGCGGTGACCGGTCGGCGAAGACGCGCAGCAGATGCCAGTTGGGGCTCTTCTCGTCTCGGTAGAGGTGCCGGCGTGCCTCGATCACGGCCCAGTCCAGGCGGCCGCCGTCGGCCAGGCTCTCGTATAATTTCGCGGCGAAGTCAGTCGCGGAGGTGTCGCCGACCGGTAGTGCCCAGCCCAGCACGGTCGGGGCTCCGGCGCGGACCAGGCTTTCGCTCATCGACGGGAACGCGCCGCTGTCAGGGCTGTGGGCGGTCCCACTGCCGGACACGAAGACCAGGCGCGGCCAGGTGCCGGACAATGCCTGCGCGATCTGGTCGGCGGTAGCGGCGACGGCCGCGCCGAACTCGTCCTCCACCACGAAGCCGGGCCCGATGCCGGTCAAGGTGGCGTGCCCGCTCAGGTGCAGCACGTCGAAGTAGCCGTCGCCGTAGTCGCGCATCAGCGCTCGCAGGCCGTCCAGGGTGCCGCTCTCCTCGACGACCAGTTCGGCGCCGGTACGCGAGGTCGCCGCCAGGATCGCCGCTTCTTCGGCCTCGAAGTTCAGGACTGGCTCGACATGTTCCGGGGAGGTGGCCATGAACAACACCCGCAACGGCCGGTTACCCGCTGCCGTATCGGCGGGCAGGCGAGCGTGGGTGCCGACGACCCGTACCGGGAGTACCGGTGACCCGGCGGCCACCGCCAGGTACGAGCCGCCGGTCGCCAGCAGTTCCCAGGGCAGTTGCCGCAACCGTTTGTCCGCCGTCGTGATCCGTAGGGTGCTCCCGGGCGGATGCCGCAGGACCGAGGTGAGCCAGCGCTGATCGCCGTCCAGGAAATCGAACAGCCTCGCGCCGAGTTCAGCCAGCAGCGGGGAAGCGAACACCCGTTGAGCGACCGTGTCCCGGCGGTAATCACGGTCGACAGCCTCGGCCAGCGCATCGACGCTGGCCCGGTCCATGCCCCGCGTCGCCTGCGGCCCGCCGTCCTCGGACAGGTGAAGCTCGATGTACGTGGAGGCTTGCTCAAAGATTTCTACATCGACGACCCTCATCTGGCCTTGCGTGGCGCTGAGACCAGTGTTGGGTTGCACCAGCGGGTTGACGACCGCAGTCAGGCCGCGCAGACGCTCCAGCAGCTGAAGCTCCTCGTCGGAACCGGGTGCAGACCGGAGAGCCACGCTTACAGCGGCCACGTCGCTGCCGGGAAGAAGTCCGAGAGCCGTGAGATCGGCGCGGGCGGCCGAGTCGCCCAAACGCAACCGCTGCGCCGCTGCGCCGATCTCACCGTCCAGCCGGACGGTCGACACGGGCTGCGCTTCCAGCCGACCCCGCATCGCGACGAACCAGTCGGGGGAGAGCTCGACCTGGGCAGTCACGTCCGTCTGGACGTCGTCGAGCCAACGGAGCGCCTTGGCCGGGTGGAGGACGCTCAAGGCTGTGAGCCGTTGGGCCTGGGCAAGGTACGGCTCGCCGCTCCAGGCGCCGACCAGGTCTGAGTAGCGTTCGAGTAGCAGCGCCACCCGTTCCGTGCGCTCCCAACGGTAGACGCTTTGCAGGCTCACCAGAAGCCACCGACGTAGCTCGGGATCGATCTCGAAAAGCTCGCCGCCCAACTCGCGGAAGAGCGGTGAGCCCAGAAGCTCGGCCTCGACGGTCCACGGCAGATCGTCCGGCGGGTCCATGAAAAAGTTGATGCGCAGCAGGTTGAGGAAGGTCGGATCGACGACCACAGGGACGGCGGCGTGGCAGGCGAGTTTGATCGCGCCTGGCGGTAAGCTTGCCCAAGCCTCCGCGAGTCTGACGCCAGCCCTCGATCCGGCAGCGACGGCGTTCACAGCGGCGCTTTCACCATGGCTGGCCGCCCCCGTAGGACATCGACCGCCGCGTACATGCCAGCGCGGTCCAGCGGATACATCGAAATATGGCGAGCAATCTGCTCGGCGGTGGCGTCGATCCACCGGTCGGTGCTGAGCGGATTGAGCCACGCTATGCGCGCGTTCTGGGCGGTGACGGCCAGACCGAGGGCAACCGCATCGAAAATTCGGGTGACGACCAGAGAACCTCGTTGTGCGCCCGCGTCGCTGACGACGACGACTCCCGACCCGGGGGCAAGTCCCTCGAGTACCCGACGCAGCGGCCTCCGCCGGGTGAGGGCGGGATCGTCGTAGACCCAACCTGCAGTAAGCGGCGGAATGCGATCGACAATGGCGTCCAGTTCGACGGACACCGGGTCGATGAGCTCCGTGAGCACGCTGCGGTCAGGGCTGTTGCCAGGCGAGTTGCGAAAGTATCTGACGGTGATCGAGTCCAAGCGGGCGGCGCGGACAATCGATCTGGTGACGTGGTCGACGAAGTTGTGGAACGGTGTCATCGAGCCGTGCCGGTCAATGAGCAGGAGCAGACGGGCGGCGTTAACCCGGCGTGGCATGAGCACCGGGCCGGTGACCACGCCGGTAGCGGCGTACCGATTCACTGTTGCCTGGACGTCGAGTTCGACGCGTGGACCGTGGCGCGTCGGGCGTCGCAGACGTCGCCATGCTTCTGCGACCTCACGCTCCGACACCGGATATTGCGGGCTCATGATTAGGAAGGGTGCGGACTGACCCGAGCGAGGAGGTTCAACTCCGCCAACGCGGAGTGACGGCTGGGCAATGCTTAAGTCCTCATCATCGACGCCAACAGCCGCAGGCTGCGATCCCAGGACGGGTTCTGCGTGACTCAACGGCGGCGCGGAGGCCGGCAAGGGTGTTGGCACGTCCCCAACCTCGATGCCGACCGTGGCCATGGACCACTCGGGCAGGCCGACCAGAAGCAGTGTCGACCTGATGATCTCGGCGTCACGACGAGAGGTGGCCCACAGCGTCACACACAGTGCGCTCAGCGCCTCGGTCGAGCCGAGGCCATGCCCGGCAGCGAGTGCGGCGCGCAAGGTCACCAAGTCGTCGACCCCCAGCGGCAGACCGCGCCGACGCAATCGTGAAATCAGGTCGCTGGCGAACGCCGGAACCGACCCGGTCATTTCGAGCGCATCCGCTTCTCAACTCGCAGTAGATCGCCGTAGTCCTTGACCAGCGCGCCGACACTCGGCAACTCGGCCACCTTGTCTGCGCCGACCTCGTCCCGGCGCAGACATTCGACCCAATCGAGCAGCTCACTGAGACCGGGGCGGTGGGTCAGATCGAGCTTGCGTAGATCCAGCAGGATCTGGATGGCGCGGTTGCGTAGCCCACTGTCGACGATGTCGTGCATGTCGAGGATCTCGTTAAGGTTGTTCTCGGGAAACTCGATGTAGTGGAAGGCGCAACGGCGCAGGAAAGCACCGGGTAGCTGCTTTTCCTCATTGTTCGTGACGATGATGATCGGCCGCAGGTCAGGGCGGTCGAGCGGGACGGCGTGACGGACCTCCGGCAGTTCGTCGACCTCGAACCGCAGTTCGTCCAATTCGCGTAACAGGTCGTTTGGAAAGTCGAGGTCAGCCTTGTCGATCTCATCAATCAGCACGACCGTCCGCCGTCCGGCCTGCGCTCGGGCGATCGCCCGGCCCAACGGGCCGAGTCGCACATATTCACCTGGCGCCCGGAGCTTCTGGTGCTGCAGGCCGCTGAGCTGCGCGTCAGAGAGACGGCGTACGGCGTCGAAGGTGTAAAGGAGGTCGCGGGCGCGGCTGGTGGACTTCACATGTGCCTGTTCTAGGGGCAGCCCCAGCCGGTAGGCGATCGCGTGTGCAAGCCGGGTCTTTCCGACGCCTGGATCGCCCTGAACGAGCAACGGCCGCCCCAAGGTGATCGCGACGTTGACTGCCTCGCATATCGCATCGGTCAGTAGATACGGCTCCGGTCCCACGAGGGTCTTTTTCGGCGCGTCGAGCGGGGAGTCGACCTCCTCAATGGTCTGCGCGTTCGGCGGCTCGCCCGGTTTGAGGCGAAGAGAGGTGTCGATGGCGCGGCGGACCTGCACTTCAAGCCTTCTCTCTTAGCCAGGCAAGGAACCCATTAGGATCGTTGCGATGTTGGCGTACGCCCTGCGTGCTGCGGTTGAACGCTCCATAGGTCAAATGGAGGTCGAGTTGGTCCTCAGACAACTTCGCCTTGCGCTGCATCCACTCGCTCCATGGGACGGCGACATCCCGCGGCCAATCGAGCATCGCGGCCACATCTGTTGTCCATCTGTTCACATCGGCGACTCGGAAGGCCGGACAGCCGAGGTCCAGCACACCGGTGGCGCGCCGGTCGTCGGAAACGGTCACGAACACCAGCACGAACCAGTTCCCGACTGTGTCGCACTCCGATTGCACACCCTGCCAGAATTCCTCCACAGCCGCGGCAGTCGCGTCCTTGACCAACACCCGGCACACCACGCCGGTTTCCTCGAGCTCGGGTAAGTGTTGCAAAACCTGCTTGACCTTGTGGCCGGGGTCGGTCATGACTGCACCCAGGCTCACATCGTCCTTCAGCTGCAATTCGCCGAGGCAATGCGGCAACCACGCGCAAAGCCTCTTTGCTACGGATTCCTCTTCAGTGGTGATACTGAGACCGAGCAGGCCCCGCTGCCTACTGAACATGACACCAGTGATCAGATCCTTTGCCGAACTGAGGTCGAAATATGCGTCGTCGAACAGTTGCGTCCCCGCAGGAACGGCCAATTCGGCTTCACTGTAGGTACGTAGCCGGTAGACCTTGGCAAAGGCGAATACTAGTTCATTTTCGGGGTAGCTCGCGAGAAGAGTGCGGACCAGGTTGTGCAGCCATCCGCGGCTCTCCGCTTCCTTGATCAGTTTGTACGCCCGTACCTCCAGACCGCCCGGCGGGACGAACGCGTCAAGATTCTTACCTAGATAGAGGTCGACGTACATGACCAACGCGTCATCTGTCGGGCAGACACTGACGATGGCGTCTCGGAGCAGCCGACGCTGATTCGGAATCATCGATGCGCATCTATCACAAACGCATTGATTTCAGGCGATAGAACTCCGCGAATCATCAGCGCGGGGACGGCGAGATTGTGAGTCGGCAGGTGGCCACGGCGTCTGTCCGGATCCCCTCCTTGGTGGACGGCGACCAGGTCGAGTTTGATGTCGAAGCAGGGAGCACCGGACGAGCCGTGCGCGGTGTTGACCGTGTGTCGGAGACGGGTGTGGTTCCCGTTGAAATCGATCGCGGCGCCGAAGGCTAGGGACTGCGGCTCGCCGTCGAGGTGCTGCAGGACTACCAATTCGTCGTATTGTTCAACGGCGCGTTCACGAATTTTGGTGACCCACCCACGCCGCTCACCCGACGCCAGGAGTTCAGTGCCCGGGCTGCCGGCGACCCGTAGCACGGCGAAGTCGAGCTCGTTCGGTGCAGGGAGCCGGCCGCCAGGGTCGGCTAGTTCGTCGACAGGGCTGCGTGAGGATTGAGCGACTCGCCAGTCGGTGTGCAGGCCGAATGCCCGGTTGTTCACGAACCGCAGACGCAAGGCATCAGGCTTGCGGCCGACTTTGAGCGCCTCCTCGACGACATGGCCAGCTGTGAGGCACAGGTCGGGTCCGATGAGAAAGCCGGTCCCGAACGGCACGTAACCCGCCGATGTGCCCATGTCGATCCGGCAGGTTCGGGACTCCTGCCGTGCCAGGCGTTGTCGCCACCTGGCCGGATCAAGCTCGGGCGCATGGGCCCGAACCGTTCGTTCGAGGGTGCTAAGAACTTCCGGCTGTTCGACGGGCTCGGTATTCCACCCCACGTCGCTGGCCCACTGCCGCAGCAACGGATTTCCGGACCGATCCACGAGGACAGCCTTGATGAACTCGTCGAGCCAACCTTCGGCTCGGGCCACAGTGATCACTGTGAAGGTAGCCTCGGACATGCCGACGTTGCCTACGATGTGGCCGAGTTGGCGGTCGAGGTAGTAGTACATCACCTGCTCGAGTCCGTCGCGGCGGGGGTACGCGTTGAGCAGGGCTTCAGAAAACCGGCGCTGCTGCGGTCCGGTTAGCGGCCGGGAGATGGTCCACCACCTTCGGATCGGTACCGCGAACGCCGCAACTATACGACGACGAGTCGTACCGATGGTCCCCCTCTCGCCCTGTCGAGCTTCGGACAAACGGCCACACCCGGGCTTTAATGGCCCGATGAAGCCGACGAGGTACGTGGTGGACCGCATCACGGTAACCAGAGAGCAACTTGTTGATTGGCAGGCCGTTCCCAGCCGCACCGAACTGACCCTGCGCGGCCCGTGTCCCGTATGCGGCGATGTCACAGCCACCAGCCAGGCACGGACGACGGCAGTCCTGGAAACCAACGTTCAGTCGACCCCGGCCCTTCTCACGGCCGACGTGACATGCGAATGCCGGAGGCAACATCCCGGCCGACCTGCCGACGCCGGTGAAGGCTGTGGGCGGACCTGGGCAGTGACAGCCGTCTTCGCGGACGACGGAACCGTGACTCTACGGCCGCCGGGCGAGCCGTCCCTGGTGAAGGCGGCCGAAGCGTTGCGCCTCCACCAGGCTGGGCAATTGACCGCGCTCAGAGCTGCCGCCGACCGCTGGACGCTCGGCGTGTCCGCGCTAATCGGACTGACCGCGCTGATCTTGCCGGCCGTCGGCCGCGACGTGATCCGGACGCTGCAGCCGTGGGCGCAGATCGTCACGGGAGGCCTACTGGCGGTAGCGGCCGCGGCCGCGACGTTTGCAACCTTGTGGGCGTATCGGGCCGCATACGGCTTACCCGTCATCCGCGCGGTCGACGACGACGCATCACTGTTGAATTGGTATGCGGTGT
This sequence comes from Actinoplanes derwentensis, assembly GCF_900104725.1. NCBI lineage: Bacteria > Bacillati > Actinomycetota > Actinomycetes > Micromonosporales > Micromonosporaceae > Actinoplanes > Actinoplanes derwentensis. Next base: position 2,833,032 of record NZ_LT629758.1, read on the forward strand.
ACCAAGCCAGGCCCGTCGAGGCGGCTAGCCAACTGAGGCGAGCGATCCAGGCTGCCCTGGTGACAGTCGTCTTACTCGCCGCCTCGGTCGGAGTCGCCGTCTTCGGACCTGCCCGGCCGATCACCTCAGCGCCGATACAGATCACTCTGTCCGATGACTCGGTAGTTTGCGGCCTGTTCCTGACGTCCCGTGCTGATGCCCGGCTACGAGTGCGGCGCGCCGACGACGGTGCCGTTGCCGTGATCGTTGTGGCCGAGGTGGCCCGAATCAAACCAGTGAAGGCTTGTTGACTAACGTGAATAGGAACGCGCCGCCGGTGCTGACGGACGGTTGACTATAAAGCGGTTCCGGTGATCCGGCTTCCACCTCATGGGCGGTGCCCGCGCCATCGCAACCAGCGTCGCTGAGAACCGATAGCCCGGACGGCGAATGCCCTTGCTGGCCTGGTGCCTCCGCCCGAGCGGAGCACCAGGCCAGAGCTGTCTCAGCGCCCGGCTGTCGCGGTGACCCTGATGTGGTCGGGAAGATCGACCTCCCACTCGCGGCGTTTACGCCGCCCGAGACCGGTGCTGGGCGGAACTCCGGTGGCCCGGGAAAGCTCGGCACCGGTGGGGACACGACCCTGGGCGATCTCGCTGTCCCAGAACCGGCGCATGGCAGCGACAGCCGAACGGTCGGCTTCCTCGTCACCGCTATGTTCGTCGTGATCCTCGTCGGGGTCGTCATAGGGATCATGCGGCGCGGCGGTCCACGGCTCGGATCGGCCGGCCGCTCCAGGATGTTCGCCAGGCCACCGAGCGCTGTTGTGATCCCGCTGCATCTCTTCTCCTCCTCCCGGCCCGAGACGAAATTCGTCGTGAGGCTGCTGGGGTGACTCGCCTTCAGCAGCGGTCTCAGATGGCAGATCGGCGGGGCTGGGCGGCACTGGTTGCCGCGCGGGCTTGGCCGTCGCAATCATCTCCGGGCCACCCGGCGCAACGGCTGCCGGGCCGAGGCCGGTTGAAGCTGTTGGCGTTGGCGCGTTGCTGGTGCTCAGCCGCCAAGCGTTGAATCGGGCCACTGCCTCGGGAGAGGTGGCGTCGACCACGCCGTAGAGGGTGGCCATGTAGATCTGCATAGCTTCGCGTTCGTCGGCAGTGCCGGGGAAGTCGGCGAGGCCGATGTGTTCGGCGGCGTGCATGGCGTGCCGGATGACCCGGTTGTGGGCGCGCCGGATCCGCCAGGTGGCGGCCTTCTTGTTCTGGAGCGTGTAGAGGCGTAGGCGGGCGCGGCCGAGCCGGGCGCGGCGGCGGGCGCGGTCTACCTCGGTGACGTCGCGGTCCTGGGCCTCGGCCAGCCGCAGCCAGACGAGGATCCGCTCGACGGTGACCGTCCAGTGGATACTCGACATGGTGCGCCCGAGCCGGACGCTGCGCTCGGCAGCGAGCGCGCGTTCCCACATCCAGGCGGCGACGGGCGGTGCCGCCAGGCGTAGGCAGAGTTCCCGGAAGCTGCTGGCGTCAAGGGCCGAGAGGCCCGCGGTCAGCCCGGCGAAGACCCAGACCGCGACGCCGTCGACGCCGGTGGTGCCTTTCTCCGGCTCCCGCAGTAGCCGTGCCCGTGCCAGCAGCGCGGACGCGAACAGGGCGACCTCGATATAGGCGAAGAACACGATCCGCAGCGGCGATTGGCCGAGGATGTCGGTGAAGAACTTCCACATGCCCGACGCGGAGACCATCGTTGCCAGGGCCGCCGCGATGACGGTCAGGATGTTCGCGACGAGCAGCGTCAACCGGTGCTCGGCCCGCCGGCGGATCCGGTGGGTGACGAGCAGGATCAGGCCGAGTCCGGTCAAGAAGGCGGCGCTGACTACGAGCTTGTGGTTCTCGTTGTAGAGGGTGCGCAGGTCGTCGAGGTTCACCATGAAATCCGGTTCTGCTGGTGTGCGCCGGTCACGGCCAGAGCACAACGGTCAGGGCGGCGCCGATCAGGAACGGGCCGAGGGGCAGGGCCGCGCCGCGCGGCAGTCGGCCGATCTTGCGGAGCGTGATCGCGGCGAGGGCGGCGGACCCGAAGCCCAGCAGCATTCCGGCGTACACGGCGCGCCAGCTGTTCCAACCGAGAGCGGCGGCAAGCGGGACGGCGACCGTGACGTCACCCCAGCCGAGTTGTCCGCGTGCGAGGACGGCCAGGACCGCGAGGAGCACGGCGAGCGTGACCGCGGCGACGGCGGCCCGGCGCCAGGCGTGATGGTCCCCGGCGACGGCGAGCAGGCCGAGAAATCCTGCCGTGGAGGTAATGCTGATTCGCAGCGGGAGCAGCATCGCTGCCAGGTCGACGAAGACCAGCACGATCATCGTCGCGGTCCACCACGCGTACGCGGCGAGCGTCCACCCGCTCTGGCCGGTCAGGGTGAGGGCGACGGCGGCCAGGACGGTGGCCGTTTCAACGGTGTAGGGCGTACGCTGCCCGCACCCGGTGCACCGGCCGGTGGGCGCGGCGGTGCTGGCCCACAGCGGTCGGCCACACGTGCAAGCGGTGCGCCAGGGCTGGTCGTCGGGCACGCTGTGCGCGGCGATGGCCCAGCGCAGCAACGGGGTGATCGCGAGCGTGAACAGCAGGCGAGCGCGGCGCGGCGTGGTGGTCGTCATTTGCTGTCCAGGCTGGTGCGCAGCGTGTTGGCCAGTTCGAGGGTGTCTTCGCGCGGTTCGGCATCCAGGTCGGCCAGGGCCTTGGTGAGGGCGCGCAGCAGGGTCCGGATTCCGTCGGCGTCGGCGAGGGCGTGGCGGGCGTGCATCGCCTTGACGTAGAGGGCCTCGTTGTAGCGGTCCATCCCGATCGCGTTGTCGAGCAGGTCGGACGCGGCCTGTGGGTCGTTGTCGAGCAGGTCGTCGGCCAGCATCAGATGCGCTTCGGTGCCCCAGCGGCGCACCGTCTCGCGGTGCGGCTGGATCCACTCGTAGTCCTGGCCCTCGGCCAGGGGCGCGCTGCACAGATCGCAGGCAGCGGCCAGCAGCCCGCGGCGGTGCGGCTCGGAGGCGATGGTGGCCTTGCGCATCAGGTCCCGCAACGTCCAGACGTCGACGTCCACGGTTGCCGGATCGAGCCGGTAGCGTCCGGCCGACTTGATGACGTACGCGTTCTTGGCCTCGGCGATGCCGGCGCGGCCTAGCACGTGCCGCAGGTTGGAGGCGTTGGTGTGCACGCGCTGGTCGGCCTGGTTAACGCGGGCATCGGGTTCCAGGTACTCGCCGATCTCCCGCGTGGCGGCGCCGTCGGGATGCACAGCGAGATACACGGCCAGTTCGAGGGCTTTGGCTCGTAGCGGCCGACCTTCCGCGGTGATGTCTTCGATGCGGGGTCGGCCGAGGACCCGCAGCCGCGCCCGCCCTTCTCCGACCGCGGGCGCTGCGGGGGCCGGTTCCGTGGAGTCCGGGACGGCGACGGTGGGCGGGGTCGTGTCGGTCGGGGTGTTCTCGGTGCGGCTGGCGTGCAGCGGTACGACGGTGACCGGGATCGCCGGTGAGGTGATGGCGGGTGGTTCCCCGGTCTGGGCTTCGCGCAGCGTGGTCAGGATTTGGATCGCCGCGCCCGGCTCGAGGACGGGCAGCCGGGACGGCATCGGTTCGCTGGGCTGCCCGGAGACGAGCGTGGTGTGTCCGTCGGAGGCGACCTTCATGGTGGCGCCGTGGGCCCATTCGCCGAGCAGCAGCGCTGAGACGTGCAGTCCTTCGCCCAGCGCGAGGGCGACCTTGGCGCGCATGCGGGCGCCGGCGGGCGGAGTCTCGGTGATGAGCATGACCGGCGGGAGAGCTTCCTCGTCGGGCGCGGCCGTGCGGAGTTCGTCGAGGTCGGTGAGGGTGTGTTCGTCCAGGATGCGGCTGCGGTGCAGTAGCCGGGCTTCGGTGGCGGTGAGGGCATCGTCGAGGTTGTCGGCCAGGTGCAGGCGCGGCCAGTGGCCAAGCGTCACGACGTCCGGGCCGAGCAGGGTGGCCAGGGTCGCGGCGTCGATGATGACCTCCGCGCGGGCATCCGGGTGGTGCGGGCCGCCGGAGGCGAGCACGGCCACAAGGGCGGCACGGGCGGCAGCGGTCGCGCCGTCGCCGACCAGGCCGGTTCCGCCGGGCGGCAACGGCGCGAGGTCTGGCAGGCCCGGCGGCTCGGCTTCACTGTCGTCGGGGTTCGGCAGTTCGGGGTTGCGGTTGACCGCGCGGCGCAGCGTGACCACCGGCGGGGGAAGCTCGGTTGGCGGGGCGTCGTCGGGTTCGCCGGTGTAGCGGCGGCGACGCTGCCGCCAGACCAGGAGCGTGGCGGCGCTGATCGCGGCGGCGAGGATCCACGGGACCCAGCTCGACGGCGAGAGTTGCACGCCGTGCTCGTCGTGCGACGCGGCCGTACCCGTCGTGTCCGGAGCTGACGCCGCCGAGGCCGAGGATGCCGGGACGGACGCCGATGTCGGGGAGCCGGACGCCGCGGGCGACGCGGCCGGGGCCGCAGCGGTCGCGGAACTGCTCGGTGCGGCGGCCGACGAGGGGGCTGCCGTGCTGCTCGTCGTGGCTGCGGGCGAGCTGGGATCGGCGGCTGTCGTAGCGGGCGCGCTGCTCGGTGCCGCTGATGTTGGCGCGGACGCTGACGGGCTGGCCGTCGTGGTCGGGGCCGCTGCCGGAGGTTGCGTGGGGTGTTGGGTGCCGCCGGTCTTCGCGGAACTGGGCGGCTTGGCGTCGGCGGGCAGCCGCAGGTCCCAGCCGGGAAAGATCAGGTTGCAGTCGCGCAGGGTGCCGCCGACCGTGGCGAAGTGACGGTGCTTGTTCAGCCGGCAGACCTCCGGCCACCGGTCGGCATCGCCGAGCCAGGCGGCGGAGATCTTGGACAGGCTGTCGGCGCGCTTGACGACGTACACGTACGTCTGGTTGCCGACGTGGATGGTGGCCGGGCCTTCGCTGACCGTCGCCAGCGCGACGGCTGGCAGGGCGCGCGGCGTCGCGGCGACGGCGGCTCCGGCGGCGGCGTGCGGGCTCGCGGTGGCCGCCGTCGCGGTCAGGACAGTGCCGAGCAGCATCGAGCTGACCAGGATCGATGCCGTACTGCGCAGCGGGTTGCGATGTGCCCGCAGATGCAGGTCTTTGACGCCACGAATGGTGTCGCGCAGTTCAGCGCAGACGGCCTGAGCGAACAACATCCAGACGAGCCAGATCGCGATGGCCAGCAGGTTGACCACCATACGGTCGGTGACCCCGCCGGTCAGGAACGTGGTGAGGCTGCCGCGGTCGGGCACCCTGGCCGGTAGTGGCCAGCCCACGGCGATCACGAGCCAGGCAGGGACTCCGGCGACGATCGCGGTCAGGAGGCTGCCTGTGCTGATGCGGATGGCCGCACGGCCGAGCCAGGACAGCATCGTGTGTCTCCTCGTCAGATCAGAACTGTCGTGAGTTCGATTTCGGGCGAGACCCGTTGGGACTCCTTATTTGCAGGTGGAACATGGTTCCCTCGCCTGGGTGGCTTTCCTGACCGGATATTGCTTTTCTGCCGCTTTCTTCGATATTCCTGAGCTTCCAACACCTTCGGCGAACCGGAGTTCGCGTCATGGGCTTGGCAGAGGTGCGAAAGATTGGGTCGGCGGGACGGTTCCAAGCGCCCTCTGCTCAGGTCTTGGAGGACTTCGAGCAGGAACTCGTCGACCAGTACTGCCTCGCCGCCGTCGGAGCGGGCTTGACCGATGGCTACATCGCCCGCGAACGCGCCGCGGTGTTCCGGTTCGCGAGTCACCTCGGCGATCATCTGTGGACCGCGACCCCCGACGACGGAGATCGTTATCTGGCGTGGGCGAGGCGAGACGTCGGCTGGGCTCACAGCACCATCGAGATGGAAGCCGGGTGCCTGTCGCGGTTCTACGAATTCGTCATCGACCGATACCAGGGCGACATCCATTCGTTGACCGGCCGCGTCGTCATCCAACCCGTCGACGAGTTCAATCGGCCCGCCAAGGGCTATCACATGCCGGTTCGAGTGCCCCCTTCCGAGCAGGAGGTGGCGTTGCTGTTCGACAACTGGCGTAACTCCCTGCCGCACGCTCGTAAATTCCTGCCCGCTGCGCGCGACTACCTGGCGGCCTCGCTGTGGCGTCGGGGCGGCTTGCGGATCTCCGAAACCGTGCACCTGGACATCCGCGACTGGCGGCCTGACCTCGGTGGTCACGGCAAACTGCACGTACGCTTCGGCAAGGGCAGCCGCGGCCGAGGACCCAAGACGAGGATCGTTCCCGCGATCAACGACATCGATGCGCTCCTCGATTGGTGGCTGGGCGACGTGCGCCATCAGTTCGGCCAGGACTGGTCGAATCCTGACGCGCCGATGCTGCCCAGCGAACGGCGGTCCCGAGAGACCGGCGCGTGCAGCAGGGCGGGCGTCGATGCGCTGCGGTCTGGACTCGCAGCTGCCGTCGCTCGATGGCTTCCCGCATGGTCCGGTCGCCTGACACCGCACACGCTGCGCCACTTCTGCGCCTCGCTGATGTACGCCAGAGGCCTTGATCTGAAGGCGATCCAGGAATTGCTCGGGCACGAATGGCTGTCGACCACGACCCGGTACATCCACGTCCACGACGACCACATCGAGCAGGCCTGGACGGCCGCCAACGCCCGGATCGCCGACCGGCTTGACCTGAAAATGGGACGGTGACGCGATGCGCTGGAACCTGCGGATGCGCGCCGCGCAGACCGGCATCTGGAAGTCCAACGAGATGCGCCGCCGACTCGCCGAAGCAGGGCTGGAGATCTCGGCGGGCAAGATGTCGGCGTTGTGGACCGGGCAACCCACCACGATCCGCCTCGACGACCTCGACGTCATTTGCCTCGTCCTGCAATGCACGCCATCGGACCTGCTGATCTGCGAGCCGGAACAGGCGGCGGCACGCCGGCCTGCCACGTCCGCCATGGAGTCGGACGAGCCGGTGGCGGTCGCACCTCGACTTGGCCGAGGACGCTCGATGCCGCCGGCATGAGCGCGCCCCGCCGCTGCGCGCGCTGCCGACGCAACCGGGTCGCCTGGAGCAAGCCCCGAGTCGACCTGTGCTACGCCTGCCTGCCCGGAGGACCGTTCACCCCACCACGGTGCTCGCGATGCGGTGCCGATGACCGCTACTTCTCTGGGGGTCTGTGCGAACGCTGCCATCGCGACGCACCCCGCCGCCTCGACACCTGCCGCGACTGCCTCGCCTGGGGACTGGTGGCACGCCAGAACCACGGGCTCTGCGGGAGCTGCATCGGCTGGCACCAGCGCTACCCGACCGGCGTCTGCGGCACCTGCCGGCGACGGGTGGCGATCCACCCCACCAGGCACTGCCGCCTGTGCTGGCGGCAAGCCGCCATGCTGAGACACGACGACAAACGGATCACCGTCGAAGACGCCAACAGGCACGGCCAGCAGCTCTTCTTCGCCGGCATGTTCAAAGTCCAGGTCACCATCCGCACCCTCGACCGACGACCGCGGCCCGCCACCGAGCCAGCCTCCGCCCCGCTGCGAGCACACTCGATCTGGCAACCGGCCAACAAGCAGCTCCCGTTGTTCTACCTGCCGCACGACTTCCGCGCGGGCTTCGACAACGGCTTCCCCGAACCACCCGACTCGGTACTGGTCGACGTCCTGTCCCGAGAGCTGGCCGACTTCGCCACCCGCTACGGCTGGAGCCCTCCAGTCGCCAAGCGAGCCCGCCGCGCTCTGCACCGGCTGCTCGCCGTCCAGGAGCACCCCGACGACAAAATCAAGGTCAGCCAGCTCAAACAGCTCAACAGGATCAACCTGCCGATGCTGCGCATCCGCGACTTCCTCAACGCTCACGATCTGCTCGAGGACGACACCGAACCCAAACTGCTGGCCTGGTTCGCCGGCAAGACCCGGGGCGTGCCCGAGCCGATGCTCGCCGAGCTCACCTTGTGGCGCGACATCCAATGGCACGGCCACCCCACACCACCGCGAAGCCGCCCACGCACGCACAACACCATCCAGTACCGCCTCAACGCGGTCCTGCCGATCCTGCACCGCTGGGCACACCACGACGGCTACGAGTCGCTGCGCGAAATCCACCGCGATGACGTCCTCGCCGCCCTGGCCGAGACCCCCGCCGGAACGCAGCGCTTCGGTGCCGGGTCGGCGCTGCGCGCCCTGTTCAAGACACTGCGCGCCCACAAGGTCGTCTTCCGCGACCCGACCCTGCACATCACACTGGGCGCCAACTTCTACCGCAAAATCGTGCCCGAGGACCTCGCTGGCATCCGCGAAGCCATCAACTCCGAGGACCACACCACCGCCCTGCTGGCAGCCATGCTCGCCTTCCACGCCCTGCGCTCCGGCCAGCTGCGTGCTCTGAAGGTCACCGATATCCAGGACGGTCACCTGCACCTCGACCAGCGCAGCATCCCGCTGGCCGACCCGGTCCGTGAGCGGCTCGCGTCCTACCTGGACTACCGCAATAGCCGCTGGCCGCAGACGGCCAACCCACACCTGTTCATCCATGTCCACAACGCCGGTGGCGTCAAATCCGCGAACAGCACCTGGATCGGCAAGAAACTGGGCACCTCGCCACGCAACATCCGCACCGATCGCATCGTCCAAGAGGTCCTGGCCACCGGCGGCGACATCCGCCGCATCTGCGACATGTTCGGCCTCAGCGTCGACGGAGCCGTGCCCTACGTCGCCGTCCTCGGACACCCCGACACCGACCCCAGCTAGCTGCCTAGCCAATCTCCCCGTTGATCGGGATATCGCTGAGTTCGAACGGTCGCCCGCCCATGAGACGAGGACCGTCACCACCCGTGCAACACCGCCTGGCTCGACGCCAAGGATCGCCACCGCGCCCAAGAACTCGCCACAGTCCCGCCTGAGCGAAGGCCGGGCATCGCTACGCTCAACGCCATGACGATCACGCACGTCCCGGGCTCGAAATCCATCACCGCCCGCGCGTTGTTCCTGGCGGCTGCGGCACATGGCACCACGGTGCTGCGTGATCCCCTGGTCTCGGACGACTCGACGGGATTCGCAGAAGGGCTCAGCACGCTCGGCTACACGCTGGATCGCCAGCCGGGAGTATGGACGATTGAGGGCCGCCCGCAGGGACCCGGCGTCCAGGAGGCTTCGGTCTACTGCCGCGACGGAGCTACCACCGCAAGGTTCCTGCCGGCCCTGGCAGCGGCTGGCCACGGCGTCTACCACTTCGACGCGTCCGCACAAATGCGCCGCCGCCCGCTCGGCCCGATCACCCACGCGCTGCGTGAACTCGGCGTCTCGATCATTCACCACCAGAACGAAGGACACCATCCGCTCACCGTCCACGCCGACGGAATCAAAGGCGGCCACATCACCCTGGACGCCGGGCTGTCCTCCCAGTTCCTCACCGCTCTGCTGCTGGTCGGCCCACTCACCAACGACGGGCTCACCATTACGGTGACCGATCTTGTCTCGGCACCGTACGTCGACATCACCCTGGCGATGATGGAACGCTTCGGCGTGCAGGTGCATCGCGACGAGAACACCTTCACCGTTCCGGCACAGCCATACACGGCAGCCGACTACCGCATCGAACCTGACGCCTCCACCACCAGCTACTTCTTGGCGGCGGCAGCGGTCACCGGCCGCAGCGTCACGATCCCCGGGCTGGGCTCCAGCAGCCTGCAAGGCGATCTGCACTTCGCCGACGTCCTCGCCCGGATGGGCGCAGACGTCACGCTGACCGACGACAGCGTGACCGTGACCGGCGCACCCGGCGGACACCTGCGCGGCATCACGGTCAACATGCGTGACATCTCTGACACCGCCCCCACGCTCGCCGCGATCGCGCCTTTCGCGGACGGCCCCGTCCGCATCGAAGACGTCTACAACATCCGCATCAAGGAATGCGACCGGCTCGAAGCCTGCGCCGAAAACCTGCGCGCACTCGGCGTTCCCGTCGAAACCGGCCGGGACTGGATCGAGATCCAACCATCCCCGCCCCGTCCCGCCCACATCACCTGCCACGGCGACCACCGCATCGCCATGGCCTTCAGCATCACCGGCCTGCGCACCCCCGGCATCACACTGGACGACCCCGGATGCGTGAAAAAGACCTTCCCCGATTTCCACCAGGCCCTCACCGACCTTCGCACTGCCTGGCGGTAAGACCACGAACTCAACGCCGATGCCGCACAAGGAGCAGCCCGCTACAGCGCGATCCCGGACCGTCTCAAGCTCGACATCGACGCACCGCAGGGGTGGCCAGCCGCGAGTTTGCGAACCGAGGCCCTCAATCTGGCTATCCACGGTCACCTCCACTTCGGTTCTGGCCTGAGAACACTTCAGTAATCGCGAACTGACGGCTTTAGGGGGTGATCGCTTCGGCGGTCGCCGTGGCGTGGACCGGGATGCTGCGGATACCGATCAGGCCGAGCAGTTGCGTCGGCTGGGAGGTGGTCACGCTGACCGTGACGGTGTTCGCGGTGACGGTGACGGTGCCGCGTAGTCCGGCGCGGGTGCTCCAGCCTGCGGCGGAGGTACGGGCCTTGTTCTGGTCGATGCGGATGACGCCGTTGATTCGCAGGGCGGCCAGGTCGAGTTCCCGTGCTCCGGCTCGGGCGGCGGCGTTGGCGACGGCGCGGGCGTTGACCTTCGTCGAGACGGCAAGTCCGGCGTCCAGGACGAGTCCGGCGAGGACGAGGGCGGCGGCCAACCAGACGACGGTGAACGCGGTGACCGTCCCCCGATCGGCGGCACGGATGCGACGGCGGGTCGTAGGTGCTGGTGTACAAGTCATGTCCCCGCCCGGTAAATGTCGATAGGTTCGGTCGCGGTGGCGTGGGCGGTCTTGGTCCCGCCGAGGCTGGGGATGCCGAGATCCGCCATGGGCAGGACGCATGCGGCGCGGACGGTGACGGACCCGCCCCGCCGGAATTGGCCGGTGTCGGTCGTCGCGGTACAGGTGAACTTGCTGCCGAAGGCCATCGCGTTGGCGGCCCGGCTGGCGGCCGTACGTGCGGCTCCCGCCGTCGGAGCGTCGGCGGCGGCACGGGCCGCAGCGGCAGCCACGGCGTGAGCGTCGATCGACACCGAGGCTGCCCGGCCGCAGAACACGATGAACATCGCCATGAGGATGAGGAACGGCACGACGAACACCGCGAGTTCGCTCGTGATCGAGCCACGGTCGCCGGCCGGGAACCGTCGGCGAAGCGAACCGGACCTTATCCCCGTCCTGCGTCGCCGATCGGATCGTTGCCCCGCACACGCACCAGGGTCTTCGATGTTCGAATACATGGTCGTCCTTACGCGGGGGTTGCTGGATTTGCCGGAATCCGCTCGACCGGCGCGGTGACGGTGACTTTGATCGGGAAGGACAGACCGGGGATCACGGCTTCGGCTCGGCCGGTGATCGTGATCGTGGCGGTGGTGGCGCTGCGGCTGGCACTGACGGAGGTGCCGGACAGGACGCCGCCGGACAGGTCGGCCAGCAGTGCCTCGGTGTCGGATCGTCCGGCGGCGGCGCTGCTGCCGTACGCCCGCGCGATCTGCACACCTTCGTTGGCGGCGGCCTGTGCCATGTGGCTGGCGTGCTGCCAGAGGGCGAACTGGACGGCGGCCATCAGCAGCAGGCCGAGCAGAGGAGTAGCCAGCACCAACTCGACGCTGGCCGCCCCTCGGTCGCGCCGGCGTCGGGGCGCCGTAGTGGTCACAGCGTGACGCCGTTGATCTTTTCCAGGACCTTCGGGCCGAGGATCGCCAGTGCCGCGAGGGCCAGTGCGACCACGAAGGCGGTCACGGCGATCATCTCCGTGCTGTAGCCGCCGTCGCGGTGGTGCCGACCCGTGCGCTCCCGGATCTGCTGTGTGGAGGCTGCGGCGTACGCGGCCAGGTAGTCCAACATGTCGAGTACCTCCTGTGAGGGTTGACCGGCCTGGTGGATTCCGGACCGGAAGTTTGAAGACACTTCGGAATTCCTGAACTAACGGATCTCCTAGAAAGCGCCGAGAATCGTGGCGAAAGCAGGGAAGATTAGAAAGATCAGGAACCCGCCGAGCAGGCAGACCAGCGGCAGCACCATCCGTTCGGTCGCCGACGCGGCGGCGGCCTCGGCCTCGGCCAACTGGTGAGTCATCAGCGCGGACGACCGGGCCGACAGCGTCGACTTGATCCGTGCGCCTTCACTACCCGCCATCGCCAGTGCAGCCGACAACTCGGCCAGGGCGGTCAGCCCGGCGGTCTCGCCGAGCGCACCGAGGGTCTGCCACGGCGGGACCCGCCGCAGGTGAGCCGCTTCGACGGCCTGCCGCAGGGCGGTCTGCGCCCATCCCTCGGATTCGGTGGTGGCGTCACGGAGCGCTTGATCTACGCCCGCGCCACCGGCCAGCGAGATCACGACCAGGTCGAGCATTTCCGAGACGGCTTCCCGCAGTTCAGCGCGGCGCTTGACGGCTTCGGACGCTACAACGAGATCCGGCACGAACGCGCCGAGCGCGCCCAGGATCAGCGAGGCCCAGACCGGCAGTTGCCAGCCGATCGGCGTGCCGCCGAGCGTGACCAGAGCGACGAACGCCGGGGGTAGAAGGAAGCCCAGCATCGCCATCGCGGCTTGCTCGGCCAGGTGCCGGCGGGGATCTCGGCCGCAGATCCCCAGGTCGGCGCGGACCTTCGCACGTGGCAAGCCGAGCCGCTCCAGCAGCGGAGCGAACGGCCGCCCCAGCACGGCCAGCTGTCCCGCGTCCTCAGACGGGATAAACGGCCGCGCGTAGATCGTCATGCCGGTGGTGCGCGGATGCAGGGCGGCGAACGCCTGGGCCAGAGTGGGCCGGGCCGGGAATGGCTATGACGGTTGTATTCGGCTCCACCAGGGCGGCTTGACCTGGCCCCACTCGCGAGGAGTGTGACGGTTTGAATCGGCTCCACCAGCACGGCTTGAAGTGGCCCCACCTGCGGGCCGGATTCAGTCTTTCGGGGCCGGTCCAGTGGCGTGCCGGTCAGGATCTGCTGGTGGCGGGTTGTTTCGCGGCGGTTCTGGAGAGTCGGTAGGAGTCGGTGCCGGTCTCGATGATCGTGCCATTGAAGGTGAGCCGGTCGACGATCGCTGCGCAGAGCCGTGGGTCGGTGAAGGTGCGGGTCCAGCCGGAGAAGGATTCGTTGGATGCGATGGCGACGCTGTTCTTCTCTTCGCGTTCGGTCAGGACTTGAAACAGCATCTCCGCGCCGCGGCGGTCGAGTTCGAGGTAGCCGAGTTCGTCGATGCAGAGCAGGTCGACCCGGCCGTAACGGGCGATGGTCTTGGTCAGTTGCCGGTCGTCGGCGGCTTCGACCAGTTCGTTGACCAGCTTCGCGGCGAGGGTGTAGCGGACCCGGAACCCGGCCATCGCGGCTGCTGATCCGAGGCCGATTAGCAGGTGTGATTTGCCGGTGCCGGAGTCACCGATCAGGCAGAGTGGCTGGCCGGAGCGGACCCAGTCGCAGTTGGCGAGGTTGTTGACCAGGCCGGGGTTGATGTTCGGGTTGGCGGTGTAGTCGAAGTCGCTGAGCCATTTCTGGCGGGGGAAGCCCGCTGCCTGCAGCCGCCGCTGGGAACGGCGCCGGTCCCGTTCCTCGCATTCGGCCATCAGCAGTTCGGCGAGCATGCCTCGATAGCTGAGCTGGTCACGTTCGGCGCGGGTGATCAGTTCGGAGAACTGGCTGCGGACCGTGGGCAGGTGCAGGACCCGGCAGGAGGTCTCGATCGCCGCGTCGGCGGCGCTTTCGGTCATGGCTCGAGGAACACGGCTCACGATGATTCCTTTCTCCGGTGGTGTAACAGCTGGTCCCAGCGGTTTAGGTCCGGTGGCGGCCGATGATCGGCGGGCAACCGCGCCACTCGCTGCAAGGTTCGTTCGGTGACCGCTGGCGGTGGCGGTGGCGGCGGTGGTGCCGGCGGCGGCCCGGCCGTGATCGTGGGTGAGGGGCCGGCGTTCTGGGCGGCTTTGCGAGCTTCGACCGCGACGATGTCAGCGGTCGCGGCGCCGACGCTCAGGGCGGCCCGGATGCCCGCGGTCACGTCCTGACCGCGCAGATGCCGGTGCAGCAGTAGGACCTGGATCAGTTGCCGGGTGCCGGTGGCCTCGTTGGTGGCGGCCTTCGCCGCTGCCCAGAAGGCTTCATGATCGGCGGTGAAGGTGCCTTCCCGGCGTGCTTGGTCGAGGGCTTCCGACCCGGCGAGGGCTCCGGGTTTGCGCAGCAGGATCTCCAGGTAGTGATCCAGCAGCAGCCGCTGGCCGCCGCGTCCGGGCAGGCGGGGATGCCGGGCGATCTCGGTGCGGCCGTCGGCGATGACCACTTCGGTGGTGCCGAGCGTGACCTGCAGCTTGCGGCCGATGAACCGGGCCGGGACCGAGTAGTTGTTCATCCGGACGGTCACCGTCGCCTCGCGATCGACCCGCGGCCGCAGCGTCAGTGAAGCCCCGAACTTCTCCGCCGGCAGCCGGGCCAGCAGCGCCGCCTCAGCGGCGAAGTCCTCACCGATGGTCCTCGACCGGAGCCGGATCTTGCGGTCCCGGTCGGCCAGATCGGCGACCGCCAGCCGCTGGTTCAGCTCTTCCAAGGTGGCGACGGCCGGGACGGGGGTCAGCCGGTTGCGGCGGTAGTAGCCGACCTGGCCTTCGACGCCACCCTTCTCATGAGCGCCTTCCAACCCGGGGATGCAGTAGAAAGCCGTGAATCCATAGTGCTCTCGGAAGCTTTCCCACCTGGGGTTTTCCATTCTTGATCGGCTCCGGAAGACTACCCGGCGCACTGCCGAACTCAAGTTGTCGTAGCGGATCTGCCCGACCGGGATCCCGCCGATCAGCTCGAAGGCGTATTCGTGTCCTTCGAGGAACGCTTCCTGTCCGCAGGACACCGTCACGCGATGCACCGACAGGCCGGAGTAGGCCAGCCGGAACGCGAACAGGTGACAGCGGGTCATGATCCCGGCCAGGCAGATCACGACCTCACCGAAGTCGACTTCGGCATCGGCGCCGGGCCGGTTGTGCCTGATGATGAACCCGTCCGCCGGTGCACCCGCTTCCGCCGCGATCTGCCGGCGTCGCGTCGACACGTAGTCACGCACCGTCGAGTACGGGACGTCGGCTTTCAGCTCTTCTGCCAACCGGTCCTTGATCCGCCGAGCGGTGTGCCGCTGCTTGCGCGGTGCTTCCAGATCCGCCCGCAGCCACTCGTCGATCGTCTTCTTCACCGGATCCAGCCGCGGCGACCGGCGAACCGGCTGCCGACGCGGCGTCGGCTCGGCCGAGGTCAGCGCTTCCCGGACAAACCGGCGGTGCACCCCGTGCTTACGCGCCAGCGCCCGGATCGAGAGCTCTTCGAGCACCGCGTCAGAACGTATCCGGCGGAACAGTTCGACCTTGGTCAACGACACGGGCGCCCCCAACAACGGCGAGCACACTCAGGACTTCAAGCGCAACACCGCAGGTGGGGCCATTTCAAGCCGCCATCACCCATTCGTGCGGGAAAGTCACTCGCGAGTGGGGCCAGGTCAAGCCGCCCTGGTGGAGCCGAATACAACCGTCATAGCCACGGGAACGCGAAGGCGACCAGCATTGCCAGGCCGAGCCCGGCCCCCGCGCCCAGCATGGTCGCCGTGATCATGTTCGGGCTCCTTCGCTCACGCCGATGCGGGCGAGGCGGGCGATGCCCAGGAAGCCGACCGCGAAGATGGCACCCACCACGACGAGCGTGAGCTGACCGGCGAGGCTGCGGTACGGGGCGAGGAACGTCGGGTTGAACAGGATCAGCCCGACCGCCATCACGATCGTGAACGCGGTGATCACCCGGGCATTGGTGCGGATTTTCGCGTGCCCGGGGGCGATCTTCAGTCGCAGGGTGGCGCGGGCACGTGCCCGGGTGGCCAGCTCGGTCAGCAGGTCGGCGAGCTGCCGGGACTGGCGAGTGGAGGCTTGGATCAGCGCCCGCACCACCAGCCGGCCGGTCCGGTCGTTGAGCCGGGCGCGCAGCTCGGCCAGGGCGATCGGTAGCCGGTGACCGAGACGCACGGCGGCGGCGAGATCGTCGATCTCGTCCTTGATGGCGGCCGGCGCGTACGGGGCGGTGACGAGGATGGACTGTTCAAGCCCAGAGGCCCCGGACAGGTTGTCGCGTAGCATCTCGGTCCAGACGGCGACGGCCTCGGTGCGCGCGAGGTCGCGGGCCGCCTTCTTGTTGGTGCCCAGCGCGATTGGCAGCGCGTACGCGCCGATCCCGGCGAGGATCGCGCCGACCGGCCAGCGGGTCAGCAACCCTGCCAGGGCGGCCATAGCCACCGCGACGGCGAGCCGGATGACGTGCTCACGGGTGAACCGGATCCCGGAGGGACGGCGTGGGTCGCCGACTGCGGGTGGCCGAAGACCGGCGACGACCGCCAGGAAGCCGAGGCCGACGCCCGCTCCGAGCAGGGCGGCGAGTGCGGTCATGAGTCACCACCCGACTCGGTCGATGAGGTGCGGGTCGAGCCCGGCGGCTTCCAGCCGGTCCAGGGTCTCGGTGCGCAGCGGCGTGTTCGGCACGGCGCGTCGTTCGTGGCCGGGCCGCCACACTTCGTTGGAGATCACGTCGCCGCCGTCGAAACCGACGACCTCCCGGACGCTGGACACCACGCGGGTCTTCGTCGGGGTCCAGTCCAGGTGCACGACCAGATCGAGAGCTTCGGCGATCAGCATGGCGCTCGCGTCGAAGTCCAGCTTCTCGGGCGATTGCTTGGCGTACAGCTTCATCCGGGTGAACACCTGTACGCTGGAGGACGCGTGGATCGTGGCGAAGCTGCCGTCGTTGCCCTGGCTCATGGCTTTGAGCAGGTCGATCACTTCGTCGCCGCGGGTCTCACCGACGATCACCCGATCTGGGTCCAGGCGCAGGGCGGTGTGCACCAGTGCCGTCATCGGGACCGCGCCGACGCCTTCGAGGTTCGGTCGCCGCGCCTGGAACATCACCACGTTCGGATGTGCGACCGGATCCTTGAGTTCGAGTTCGTACTGGTCCTCGATGGTGACTAGCCGCTCGTGCGCGGGGATGGCGCGGGCGGCGGCCCTGGCGAACGTGGTCTTGCCGGTGTTGGTGCCGCCCGCGAAGACCATGTTGAGTTTGGCGCGCATCGCGGCCTGGATCACCCGGCACAGCGGCTCGTCCAACATGCCTCTGGCCATGAGGTCGTCGAGGTCGGCGTTGAACATTGTGGGGCGGCGGATCGCCAGCGCGGGTCGGCTTGACACCGACATCGTCGCGCACAACCGTTCCCCGTCGCGTAGCCGCATGTCCAGTACCGGGTTGGCGCGGTCGAAGGTGCGTTCCTCGCCCTGGCCGGACAGGTCCGCCCCAAGCGCCGCCTCGGCGGCCAGCGCCCGGATCATTTCGATCATGGCTTCGTCGGATTCGGCGATCGGCGGCCCGACCTCTGACTTACCGCCGACGTAGCGGATGAAGACCTCGTCGGCGCCGTTGGCGTGGATGTTCTCGATCTCGGGGTTGCTCAGCAGGTGTTGCAGCCCGCCCGCGCCGACGATGTGGTCGATGACCGCGCGAGCCACCCGGGCTTCGGCCTCCGCCGACAGCGGGGCGCGCCCTTCGTCGAGCGCCTGCCGAGCCAGGGCGTCCAGAGCTTCGCCGGTGTAACGCTCGGCGAGCACGCGCCGTTCGGTGGCGGGCAGCAGGCCGCCTCCGGCATGCGCCCCCATCGCCTGGGTGACTTGCGCGCGAAGCTCCGCGACGAGATCTGATTCGGACAATGCTGTAGTCAGCGGCATGGTCATGGGATCTTCACCTCACCTGGAAGTCGCCCTGGCGGACGAGGGACGCGGCCAAGGCTCGCGCGGTCGCGGGCAGGCCGAGGCGGTTCCACGCCCGGCCGATCCGGCGTTTGCCCGCGATGATCTCGGCGCTGTGCCGGTCCCACGGCATCTGCGCGATCAGCGGGATGCCGACGAGGTGAGCCAGGTCCTCATTGGAGTAGCCGACCCGGCCGATGGTGACCAGCCGCGCCCGGTCGCTGGGGATCTCGGCCAGCGACAGGCGCAGCAACGACAGAGCGTCGCCGCCGGCCACGACGAGGACCACATCCGCCAACTCCAGCAGCGGCGCCGCCGGGGAGCCGGGTTCCAGGCGGCCGAGGTCGAGCACGGTCGGGCGTTCCTTGGCCCAGCGGGCGGGCTCGGTGTCGGCCAGCAGCCCGATCGCTGCGCTGGCCTGTGGCCGCCCGGCGGCGGCGAGGACCGTGTCGATGCCGAACGGCAGGCGGGTGGTGTGCTCGCCGATGTCGGGGTGGCCGCTGCGGCAGGCGTTGGCCAGCGATGCCAGGCCGGGGTTGTCGGGAAGGCCGTGCCAGCCTCCGAGGTCACCGCCGGCCGGGTCCGCTTCGATCAGGAGCGCGGACTCGTCCGGCCACGCCGCGGCCAGTGCGGCGGCGAAAGTGGTGGCACCACCGGATTTGACTGAGGTGACGGCGACCAGCATGTCAGCTCGCCACCAGGACCAGAGACATGTCTGTTCCCGCCCCGGCGAGCTTCGTCGCGTCGGCGCGGGCCAGCAGCAGCGACACGATCGTTGTGCCGGTGCCGTCAGTGCCCTCGGTGATGTCGACGACGGTCCCGGCGACCGGTTGCGGTGTCGAGGTCGCGGCGGAGGTTCCGGTGACGTCGCTCTTGGCGACGGTGACGACCAGCGCGTGGCTGCCGGGGGCCAGTCCTGCCGGGACAGCGCCAGGCTTGAACACCGCAGCGACAACGGCCTGACCAGTGGCAGGCCAGGACGCCGGGCCGAGCTGGGACTCCGCGAGCAGCGTGCCGGGCGCCAGCGGAACCGCCGGACTTCGGCCGATGACCTGGTCAACCTCGACAGCTTTGACCAGCGGCACGCTGGGGTCGGGCACGATGCGAACAGCCTTCAAGTCGTCGGCGGTCAGTGGTTGTCCTGCGGCCACCGCGCGAGCAATCGCCAGCACCTGGATCCGGGCGTCGCCCTGAAGCTGGACCACCGCGAAGATGCCCGCGCACAGCAAAATTGATAGCAGTCCGCCGATTAGCAACGACCAACGTCGCTTTGGTTGTACCGCCGGGTTAGGACTCGGCCTGGCCGGCGCTGCCCGCCGGGCTTCTGCGACCACGGTCATGGATCATCACCCCCGTAGCAAAACGCGAATCTCCGTCGTACCGGAGATCCAGAAGGCGTCGCCACGGACAAGTGCGTACGTAGATCGCCTACGTACACCGTGTACGTTCGCCACGACAGTGAGTCGCCGCGCTTCTCGCAGCGTACCCACAGATAAGGACATGTCACGATTCGTCATCGCACGAACGGCTGATAGATGATCGTCCAATTAGGGCAGAGCCGTCAGACCTTTCGGCATCGAATCGGAAACCGTTTGCCGCTGGCGATCACCCGATGGCACGGTATTTAGGTTCTCGTGCAACTTGCAGACTCGGGGGAGTCAAGATTGACATCGAGCAGCTAATCCGTATTTCCGACCTGTTTCGCTTTCGCTGGGATCCGCCAATCCTGGCCGTACTCGCCGAAGCGCCGTTCCGGTTCCGCGCCCTGCATGGGCGCCTGGAGACGCACGTCGGCGAACACGTAGACGACAACGCGTTGACGCGAAGTTTGAATCGCTTGACGCGTGCGGGGCTGGTTCGGATCGACGCTATCCGATCAGGTCGGCGGCCGATCAAGACGTACAGCCTGAGCGACAGAGGTCGCGAGCACCTGGCGATCTACGAGGCGCTCGTCGCTGTCTATACGCACCCGCCATCGGCAAAGTGAGGCGGCTTATGCCCCGTCCACGAGCGACCCTCGATGGAGCGTACGCAGACTACAGACAGCATGTACGTGCCCAACTGTCAGTAGCGCACCGGCGTGTCCTCCGGTAGGAAAGATCGCTCGGGGCCTCTCGTGTTGGAGGACAGGCATGAAACGCACAAACCCAGGACCGATTCTGGCGGCAGCGCTCGCGATGGCGGTGACGACACTGACCGCGTGCACGGACCGCGACCCGCCACCGGTCGAAATACCGACGGCCAGCTCGTCAGTGCCAGCACCAACCCCGTCAGCTCCATCACCGACGCCGTCCGCGACACTGCTGACGGCCGCCGAGGCCAAACAGCAGGCACTCGTGGCCTACATGGGAATGCAGGCAGCCTTCGCCGCCGCTGGCCAGACCAGTAATCCGGACCACCCGGACCTTCGCAAGTACACCACCGGAGCAGCGCTGGACCTTTTCACGACGGCACTGGCCAAGAGGAAGCAGGAAGGCGTCATCTCGCGAGGCGAAACCGTCAACCACGCCAAGGTGACCGCGGTGAGCCCGGCCAAGGCCCCGACGAAGGCGGTGGTCGAGGACTGCATGGACACCAGCAAGACCGAGCTCTACAAGGCAAATGGTGGTCCGGTCTCCCAAGACAAAGGCGGATTCCGGCTGGCGCTGGCAAATCTCGAACTCGCCAACGGCTCCTGGAAAGTCACCGATCTAGCGGTACGAGGGGTGGGGTCGTGCAAACCGTAAGGCGCCTGCTGCTACCGCTGATTGCGGTGCTCGCGTTGCTCACCGTAACGCCAGGTGTGAGCCGGGCGGATGGCTGGGGAGGGGTCGACTGCTCCACATCGCCCAATAACCCCGGCTGCACGGTCGAGGTCGGCTACACCGGCGGCGGCAGCGGCAATAGCGGAGATGGCGGTGGGAGCATCTCGTGCACCATCGGCGGTCAGCCCGTGGAGTGCTACAACGAATTCGGCTGGCTCGGCAGCGACGGCTGCTACTACGGCAAGGACGCAGGTGGATACTTGCCGGCCAACCAGTGGATCAAGACCTGTATCAATCCCGAGACGGACGAGACGACCGACTGGGGCATCGTGATACTGGACCAGCCGCCCGCGGCGCTTGGCGTTCTCACCCAACGCGCCGTCGACAGCCTCGAGATCCCCACTCCCGCCATCGCGGCCAATCCCAAGTTCACCACCACCCAGGTCGTCTGGGTTCCGGTGTGGTGGTGGGTGCAGCCCGGATGGTGGCAGACCCAGACTGCGTCCGCCTCCGCAGGTGGGCTGACCATCACCGCCAGAGCCGTACCCAAGAAGATCACCTGGGACGCGGGCGACGGCACTTCCGCCCGCGTATGTGACGGTCCGGGAACTCCGTGGACTGCAGCGGCCGGCATGGACAGTGAGTCACCGACCTGTGGGCACACCTACAGAATCCCCTCGGGCAGAAGCGGCTACACCGTCCGAGCCATCGCGACATGGGATATCTCTTGGAGTGGCGGCGGATTCTCCGGAACTGAACCGGCGATCACGACTGCCACCACAGCTAACGTCACCGTGACTCAACAACGCTCGGTCGTGTCCGGTTAGTTTGCCGACAGATCTGACGATTCCTCGCATCGGGAAGTCTCATCGGATTTCCGGGCGGCGATGATTTCTTCCGCATAGCTCCTTACGAGTGCCGGATGGCCTGCAGAGTCCACTGCTCTGCGGGCCATTTGCCGTTTCTGACATCCTGCCACCTGTGAGATTGACGAGCCTGGTCATCGTTGCGTACGGCCGGCCCTTCAGCTTGTTGGTAAATTGACTAAGTAGCGCAGGTCTACTGCTTGGCGTTTTCCTTTTGCTGTGTGCCGTCAGAGCTGTCGATACACGGGCTGTGTGCGGGGTGCCGTCAACCGGTGTCATCCTTCTTCGCGCGGTGGGCGTTGCCGACACGAAGGCAAGCCTCACGAGCATCCGTATCTGCATGAGGAGCAAGGGCAGGTCCGATGGATCGCGGCCCCCTTCGAGGTGGCTGGTACCCGAGTTGTGCTCGAACGGCTGCGGCCGTAATGGGACAGGGGATCTCGATGGTTCATGCCTGCGAGATTCCGTGCTCAATGGCGAGTGAAATGAAGTCCGATAAGAAATTCATGTTGCGAAAGGAGTCCCCGGATATGAATCCGCTGATATTGCAGTTTGATAGTCAAGAAAAGGGAACAAAATATGACAGGTTTGCAATGGAACCCCCCTGATGGGGTAGCTGGCGGATATGATCAGTATGGCTACGCGACGTCGGGTCAGGCGGAAAATGAATCGGACGTTACGGTTCTGTCCCTGACTGTCACGCCGGAAGCTGCGCGCGCCCTGCTGGCTCTGCTCATCGGAGTCCACCGGAAGCGCGAGAAATTGCACAACCCCAAGGAGGAAAGATGACGATAGATCACGCGCGGATCGCCGCCGATTTCGCGAAAGAGAGCTTCGTCGACGCGAAGCTCTCTTTCGCTTTCTATGGCCGCGTCTCCACCGAGGACAACCAGGATCCCGAGTCGTCCCGGCGCTGGCAGCTCTCGTTGGCGCGGAATCTCATCACGTCGCGTGGTGGGGTGATCGACGACGGTTTCCAGTTTTTCGACGTCGGGCAGAGTCGCTCGCTGCCGTGGTCGCGTCGCCCGGAGGCGAACCGCCTGCTGGCGGCGTTGCGAGACCCCGGGCGTGGGTTCACCGCGGTGGTGATCGGTGAGCCGCATCGCGCGTTCTACGGCAACCAGTTCGGTCTGACGCTGCCGCTGTTCGCCCACTACGGGGTGCAACTGTGGGTGCCGGAGGTCGGTGGCCCGATCGACCCCGACAACGAGGCCCACGACCTGGTCATGTCGGTGTTCGGCGGGATGAGCAAGGGCGAGCGGAACCGGATCAAGATCCGGGTCCGGACCGCGATGGCATCACAGACACAGGTCGAGGGCCGGTTCCTGGGTGGCCGTCCACCGTACGGCTACACCCTGGCCGATCTGGGCCCGCACCTGAACCCGGCCAAGGCCGCCGACGGGCGGCACCTGCGCGGGCTGGTGCCCGATCCGAACACCGCTCCGGTGGTGCAGCGTATCTACGCCGAGTTCCTCGCCGGGAACGGTCTCTACGTGATCGCGGAAGGGCTCACCGCCGAGGGGATCCTGAGCCCGTCGGGTTACGACCGTAAGCGGAACCCGCACCGGCCGGGAATCGCCTGGTCGAAGAGTGCGGTGCGGGTGATCCTGACCAACCCCCGCTACACCGGCCGTCAGGTGTGGAACCGGCAACGCACCGACGAGGTCCTTCTCGACGTCAACGACGTCGCGCTGGGCAACACCACGGTCCAGCGGTGGAACCCGAAGGACCGCTGGGTGGTCTCCAAGGAGATCGTGCACACGCCGCTGATCGACGCCGACACCTTCGAACAGGTCCAGCAGGTTCTGCAGGGCCGAGGCTCTGGTCCCGGGTTCGAGCACAAGAAGCACCGCAGCCGGCATCCGTACGTACTCAAAGGTCTGGTCTACTGCGGGTTGTGTCACCGCCGGATGCAAGGCCAGCGCTCCAACGGCGAGGCCTACTACCGGTGCCGGTACGCCCAGGAGTACGCCCTGGCCAACAAGATCGACCACCCGCGTAACGTCTATCTCCGGGAACGCGACATCGTCGGCAGCCTTGACACGGCTCTGGCGGCGGCGTTCGCGCCCGGCCGTCTCGCGGACACCGTCGCGATGATGGCGGCGGCGCAGGATCCCGAGCCGGTGGAGAGTGAGCCGGTGCGGCAGGCGCGGGCCCGGCTGGCCGACTGTGACACGAAACTCGCCCAATACCGGGCGGCCCTGGAATCCGGCGCGGACCCGGTGGTGGTCACCGGCTGGATCACCGAGGTCCAGAACCAGCGCAGGCAGGCCACCGAGGTGCTGAACGCGCCCCGGCCGCAGCGAGCCGCGCGGATGAGCCCGGAACAGATCGCCGACCTCATCGGGCAACTCGGTGACATCGTCACCGTTCTGGACGAGGCGGATCCCGACGATCGGGCCGAGGTCTACCGGCAGCTCGGGCTGCGGCTCACGTATCATCCGGAAATGCAGAAAGTCCGCGTCCAGGCACAGCCTGTAGCGGACTCTCATGGGGATTTAGTTTGTGTCCGAGGGGGGACTTGAACCCCCACGCCCGTTAAGGGCACTAGCACCTCAAGCTAGCGCGTCTGCCATTCCGCCACCCGGACCTGCCTGAACAACCTAGCAAGTCGATCATGATCGACTTGCTTCGGGGGCCTCGGTCGTCGTCACCATGAGTGTTCCCGGCGGCACCGCGCCGACGTTGGACGCGCACCTCATCGTGGTCGCTGTCGCCGGGATAGCGGCCCCGTCGCGGTCTTCATTGCGGCCAGGCGAGTGATTCACCCGGCGGCTGCCGCCACGAAGTCGGCGCCGGCTGCCGGTTCGCACCGATGGACCTCCGGACAGTCGGGTGACGGCGCGTCCAGGAATGCTGTGGGCCGGCCGCGCAGATGCAGGTCGAGGAACGCGCGGACGTACCGGCGGGTGATCTCGGCGCCACGCGGCCCGGTCAGTTCGGTCCCGAGGTCGAGGCCGGCCTGTTCGGCGAGCAAGGCGAGATCGGTGAAGTGCAGGTGGATCGCGCCGTCGACGACGAGCCGGCGTTTCCAGCGGGTCAGCAGTGGCCAGTCGCGGTCCCAGTTGCCGGCGGACGGCAGTCCGGGGCTGAAGTGGTCCTGCCCCGGCCCAGGAACATGAACGGCCGGGACAGGCCGGTGTGGCCGTCGACGTCGATCCCAGCGTCGACGCGGGCGTCCGTCACCATCGTGGCCTGGGTGGCCGCGCCGCCCACCGGCTGACCGGACATCCCGAAGCGGCGCGGATCGATCAGCGCGGCGCCGTTCCACTGTGGGTGCGGTCCGGTCAGCTGGTCGAGGACGAAGGAGACGTCGGCGGCCCGGCCTTGCGTGACCGTGCGCCAGAACGCGGGGTCCCGGACCGGTGTCTCGCAGGCGACACAGGTGGTGACACGGCCGTCGGGGAACGTGGTGGCGACGCTCTCGTAGGTGTGCTCGATCGCGACCACCACGTACCCGCCGGAGGCCAGGTCCTCGGCTAGACCGGTGAGTTCACTGCGCGGTTTGCCGAAACCGGGCGAGAGCACGATCAACGGCAGACTGTGCTTACGGCCCGCCGGTTCGGCGTCGGTCCAGGCGTTGGTCCGGACCGTGCTGAACAGGTAGGGCGGCGGAAGATCGGTGAGGCCCGCGTCCGCAAGGAGCAGCCGCGATTCGGTGGGCGTCATATATCCCGCCCGGTTCCGCCTGCCGACCGGGCGGGATACCAGAGCGAGACCACCATTGCTCGTACGCCTACGCCTGGCATCCATGGGTCGGGGCGGGATGTGGTGCCCGCCGGTGCCGGTCCCGTCGGTGCTGGCAGGCTCATCGGGGCCAGGATCGCCGTGGCCGCGTGAAGTAGTTTCCATGCCGAGGAAACCTGGCTGCCCTCAAGGGACTCAGCATCATCTTGAGGATGTATCTCCCGGGACGACCTCACACGACAGCAACCAGGAGCCCGCTTGCCGACTCGACTCCATTTTGGTCACTACACGTAATGTCCGCGGCCGGTAACCGCGCGCAACACGGTGGCCGATCTCACCTGAGCTGGGTTTTTACGCGAGCGACACAATGCCTTACCGTACTCAGCGTGATCTTTTTCGACGACTCGGATGCCGTCATGGTTCAGTACACAGGTACCCCGGACGGGCGGCTCGCCATCCGGACCGTCGCCGGGCGGCTCGCTGCCGGAGCCGGCGCGGCGACGCTGATGCTCATCGCTGTCGCCGCCGCGGTGGCCGCGACGGTGGCCTTGGTCGGATCAGCGGGCGTGTAGCCCGCCGGCTCAGCCGAGGGCTCGACCGGATCGCGGCGCCCAGCGCGGGAAGACCGGCACCGGCCAGCCGACCTGTGTGCCGTGGCCGAGTTGCCGGCGCAGGCGTTCGGCGCCGTCGGGGATGAACGGGCGCAGTTCGCCGGCCAGTACCCGGCACGTGTCGACGAGACCACCGAGGACGCCGTCGAGACGAGCGGTGTCCCCGGCGCGGGCCAGACGCCACGGCTGTTCGGCGTCGACCAGGCGGTTCGCGTCGTCGACGACGTCACCGATCGCTGTGGTCGCCGCGCGGAAGTCGTAGGCGTCCAGTGCCCGGTCGATGCGGGCGGGCAGGCCGGCACACGTCCCGGACACCAGTGGCACGCGCCCGGCCCGGTACTTGTGGACCAGACTCAGCGTGCGGTGCACCAGATTGCCCAGCGCGTTCGCCAAATCGCGATCGGCACAATGCACAAGCCGGTCGACGGTGAAGTCGGTGTCCCCCACCGGCGGGACCTCGCGCAGCAGCCACCAGCGCAGCGCGTCGGTGCCGTACCGTTCGGCCAGTTCGACCGGGTCGACGGTGTTGCCCGAACTCTTGGACAGCTTGACGCCGTCGGCAGTCAGATAGTCGTGCACCAGAATGGTCGTCGGCAACGGCTGCCGCGCCGACAACAGCAGTGCCAGCCAATGGACGGCGTGGAAACGCACGATGCCCTTACCGATGACGTGCACCCTTTCGGCGGCGTCGATCCACCATTTCCGGTACGCCGGATCGTCGCCGTACCCCAGCGCGGTCACGTAACTGGCCAGCGCGTCCCACCACACGTAGACGACCTGGGTGGGATCGCCGGGCACCGAGACTCCCCAGCCGGCGGCACGCGTGGCCGGCCGGGAGACACTGAAATCGGCCAGACCGGCCCGGACGAACGCGAGAACCTCATTACGTCGCGCGTCCGGCACGATGCGCACCTGCCCCGATTCCAGCACCCGCAACAGCCGATTCTGATGACGCGACAACCTGAAGAACCAATTGCTTTCTTGTACGCGTTCAAGCTCCCGCCCGTGCTCCGGGCAACGACTGTCGGACCGGAACTGTTCGCAGCCGGTGCAGTACAGCCCGGTATAGCTGCGCTGGTAGAAGTCGCCTGCCTCGGCGCACTGCTGCCACAACCGGCGCACTCCGGCGGCGTGCCGGACATCGGTGCTGGTGGCGATGAAGTCATCGAACGACAGCGCCAACGGTTCGCGCAGACCGGCGAAACGGGCGCTGTTACCGGCGACGAACGTCGCGGTGTCCACTCCGGCGGCGCGGGCGGCGGCCACGTTCTTCAGAGCGTTGTCGTCGGTGCCGGTCAGGAACCGCACCCGCTGACCACGTGACCGGCGATGGCGGGCCAGCACGTCGGCCTGCACCAGCTCCAGGGCGTGTCCCAGATGCGGGGCTGCGTTGACGTACGGGATAGCCGTGGTGATGTAGAAAGACATGATTCCTCCTCCGCCCTGCCGCGAACGAGGAACCAGGAGCCAAGCCCTCGCACGGCGGGGACCTGGTCGTCGAAAGTCGTGCTAACGCACGCCGAACAGCCCCGGAGCAGGGCGTGTCATCAGATTCCGGCATGGCTGCATGACACGCATCGTGGCACCCGGCGCGGTGCTCGGCAAACGCTTTCCGGGCTGGATTCAGGGTGCCGGGCGGCCGGTGGAGCCGTCGAAGACGAGGCGACGGGCCAGTGGTTCGCCGAGACGTACCGTCACCAGGTAGAAGTTCTCGCCGGAGGCGACGGGCTCCGACGGGCAGGCCGCGTCGCATCCGGCGAAGACGCTGACGTAGACCGGACCGGGGATGTCGTTGATCCGGACACCGGCGGGCGGGACGTCGGCGCGTACCCCGAGCACCAGCCAGGTGCCGGTCTGGCCGGTGAGAGCCGGCGCGACGTACGCCGGTGGCGCGGCGGCGTCGACCACCCGGTGCCGAAGGATCTTCACCCGCCCGGCCGAAGCCGGCTGCGCGGTCAATACCGGCACAGTGACCACGGTGGCGTGGGCGACGCCGAACTGCGAACGCAGCTGCTCGGCGGCCTCAGCGGAAGTGACTGGCGTCGGCGCGGGGCGCGCATCGGTGTCGGCGCTGTCGGTGGCCAGCCCGATGACCTGCCACACCAGCACGGCGAGCATCACCACGCTGCCGAGGCGGGTCAGCGCGAACGCGGCGTCGCTCGGCTCGTTCGCTTCCGGGTCGCGGTAGCTCCAGGCGGCGAGGATCCGCCACTGGGACCGCGGGGAGATCACCGACCACAGCAGCATGGCGGCGACCGGGATCAGAATCAGAACGAGGCCATCCACGGCCGAGAATGTTACCGGCGACCGCTGTCCGCTCGCGCCCGGGTTGTAAAGGTAAGCTTGACACGTGCAAGACAAATTGACGGACGCAATGCGGGCTTTACGGGCGCAGATGGACGCGTTCCTGGCGTCGCGTGTTCTGACGAGCGGCGACGACTGGGCCGAGTCGGTGCGCCGGGCGGTGCGCATTCAGGCGGCCGCCGACGACGTCGTGCGCACGGTCGTCCAGCAGGCCCGGCAGAACGGCGCCACCTGGCAGGTCGTCGGGGACGCGCTCGGCGTGACCCGGCAGGCGGCGTTCCAGCGCTACGGCAAACCGATCGATCCCCGAACAGGAGAGCTGATGAACACCACACCGCTGCCCGAGGCCACCGAACTGGCCACTGCAGTGATCCGGGACCTGGTCGCCGGGCACTGGTCGCAGATCGCCGGGCAGTTCGATCCGACCATGCGCGACGGCCTGTCGGAGGACGCGCTGGCCGCCGCATGGGCGCAGATCATCGGGCTGTCCGGGGCGTTCGAGCAGCACGGCGAACCGGAGGCCGCCCGCGCCGGCGACATGACGATCACGAACACGCCGCTCACGATGGAGGCGGGCGACTACACGATCCGGATCACGTTCCGCGACGACCGCACCATCGCCGGTCTGTTCATCCTCGAAAGGAAGGACCCGTGAGCGTCGCCGTCTTTCTCGGCCTGGCCTTCGGGCTGTCGTGGCTACTCGCCCTGCCGCTCTGGCTCGGTGACGGGCTCGCCAGTGGTTGGTTTCTGGTCGTGTCCATCGCCGTCATGGCGACTCCGGCGATCGCCGCGCTCGTCGTGGTGTTCTTCGTGGAGCGGCCGGAGCACAAGGCGCAGGTGCTCGGGCTGTGGCCACTGAAGCCGGCCCGGCCGTTGCTCGGCTATGCGGCGGCGGGTGTCTTCGGGGCCATCGCGCTGGTCCTGGCGGCCCTTCCGATCGGTGCGCTGTTCGGGGTGTATCCGGCTGATATCGTGCACTTCTCGGGGTTCCAGCAGGTCCTGGACGAGCAGGTGAGCGCCGCCGGAATGGGTGAGCTTCCGGTTCCGACCGGTGCGCTCGTCGCCCTCCAACTCGCTGCGCTGCCCCTGGCCGCGGTCATCAACCTTATTCCGGCACTCGGGGAAGAGCTCGGGTGGCGCGGCTGGCTGTTCCCGAGGCTGATGCCGCTCGGCGCGATTCCGGCGATCCTGATCTCGGGCGTGATCTGGGGCGTGTGGCACGCTCCGCTGATCCTACGGAGCAGCCGGCTCCTACCTCCTGTTCGCGAAGGCCGGCGAACACATCGACACCACACAGGCGACGGTCCTCGGCTGGAGCGGCTGGATCGTACCGCTGGTGATCGTCGTGTACCTCCTGGCCACCGGGAGGTTCACCGTGCACGGTTCGCCGGCAACCTGACCGCCACCGAAAGCATCGCCGATGCTCCGGGGCTCGGCTAAACAGCCTCCGGGGCACGCCGATGGGTAAGGCCGTCTGCCGTTTCAGCGGCGGGGTCAACCGGGGGAAGGAAAGGCATGGCGGGAGTCGCCGCGCCGCACGTCGAGGCGCGTGAGTCAGCGGGGCTGGGTTTCAGCCATCGCGAGATCCTGGTGACGATGAGTGGGCTGGTCATCGCCATGCTGCTCGCCCAGCTCGACAACATGATCGTCGCGCCGGCGCTGCCCACGATCGTCGGTGACCTCGGTGGGCTGGAGCATCTGTCCTGGGTGACGACCGGGTACATCCTGGCCACCACGGTCGCCACGCCGATCTGGGGCAAGCTCGGCGACCTGTTCGGGCGGCGGATCACGTTCGTGTCCGCGGTGGCGTTGTTCCTGGTCGGGTCGATGTTGTGTGGCATGGCGCAGAACATGGCCGAGTTGATCGCCTTCCGCGCGGTCCAGGGCCTGGGCGCCGGTGGCCTGATGGTCGGTGTGCTGTCGATCATCGGCGAGATGATCCCGCCCACCGACCGCAGCAAGTATCAAGGCGTGATGATGGCGGTCATGCCGGTCGCGATGATCGGCGGCCCGCTGATCGGCGGGTTCATCACCGATCACCTGGACTGGCGCTGGGCGTTCTATGTGAACCTGCCGTTGGGCCTGGTCACCCTGGTCGTCTCCTGGATCACCCTGGCCCGGTTGCCCCGCGGCACCGGACGGGCCCGGATCGACTGGTTCGGCACCGCGCTGCTCACCGTCTGGATCACGTCGCTGGTGCTGATCGCGACCTGGGGCGGCACCCAGTACGACTGGGACTCCCCGCAGATCCTCGGGCTGGCCGCGCTGACCGTCGCCGGGCTGGTCGCGTTCATCGTGGTCGAGCGGCGGCAGGCCGAACCGATCATGCCGCTGCACATCTTCGCCAACCGTAACTTCGTGCTGGCCGGTGGCATCGCCTTCATCTCCGGGTTCGCGCTGTTCGGGGCGATCGGTTACCTGCCGCAGTATCAGCAGTTCGTGCAGGGCGCCTCGGCCACCAACAGCGGGCTGCTGCTGATGCCGCTGATGGCCGCGGTCATGGTGGTCAGCATCGCGGCCGGTCAGATCATCGGCAGGACCGGCAAGTACCGGATCTTCCCGATCGTCGGCTCGGCCCTGGTCGCGACCGGCATGTTCCTGTTCGCCACGGTCGACACCGGCACCTCGCAGACGGCCACCGCGCTCTACATGGTGGTCCTCGGCGCCGGCATGGGCTGCCTGATGCAGACCAGCACCCTGATCGCGCAGAACAGCCTGGAGCTGCGCGACATCGGCGCCGGCACCGGCGCGTCCACGTTCCTGCGCAACATGGGCAGCTCGCTGGGCGTGTCGATCCTCGGCGCGATCTACACCCACCACCTCACCGCGTCGCTGACCGAGTCGGCGGCCGGGGGCACCGGCTCCGGGCCGGGCGAGATCGCCTCGATGACCCCGGCGATGCTCAAGTCGATGCCGGAGGCCGTCCGGCACGCCTTCCAGCAGGCCGTCACCGACGGCATCTCCCACCTGTTCCTGTGGGGCAGCATGGTCGCCGCGGCCGGCATCGTCGTGGCGCTGTTCATCCGGCAGGTCGCCCTGCGCGGCAGCAAACCGGCCGCGAAGCCCGAACCGGCCCTGTCCGACGCCAACTGAACCAGAACGCCAGCTGAACCAAGGAGCCAGCGGCGGTGCCGGGGCCACCACCCGGCCCCCGCCCGCGCGACGTCTCTAGTGGGGGCTGACCCGGACTTCGGGGAGGTCGGTGAACCAGGAGGCCTCGCGCAGCGTGTCGAGGATCCGGCGGCGGCCCTGTTCGTCCTGCCGGTCGATGAAGAGGATGCCGTCCAGGTGGTCCGTCTCGTGCTGCATGCAGCGCGCGAGCAGCCCGGTGCCGACCACCTGGACCGGGTCGCCGTGTTTGGTGTAACCCTTGGCGGTCACGTTGAGACGGCGCTTGGTGTCGAGGTAGATGCCGGGGATGGAGAGACAGCCTTCGGGGCCGCCCTGGATCTCGTCGTCCGGAAAATCCAGCACCGGGTTGACCAGGTGGTCGAGGCCGAGTTCGTTGCCGGGCAGGGCCGGGTTGAGCGCGAAGACCCGCAGTTCGACGCCGATCTGTGGGGCGGCGAGACCGGCGCCGCCGGACGCACCGAGCGTCTCGGTCAGGTCGCGGACCAGGGTCTCCAGTTCGGCGTCGAAATCGGTGACCGGGACGGCGATACGGCGCAGCACCGGGTCGCCGACCTTCCGGATGTCCAGCACGGTCATCAGAGCCTCCTCATATCCACTGTCGTCGTGGACATCTTCGCGAACGGCCGGTGCGCTCGGCCACTCGGTGGTCGCCGCTGGGACTCGAGCCCGGCGAAACGCGTACGCCGCAAGGGTCTCTTGATCTTCTCCGGGGTTGCCACAGCGGATTCTCACGAAACTCTCACGAACTGCCGCTATGGCTTCTTATCCCCGGCGGGCATCGTGGAACTCGCTGGTGTGGAGCCGGCGATTCGGACTCGGAACGGGGAGACACCATGAGTGACCAGATGCCGCGGACACCTGACGACGACACCGCGGCCTTCGTCGCCGACTCGGAGCCGAAGGCCGTGCCGGCCGCGCCTGAGCCGGCACCGACGGCGCCAGTAGCAGCGGCGGCGGTGCCGGCCGGGCCCGCTGTGAGCCGGTGGCGGGGGCGCCGGGTTCCGGTGCTGGTGGCGGGGGCCGCGCTGGTGCTGGGCATGGTTCTCGGCGGCGGGGTGGTCGGGGCCGCCGCGCTGATCGGCGGTCACCACGGCGAGGACCGCGGCGGTCACATCAGCCGTGAAGGACGGCCCGGCGCGCGGGGCGGGGACCACGCCAGGGACGGCGAGCGCGGCCCCCGGCCCGGCGGGAACCGGGAGCGGGACGGACGTGGGCCTGGGCGTGACGGCCAGGACACTCCGGCGCCGGTACCGTCGGCGGTCGCTCCGAGCGCCTAGCGACCCTGCCACACTTGCCGAAAGTCGCCCCGAACCTGCGTGAGCACGGCAAACCTGGAAGGAGCGACAGTGGCGGAGGGGAACATGCGGGTGCTGGTGGTGGACGACGACGAGTCGGTCCGGGACTCGCTCTCCCGGACACTGCGGTTCGAGGGGCATGACGTCGACACCGCGCGGGACGGCCAGGAAGCCTTGGACATGGTTCACGCCGGGGAGCCGGACGCGATGATCCTCGACGTCAACATGCCGTTGATGGACGGGCTCGAAACCTGCCGCCGCCTGCGCCTGGACGGGATCCTGCTACCGGTGCTGATGGTCACCGCCATGGACACCGTCGGGGACCGGGTGGCCGGGCTCGACGCGGGAGCCGACGACTATCTGGTCAAACCGTTCGCGTTGCAGGAGTTGAAGGCCCGGCTGCGGGCACTGCTGCGCCGGACCCGGCCGATGCCGGCACCGGCCGCCGCGGCTCAGGGGCCGTTGAGCTTCGCCGACCTGCGGCTGGACCCGGTGACCCGGGAGGTGTGGCGTGGCGCGCGGCTGCTGCGGCTGACCCGTACCGAGTTCGCCATCCTTGAAGTGTTCCTGCATCATCCGCGCCAGGTGCTCAGCCGGCCGGCGCTGTTCGAGCAGGTGTGGGGCTGTGACTTCGGTGAGACCTCGAACAGTGTGCACGTCTACCTCGGCTATCTGCGCCGCAAGCTGGAGGCCGACGGCGAGAAGCGTCTGCTGCACACGGTGCGCGGGGTCGGCTTCGTGCTCCGGGAGGAGCCGCTGTGAGAGTGATCCGGAAGGAGCCGCTGTGACAGTGATCCGGGAGGAGCCGCTGTGACGGCGGTCCGGCAGTGGTGGGAGCGGCGGACGCTGCACGCCCGCCTGGCGGTGCTGATCAGCGGGGCGGTGGCCGCCGCCGTACTGAGTGTCGCGGTCGCGGCGTGGGTGGCGGTCGCCGAGATCCAGCACCACCGGTTGCGGACCGCGCTGAGTACCGACGCCGTCGCCGTCGCCGCGGCCGGGCCGCCGGTGGCCGCCCCGGAACGCCGTAACGGGGACGGCCGCCGCGGCCCGCGCGGGTGGGGGCCACGCCGGCAGATCCTCGACTCCACCGGAACGGTGCGCGAGGGCGTGACCGATCCGCTGCCGGTGACCGATCTCGCCCGCCGGGTGGCGACGGGCGGCGGGGGCCAGACCGAGGAGGAGATCCGGGTCGGTGACGACACCTACCTGATGGTGACTGTGCCCGTCACCGGTGGTGGGGCCGTGCAGGTCGCCATCGACCAGGACGGCGACGAGCAGACGCTCGCCGCCTTCGGGCTGCTCCTGGTGGTGTTCTCCGCGCTCGGGATCGCCGGTGCGGTGTTCCTCGGCCGGGTCGTGGCCCGCGCCGGGCTGGCGCCGGTCCAGCGGCTCACCGAGGCGGTCGAGGACGTCGCCGTCACGATGGATTTCCGGCAGCCCGTCGCCGTCGGTGCCGGTGGGGACGACGAGGTCGCCCGGCTCAGTGCGTCGGTCAACACGATGCTCGCCGCCGTCGACACCGCCCGGCGTGCGCAGCGGGCCCTGGTCGCGGACGCCGGGCACGAACTGCGGACCCCGTTGACCAGCCTGCGCACCAACATCGAACTGCTGGTGGACGTGGAGCGGCATCCGGAGATCGCGCACCGCCTGTCGCAACACGACCGCGACAAGCTGCTCGCTGACCTGGAGGCCCAGATCGGTGAGTTGTCCAAGCTCACCACCGAATTGATCGAACTGTCCCGGGAGGAGACCACCCGCGAGGCCGCCGAGCCGGTCGCCCTCGCCGACGTGGTCGAGGCGGCGATCAGCCGGGTACGCATCCGCGCTCCCCGCCTCACGTTCCGCGCCGATCTGACGACGGTCACGGTCCCGGGCCGCCCCGGTGAACTGGAGCGGATGCTCGTCAACGTGCTCGACAACGCCGCCAAGTGGAGCCCGGCCGGAGCCACCGTGCACACCGCGCTGACCGTGGACGGCGACGAGTGCCTGGTCACGGTGGCCGACAGCGGGCCGGGGATCGACGAGGCCGACCGTCCGTACGTCTTCGACCGCTTCTACCGGGCGGCGACCGCACGCTCCGCACCCGGTTCCGGGCTCGGGCTGGCGATCGTGGCGCAGACCGCCGCCCAGCACGGCGGAACCGTCACCACCAGCGGCCGCGAACCACACGGCACCGTCGTCACCATCCGGCTTCCCCAGCTCGTGCCGGCCGTCCCCACCGCCGGCCTCAGCTAGCCGGGGAGGGCCGGGCGAGGGCGTCGCGGAGCGTGCTGCCGTACGAGAAACCGAGGTCCTGCAGCTCGTCCAGACGGTCGGCCAGCCGATCACCGAGGGCCCGCAACTCGGTGTCCCCGGCCGGTTTCAGCGCGGTCCAGGCACGCAGACCGGAGGTCGCATGGAATTCAGCGGCCGTGTCGTTGACCGCCAACAGGCACAGAGCCAAGAGCCAATGCGCGCGTACGGCGTCGCTGCCGACCGCCCCGGCCAGCTCATCCTGCAGCTGACCGGCCCGCACATACTCCCGTTGGACCGCGTCCTCGACGGTCGCGACCAGCACGTTGAAACCGTTCTGGAGACCGGCCTCATCGACCCTTACGACAAGTTTGCCGGACAGTCCGCTGTTGAGCGTGAACCGAACAGCGCCGAGGTTCATGACGAACTGGCCCAGCGGCGGTTCTTTGCCCGCACCGCGCTGGATGAGATGTCCCGTGACCGGAACAGGCCGGCCGTTCTCATCCTGTCCGCGCCCGAGAAGTCTCGGCAGGTCGACCTCCACCCGGCCCTCGAAGATCACGATTCCGTTCGGACGGCCTAGCATCCGCGTCTTGCGGGCCGCCCTGATCGGGGCCCACGGGTTCAGGTTGTCAGGATCAGCGCTGTCAGCAGGGCGAGCAGAAGCAGCGCCGCCGGGATCCACAGCACCGGGCTGCGGAGACGTTCCAGCGGCGCGGGCACTTTTCCCGGCGTCCGGAGCCGGGTCACCTCGCCCAGCCGGCCTTCGGCGACCAGCACCGCGAACACCGTGTCACCCGGTGGATCGGGATAGACCGCGGCGGCGGCGTCCGCGGCCTGCCGGGCACCGTCGAGGGAGGCGATGGCGTGGGTGGTGAAGGCCATGCCCGGCCGTCCGGCGAGCAGTTCGTCGACGGTGGCCAGGAACCGGCGGCAGGCTTGCGGGTCCTCGGCCGGTCCGGCCCAGTCCTGCTGAGGACCGCTCACCGCGTCGACATCGGGGAGATCGGAATCGATCCGGGACAGTACGGTGTCGAGCCGGTCCCGGACCTGGTCGATGCCGGCAGTGTCGGCGTGCTGAATCCAGCCGTCCACACTGGCTGCGTCGAAGACCTCGTCCAGGCGCAGCCCCAACTGACGGCGCGGGGTGTCGTGCAGCCCGGCCCAGACCAGCCGGCGGACCAGATCCCCGTCCCCAGGTCCCGCGGTGATCACCAGCCGGTACCGGATGACGGTGTTCACGGCGTCCCGGCGCTGCGACGGAATGCCACTGACGAGCAGGTGCAGACCCTCCCCCGTGCTTCGTACGATGACTTCCGGCTCTTCCAGGACCACCCAGCCGAGCACCGGTTCCCACCAGGGCACCGGTGGTGCCTCGCCGAGGAAGGTGTAGTCCAGGCGCCGGGCGTGGCCACGGGTCATCAGGTACGTCAGCATCGGCTCACCACTGCTCGACACGGGGATCGGTGTTGAGGCCGCCGAGCTGGGCCAGCGCGTCCTCCAGCTGCTGCCGCCGCCGTTTCGCCGCCTCGATCTCGATCCTGGTCCCGGCCCGTTCCCGCCGGTTGGTGAGCGCCTCCCCGCCGAGGTAGTAGTCCAGGGCGCCCCAGAAGCCCTTGTCCTCGGCCTTGCGTTGCAGCAGGTCCTGGTAGTGGGCCACTTCCTGCCCGAGCCGGACCCGTTCGGCCTGCCGCTGACCGGCGACGATGCAGTTGCACATCTCCTTCATCACGGTGTCGGCGGCTTTCGGGCGCAGCGTGGTCCCCCGGAACCGGTAGTGACCACGGAAGTCGAGTCCCGGCAGCCCGTCGCCGTCGTCGACCTCGAACCACTCCGCCTCCATCAACTCCACACACCCGTACGTGTCGATCGGCGCATAGACGACCCGGGTGATCCGGTCGCGGGACTCCTGACGGATGATGTCGAGCAGCGGTTCGTACGCGGCCCGGACCTTGGTCCGCAGGTCGTGCCCGGACCGGCCGGTGCCGCCGTTGTCGTCGAAGTACCGCTCGCACTTGATCGGGGCGATCACCAGCACGGCCGGTTCGTCGCGATGTTCCTCCAGGTTGCGGGCCTTGGCCCAGCGCCGGGTCACGGCCTGCACGTCGGCGAAGCCGAGCAGGTCCGCCACCGCACCCTTGTGCCGGGAGGTCACCGCTTCCATCAGTACCGCCGCGTCCACCGGCACCAGAAGCATCAGGCTCTCCCGGATGTGGGTCTCGCACTGCGGCCAGTTGGCCGACACCTCGGGGCGCATGCTCCGGTAGATCGGGTCCAGCCAACGGCCCGGATAGTCCAGGATGCTGAACGGCACCCGCATGGTGGCGTCGCCGCTGGACTCCAGTGCCACCTCGTACAGGAACATGTCCTCGGTCCCGCCCAGCGAAGCGGCGTCGAATTCGCCGGCCGCGACCGCTCTGGCCAGGTCCCGGCGGTGCCGTTGGACCCGCACTTCGGTCTGCTCGCCGAGGGCCACGTTCACCGGTGTGCTGCCCAGGAGCCTTTCGGTCTCCGAGAGTACGGCGGTCAACAGTGTCGTCTTACCCACCCGGGACGGGCCGATCATGGAGATCTTGAATGTGTCAGCCACCGTTGTCCTATCGTGCCGTCGTGATCAGCTGATGGACGATGCCACGAACATGCTGGGTGTGTGCCGTCACCAGCGCGGGACCGTCGAGTTCGTCCGGCCAGAGCTGGTCCCGGAAAGCCGCGGACAGGCGCCGGAACTCGGCCCGTGACGTGCTCGACCGGATGAACTCGTCCTCGAACTGCTCGGCGTACGCGTACAACACCTGGGCTGCCATCCGTGGTTCGTCGGCCAGGAGCACCCCGGCGTCGTACGCGGCCTG
Organism: Actinoplanes derwentensis; assembly: GCF_900104725.1. NCBI lineage: Bacteria > Bacillati > Actinomycetota > Actinomycetes > Micromonosporales > Micromonosporaceae > Actinoplanes > Actinoplanes derwentensis. The sequence continues at coordinate 2,870,520 of NZ_LT629758.1, forward strand.
CCGGGCGAGTTGGGAGAGCTGGAGGAACAGGTCCCGGGCGCCGTCCGGTGACCGTGGCAGCCCGGCGACCGCCAGCAGCCCACCGGGCGGGCCGTTCACCGGTTCCGGTTCCAGCACGTCCAGGGCCCGGCGCAGTTTCGGCAGGATCCGGGTGTGGTAGTCGAGCCGGATGTCCAGCACGAAGTCGATCGTCTCGGCCAGCCCCGGGCACGGTTCCGGGGACTGCCGGATCCGCTGCGCCAGGGTCCGCAACGCGACCTCACCGTCCTGGTCCTTGTCCCACATGTGCGCGAACCGTGGGCCCAGCGCGACGGTCAGCCCGGTCCAGAACTCGTCGCGGCGCCGGTTGAGCACGTCGTCGATCGCCGCGAACTGCCGAGCCAGATGGACCCGTACGACATGAAGGGTCTGACTGGCCAGTGGCAACGCGCCCTTGTCGACCCGCATCCGGCTCAAGGCCCCGGTGATCCACTCCTGTTCACCAGCACCGAAGCCGTCCAGGATCCACGAGCGGATGCCGGCCTGGGCCACCGCCACCCGCTCGTGGAACTCGACGTCGTCGTGGTTCTCGTCGGCACGCTGCCGGTTGTCGTCGACCCAGTCCTGCACCGACGTGGTGACCTCGGCGCGCAACTGGTCGGCGCGGGCCAGCACCTCCTCCAGGTGGGTCGGCGCCATCAGTGTCCGCAGGCCGTCCAGGGCGTCGCCCATGGCCGTGACCAGCGCGGACCGGGCCGCCTCGCAGTCCTCCAGCACCGCCGTGATGACGGCGTCGTCCATCCGGGGCAGCGCATCGGCGAGGTGGTCCAGCACCGCGCCGAGAACCGCGGCGCGCACGATCTCCCGGTCGGCGCAGTCGGCCTGGATCGTCCAGTAGTTGCGGCCGCCGACACCGTCGTTGAGACGACGGTGGATGTCGTCGCGCAGCGCGTTCACGTTGACCGGCTCACAACCACCGTCGTTGATCAACAGCAGGGCGAAGTCGCGCAGTGCCGCCGCGCCGCGGGCCTGCCCGATCAGTTGCAGGGCCTGGCTGTCCTCGGCCGACCACATCGCGTTGGTGTCGGTGGGCCGTTTCACCACGATCACGAAGTCGACGTCGTCCCGCAGCCCGGCCAGGTGGTGCTCCTCGGCGCCGGGCACCAGTTCACCCAGGCCGGGCAGGTCGATCAGGCCCAGGGCGATGACGTCGTCGATCGGGAACGGGCAGGTGATCACGGCGTCGCGGACCGCGAGGTAACGCCGGTCGGAGCCGGCACCGATCGCCGGGTAGGAAACCCAGGACCGTAGTTCCGCCATCTCCACGGTGCGCTGCCGTCCGGTCAGCAACTCCCGGTACGAGTCCAGTGCCTGCTGCATCTCGCGGAGCCGGGCCAGCATCGGCGCAGCCTTCGGGTGGGCGGCCGAACCGGCTCCCTCGGCCGGCCGGTAGTCGAACCTCGCGAAGTCGCCGAGCGTCGCCGGAGCCGGATCCAGGCCCAGTTCCTCGTGGTACGGCGCGACCACCTCGTCCAGGAAGGACCGGACGGTGTGCATGGTCAGGCGGGCTTCGCGCTGGTCGGGTGCGTGGTAGATCCGGCTGCGCACCGCGGTCACCGGCTGGCCCTGACCGGTCGGGATCTGCCGGTCGTCGAGCCCGGACAGGCTCTGCAGCAGGGTGCTCTTGCCGTTGCGGGCCCGCCCGGAGACGCCCAGGTTCACCGTCGACCGGTTCAGTCGCCCGCGCACCGTGGCGAGGCCGGTCAGCCGCTCGGCCGCGGTCCGCAGCAGAGCCCCCGCGTCGAGGCCGGCCAGCCGCTGGGCCACCGGTCCGCCGTCGTCGGCCGACCGGATCACCTCCAGCGCGGTGTCCAACTCGCCGAGCAGGACCCGGATGGACTCCCACCGGTGGATCTCGTGCTCGACGGCGGGAATCATCCGGCGCCGGCGAGCGAGTGTGCTGTTGATCCTGTCGCTGACATCACGAACGGTCGTCATGTGCTCCCCATCAAGCCGCTACCGGACGACGCTATCCCGGAATGCAGCGGGTCCCGGGAGAGCCGTGTGGACACTGTTTCCGGCTCCGGAGAGGACACATTCCGGTTCGCCGACGACACCAGCGACCAGGATCCGTACGGCGGCCGTCCCGCCGCGTACGGCCGCACCGTCGCCGACGCCGCTACGGAGATCGAGAAGTCGGCGTCCGCTCACCCCAGGGGTGGGGTGTAGCCCAGCATGGCCGGGATCCGGCACAGATTCAGCAGCAGGTCCAGGGCAGCACGGCCGTGTCAGTCGCGACCTCGGGACGGTTGCCGTTCCAGCCGTGGGTGAAGACGCCGGGCAGCTCCAGTTCGTACCGTTCGAGGGTTAGCAGTTCCGCGGCCGCGGCGGCGAACGTCGTCGCCGCCAGATGTTCAGCGCGGCCCAGCGGGCCGGGGGTCCGCCGGTACAGGTCGACGGCTCCGTCGTGGCGCACCCCACCGGCGTGCAGGGGCAACGCGAACACCGCTCGCACCCCGGCGGCCAGCGCGGCGCGGGTGAACCACGGCCACCGCTCCCGCCAGGACTCGGCCTCCAGGTCGGGCACCAGCACCGGCCGCCGCGTCGCGGTCGCGTCCCGGCACGGGCCCTCGTCCAGGGTCAACTGTGCCGACTCCAGTTGTGGACCTCGTGTCCGTCTCGGCGCCACCGTGACGACTTCAGATCCGGCACCACCAGAAACCGGCATCCCACCGAGACAGGGGTCCTCCACCTTGCGGCGGATTCACCTCCACGCTACCTCGACCGCCCACGATCACCGTTTCACGGCCACCCCGCAGTACTGGTTGACGTCGATCTCTGCACTGTCGGTGTCCGGGCGCCACCGGTTACAGGGCACCACTCCCGGATCGAGCAGGTCCAGGCCGTCGAAGAACGCGGCGATCTCCGCCGAACCGCGATACTTGATCTTCGGGGTGCCGCGTTCGTTCCAGAACTCGACGATCCGGTGCGCCTCGGCGGTGTTGATGTCGTGGCAGCCGTGCGCGATGGACAGGAAACTCCCGGCCGGGACGGCGTCGGCGAGTGCACCGACGATCGCATGGGCCCGGTCGTCGTCCCGGATGAAGTGCAGGATGCCGAGCAGGTTGATCGCGACCGGCTCGGTGAGATCCAGAGTCTCGGCGGCTCGCGCCAGCAGGGCGGCCGGATCGTCGAGGTCGGCTTCGACGTACGCGGTCCGGCCTTCGGCGGAGCCGGTCAGCAGTCGCCGGGCGTGTATCAGGACCAGCGGATCGTTGTCGGCGTAGACGACCCGGGTGTCCGGGGCGATCCGCTGGGCCACCTGGTGGGTGTTGTCGGCGGTCGGTAGCCCGCTGCCGATGTCGAGGATCTGCCGGATCCCACCGTCGCGAACCAGATGGCTCACCGCCCGGCCCAGAAACCGGCGGTCCTCGCGGGCCAGCGCGACGATCGAGGGCATCATGCCCGCGATCGCGGCACCGGCTTCCCGGTCGGCCGGGAAGTTGTCCGTGCCGCCCAGCCAGTAGTCCCACAGCCGGGCGGAATGTGGCGTGCCGCTGTCGATCCGGTCATCGGTCTGCCCCGTCATGACGCACCCTTCCCCGCGATCCCCAGAACCACAGTGGTCAATATACGGGCCGGGCGGCGGGTGGGCGTGCGAAAGAATGTCGTACCCCACGGCTAGGTTCTCAGGTGTTCCTCGCTTCTGCCGAAAGGTGGCCCGGATGCCGGCCGACACGACGTACCTCGAACTCTCCGAAGACAGTGGGAGCTCCCACAAGTTCTACGAGGTGACCATCGACGGCACCGACCTCACTGTTCGGTATGGGCGGATCGGTGACCGTGGTCAGGTCAAGCAGTCGTCGTATGCCAACGAGGACAAGGCCCGTTCCGAGGCGGCCAAGAAGATCGGCGAGAAGGTCCGCAAGGGGTATGCACCGGCCGTCGCCGGCCAGCGGCAGGCCCGTTCGGTCAGTCGCCGGCAGATCGTCAGCACCCGGTCCACCGCCAAGCGGGCCCCCGTCCTGTGGCGTTACAACTCCGGCAGCCCGGCGTTCGGGGTCTTCGTCGACGGCGACGTCTGCATGGTCGGTAACGAGGCCGGTCTGATCACCACGCTGAGTCACCAGGCCGAGGTGCTGCAGCAGTTCCGGCTGCCCGACGGCGTGAAGTGCATCGTCGCCGACGACCGCTGGATCTACGCGGGGTGCGACGACGGCAACGTGTACGACCTGTCCGGCAAGGTGCCCCGCCTGGCGTACCGGATCGCCCCAGAGATCGACATCTACTGGCTCGACATCCACGATGGTGTGCTCGGTGTCTCGGACGCCAACGGCGGTATCGCCGCGATCGACCACGAGGACGAGTTCCTGTGGCAGCGCCCCGGCCGGGGCTCGTCGGGCTGGATGGTCCGCTGCGACGACAACGCCGTCCACCAGGGCCACAGTGCCGGTGTCACCAGTTACGACTGGCGTACCGGTCAGGAGCTGTGGCACACCGGCACCCGCGGTTCCGTGCTGTTCGGCTGGCAGGAGCGTGACACCGTCTACGCCGGCACGTCCGACCGGCGGGTCGTCGAGCTGGGCAAGGACGGCAGCAACCGGCAGACCTACCAGTGCGACGCAGCCGTGTTCTCGTGTGCCGCCGCCGAGGACGGCCGCTACATCTTCGCCGGTGACAGCGCGTCCTCGGTCTACTGCTTCGACGCCGCCGGTAACCGGTTGTGGAAACTCGGCACCGGCTGCGGCTCCGCCTACTCCATGCAGTACCACGACGAGCGTCTCTACATCGTCACCACCGACGGCTCGCTCGCCTGCATCGACGCCAGCGAGCAGGCCATCCGCTCGGCCGTCGACGGCACCGTGCCCCAGGTCGTGGACGTGAAGGCCCCGCCCCGGATGGCCCAGGTCGCTCCGTCCAGCACTGTCGAGATCGTCCACGACCCGGCCGACGGCATCGTCGTCGAGTGCGTCGAGGAGTCCGGCCGGCTCCGCATCCGGGTGGTCTCGGCGGGCTACCACGCCGACTGGCAGGTCCAGTTCCCGAAGGGCATCCGCCAGAGCGGCACCCGTTACGTGGTCACCGGTATCCGCGAGGCCTCCCGCGGCGGCTTCTACCGCGCTTACGGCGAGATCCGCCGCCTCTCCTGATCGACGACAGCCGCCGGATCGCCCGCGGCCCGGTCGAACCGGGTCGCGGCGTCTCCCCGGCAGTCAGTAACCGTAGATCATCTTGTAGGCCACCTCCGGCAGGAACTGACCGGCGCTGGAGCCACCGCCGACCCCGCAGTTGCCGTCGGACTCCCCCGGCGTCTTGAGCCACAGCAGCATCTCCGCACCGCCACCGAGCTGACTCGGGGTACCCAGCCGCCGGCCGGCCGGGTTGCACCATTGGCCGTTGGCGCCGTTGCCGTTGCGACTGGTGTCGATCACGAAGGGTTTGGTGTGACCGAGGCGCCGCAGTTCGGTGGCGAGCCGGTTGCCGTAGGTGGCGTTCTCGCCGGTGCCGAAATAGTTCGACACGTTCAGCGCGAATCCGTGCGCGGCGGCTACTCCCGCGGTGTTGAGCCGCTGTGCCATGGTGGCGGCGTCGACCCAGCCGGGGTTGCCGGCGTCCAGGTACGCCCAGGTGTTGGGCGCCTTCCTGCGGAACTGATCAGCGGCCCGCGACAGCATGCCCACCCGGTCGTTGATCTGCGCCTGGTTCATGCAGCTGAAGTCGCCCAGGGAGTCCGGTTCCAGAACCACCACGGCGGGCCGGTTGCCGATGGCGGAGGCGAAGGACGAGATCCACGAGTCGTACGCGGCGACGCTGCCGGCGCCTCCGCCCGAGTGGCCGCCGCAGGCGTCACGGCCGGGGATGTTGTAGGCCACCAGCAGCGGCAGTTTGTCGGCCGCGTCGGCGGCTCCGACATATCCGCCGACCGCTGATCCGATGTCGCCGCTCCAGTTGCCGAACCAGCTCGCCATCGGCTTCTGGGCGATCGAGGTCCGGATCGCGGCGGCCCGCCCGTCACCGGGGTTGGCCGCGGCCCACGACGCCGGGCTGGAGTAGGGGTTGACGTAGAACCCGCTGGTCTGGCTGATCGGGTCGGCGTGCGCGGCGGGCGCGCCGAGCAGGACCGCGGGGACGGCCAGCGCCAGCGCGGCGAGGGTACGGGTCAGTGCGATGCGTTTCATCGACGGGTCTCCTGAGCGTCAGAGGGGTCGGCTGTGGAGCCTTCGCCGCGCTGCGGGGTCAGCGGCGGAGACGGACGTTCACCGGCCGGAGGCGATGCCATGGGGCTGGAAGCGCTTCCAGGCCGAAACAATCCATTAACTTAAATGTGATGCTGGGCAATGCCACGGCCGATGTCAAGGGGCCCGAGCGGCCTACCGCAAGTCCGGGACCGCTTCCAGAAACGCCGGTGCCGTTCATCGACGCCATCGTCAGCACTCGATATCATCGGCCGTCAGCCACCGGACCCGGCGGCGACGGCGACGGACCGGAAGGACTCGGACTCGCGATGGCGTCAGTGGCACCTCGGCGGCAGCCCACTCTCGACGAGGTGGCCGCACGCGCCGGCGTGTCACGCTCGGCGGCGTCCCGTGTCATCAACCAGGCGCCACATGTCAGCCGGGCCACCCGCGAGGCGGTCGAGCGAGCAGTGAAGGAACTGGGGTACCGGCCGAACCGTACCGCCCGCGCTCTGGCCACCCGGCAGACCGGGATCATCGCCCTCGCGCTCTCCCACGATGATCCCGCGCTGTTCGCCGATCCGTTCTTCGCGCAGGTCATCGTCGGTGTCTCCGCGGCCCTCGAGGACACCGATCTGCATCTGCTGCTGTGCCTGGCCAGCTCCGGGCGGGGCCGGTCCCGGCTGACGAGTCTGCTGCAGACCCGCGGCGTGGACGGCATCATGCTCATGGCGCTGCACGGCGACGATCCGCTGACCCGCATCGTGGAGCAGGCCGGCCTGCCCACGGTCCACGGCGGCCGGCCGTTGCACACCGAGCCGCGATGGTTCGTCGACTCCGACAACCTCGGCGGGGCGCGGCTGGCCACCGAGCACCTCATCGGCCTCGGCCGGACCCGCGTCGTCAGCATCACCGGCCAGATGTCGACCCAGGTGGGCGCGGCCCGGCACCGCGGCTACCGGGAGGCGATGGTGATGGCCGGCCTGGTTCCGCACGGCACGGTGGAGAGTGACTTCACCGAGTCCGGCGGCGCCGCGGCGATGAGGACACTGCTCGACCGGCATCCCGACCTCGACGCCGTCTTCGCGGCCAGCGACAACATGGCGGCCGGAGCGCTGCGGGTGCTGAGCGAGACGGGGCGGTCCGTACCGGGCGATGTGGCGGTGGTGGGTTTCGACGACCTGGACGTGGCCGAGCGGACCGGCCCACCACTGACCACGGTCCATCAGCCGATCCAGGCTCTGGGCCGGGAGATGGCCCGGATGCTCCTCGGGTTGATCGCGGGGCAGGAGCCCACGTCCATCATCCTGCCGACCAGATTGGTACGGCGCGGCTCCGCCTGACGCGGCGATCCACGATTCCGGTGAATGCGAAAACCACCGTCGCGGAATCTGTTACGCGCGAGCCGGTGACGTTCTGAGCTGGCAAAACATAGATCATCTACTCTCACGTTCACGCATTGTGGAGCTGGGAGCGCTCCCGTAACATGCCGGAAGCAATGATTGATTCTTGTCGATTCATTGCTGGAAAAGCGTCCCCGGCGATTCCCTGAGGAGGTCCCTGATGGCGGAACCGAGAAGACGGGCACGTGCGGTTCTCGGCGTGCTGGCCACCGCCGCGTCGATGCTGATCGCCGCGGGTGCGGCGGTTCTGGCGAGCGGGACCGCCTCAGCCGGGCAGACCAGCACCCTGGCGGCGACCGCCGGCTGCGGCAAGGCCCCCACCTTGCGCGACGGCACCTACACGATCCAGAGCGGCGGCCGCGCCCGCACCTACATCCTCCGGCTGCCGGCCGGCTACACCAGCACCCAGGCGTACCGCCTCGTCGTCGGCCTGCACTGGCTCAACGGCAGCGCCAACGACGTGCTCGGCAACGGCTTCTACGGACTGCAACAGCGGTCCGGCAACAGTGCGATCTTCATCGCGCCCCAGGGCCTCGACGCCGGCTGGGCCAACACCGGCGGCCGTGACGTCACCCTGGTCGACGACATCCTGCGTACGGTCGAGAACGACCTGTGCGTCGACACGTCACAACGGTTCGCGCTGGGCTTCAGCTACGGCGGCGCGATGAGCTACGCCCTGGCATGCGCCCGGCCGACGGTGTTCCGGGCAGTGGCGCCGATCGCCGGCGCCAACCTCAGCGGCTGCTCCTCGACGTCCCAGCCGGTCGCCTACTTCGGTATCCACGGCATCCGCGACAGCGTCCTGAACATCTCGGCAGGCCGGTCCCTCCGCGACGCTTTCGTGCGCGCCAACGGCTGCACGGCGCAGAACCCTCCGGAACCGGCATCGGGCAGCGGCACCCACATCACCACCGGTTACAGCGGATGCCGGGCCGGATACCCGGTTCGCTGGGCCGCCTTCGACGGTGACCACGTGCCATTGCCGACCGATCGCAACGCCTCGTCCTCCTGGGTCGCCGGTGAGGTGTGGCAGTTCTTCACCCAGTTCGGCGACACCAGCACACCGTCGAGCCCCACACCGTCGGCGTCGAACAGCTCGGCACCGGGTTCCGGGGCGTGCCGCGTCAGCAGCACGGTCAACGCCTGGAACAACGGGATGACCGTCAACCTCACCGTCACCAACACCGGCGGCACCGCCCTCAACGGCTGGGCCCTGGCGTTCACCCTCCCCGCGGGACAGGCCGTCACCAACGGCTGGAACGCCACGTACGCTCCCGCGTCCGGCCGGGTGGTGGCCACCAATGTCGCCCACAACGCCGCACTGGCCGCCGGCGCGTCGGTCGCTTTCGGATTCCAGGCCACCCACACCGGCGACAGCGGATCACCGACCGCTTACACCCTCAACGGCGCGACCTGCACCTGACCACGACCGCCGTCAGGCAGCCGCCCCGCGCAGGACCGCGTCGACAAGGGTTTCGGCGAAGCGGTCCTCCGGGACCGACGGGGTGATACGCAGCATCGACTGGATCATGCCGGGGGCGGAGAGCATCAGCTGGGTCAGCTCGACGTCGAGGTCGGCGCGTAACTCGCCGGTCTCGATGCCGCGCCGGAGCACCTGACGGGTCACCTCGCGGCGGGGCTCGACGAAGTCCTGATACATCCGGGCCAGCTCGGTGTCGCGGAGCAGTTCCGGGAGCAGACAGGCGGTGACTTTGCTGTACCGCTGGGCACGCGGGGTGCGGTTGGCTTTGATCAGGGCGATCAGGTCATCGCGTACCGAAAGGCCGGTGGGCTCTGGCAGTGGCCCTTTCATCGACCGGACCGCGTCGATCAGCAGGGCTTCCTTGTTGGGCCAGCGCCGGTAGATCGTCGCCTTGCCGACGCCCGCTTTGGCGGCCACCGCCTCGATCGAGATCGCGGCGGCGCTCTGCCCGTCGCTCAGCAACCCCAGCACCGCGTCGAGGATGGTCTCGTCGGCCTGGGCGTTGCGGGGCCGGCCAGGAGCCTTACGCTCCTGGCCGGCCGTGGTGCTGCTGCTCATGTGGTTCATTGTTGCCGGTCGGTTACGCGCCGGCCAGTTCCCGGTCATGTTTCTCGGCCGAGGCCGGAGCGGCTCCGGCCTCGGACGGCGCGGCGGCCGGGCGCTTGCCGGGCAGCCAGAGCACCGCCACCAGGACTCCGAGCAGGGCGAACACGGTCGACCCGATGGCCGCGTAGTGCATCGCGGTGACGAACGCCGCATTGGCGCTGTCCAGCAGTGCGGGCGCGGCCGGGCCGGCCTGACCGGCGACCGCGTAGGCACCGGCGATCGACTCGCGGGCCAGGTCGGCGGCGTCGCCCTGAAGGCCGGCCGGTGCGGTCAGGTGACTGCGGTAGACCGAGGACACCACCGCGCCGAGGACCGCGACACCGAGTGCTCCGCCGAGCTGGCGGATGGTGTTGCTGACGGCCGAGCCGACGCCCGCCTTCTCCCGCGGCAGCGTCGCCATGATCGCCTCGGTGGCCGGCGGCATCACGTTGGCCATGCCGACGCCCTGGACGAAGAACGCCACCGCGACCAGCGCGATCGGGGTGTCCACGCCGATGAACGTCCAGGTGGCGAGGCTGAGCGAGACCAGGAGCAGACCGACCGTGCTCACTGCTTTCGGGCCGAACCGCTTCACCATCGAGGAGCTGGCCGGCGCGAAGATGATCTGGCCGAGCGCGAACGGGACGAACAGCGCGCCGGACGCGAGCGGCCCGTACCCGCGGACCATCTGCAGGTAGAACGCGCCGAAGAACATCGAGCCCATCGCCGCGAAGAAGACCAGGCCGATGATGCCGGTGGAGGCGGAGAACTGCCGGTTCATGAAGAGCCGGACATCGAGCGACGGGTACGAGATCCGGCGCTCGTAGAGCACGAACCCGACCAGGACCAGCAGGCCGGCGGTCAGGGTGGACCAGGCCGCGAGTTCACCGAAGCCGTCCTCGCCACCCTTGATCACGCCGTAGGTGAGCAGGGTCAGGCCGACGATCGACAGCAGCACGCCGATCACGTCGATACGGCCCGGTTTCGGGTCACGTGACTCCGGCACCAGGATCGCCACCAGGGTCACTCCGGCGATCACGATCGGCACGTTGATCAGGAAGACCGAGCCCCACCAGAAGTGTTCCAGCAGCACTCCGCCGAGCACCGGCCCGATCGCGACGGCCAGGCCGACCGCGCCGGCCCAGACGCCGATGGCGCGCGGGCGTTCCCGCGGGTCGAAGACGTTCGCGATGATCGAGAGGGTGGCCGGCATGACGGCCGCGGCGCCGAGTCCCATCAGGGCGCGGGCGGCGATCAACTGGTCCGGTGAGGTGGCGTAGGCGGAGATCAGTGACGCGATCCCGAAGACGGTCAGCCCGGTGATCAGACTGAGGCGGCGGCCGAACCGGTCGGCCAGGATGCCGGCGGTGAAGAGCAGACCGGCGAAGACCAGTGTGTACGAGTTGATCGACCACTCGAGTTCACTCTGGGTCGCGCCGAGTCCCCGGTCGGGGTCGGCGATGGTGCTCATCGCGACGTTGAGCACCGTGTTGTCGAGCACGACCACCAGCAGGCTGATGACCAGCACGCCGAGGATCGCCCATCGCCGGGGATGCCCGGTCTGGGGCTGAGCTTGGGTTTCCATGTGCGGGTTCCCCCGAAGACTTTCCGAAACGGAACCGTTCCGTTTCACAAAGGAAGTTAACGTCTCACCCCCATTAACGGAACGGCCCCGTATCGAAAGTGTTGTCGGTCACTCCCGGCCCTCCGCTCCGTGGTGAACCGGGGCATAATGCGGCGTGCAAACCGGCTTGAGGTTCGAGATTCTGGGGCCGGTGCGGGCCTGGCGCGACGGGCACGAGGTCCACCTGGGCAAGCCGCAACACCGGGCGCTGCTCGGGCTATTGCTGGTGGCTGGTGGCCGGCCGGTGGCGATGGCCGAGCTGATCGACGTGCTGTGGGGTGACGAACCGCCGGACTCCGCGACCAACGGCATCCACCGGATCGTCGGGATTCTGCGGCGGGTACTGGAACCGGATCTCGCACCCCGGGAAACCGGCCGCTGGCTGGGCCGCTCGGCCGGCGGTTACCGGATGGCGGTGACCGCCGAGCATCTGGATCTGCTGCGGTTCCGGGCACTGATCAACGACAACCCCGACATCGGCGGGTACGTGGCGGCCTTGGCACTGTGGACCGGCCCGGTGCTGGCCGGCCAGTTCCGGGAACAGCCGATGGTGGTGGCCGTGGACCGGGAGTACCAGCAGGCCGCCCGGCAGGCCGCCGATCTGGCCCTGACCGCCGGAACCGCCGGCCAGGTGCTCGGGGTGCTGCGGCAGGCCGCCGACCGGCATCCACTGGACGAGGCGCTGCAGGCCCGGGTGATGCTGCTGCTGACCGCGGACGGCCGGCAGGCCGACGCCCTGGAGGTGTACCGGCAGATCACCCGGCGGCTCGCCGACGAACTGGGAGTAGACCCCGGAGCCGAGCTACGGGCCGCCCAGCAGCAGGTGCTCCAGCAGGAGACCGACGAGGCGGACCGGCCCGCGCAATTGCCGCGGGATCTCGCCGTGTTCGTCGGACGACAGGACGAGCTGGCCGGGGTGCTGGCGCTGTACCGGCCGCCGACCGGTGCGTCGACCCCGGTGGTGATCAGCGCGATCGGTGGGATGGCCGGTATCGGCAAGACCACCCTGGCCGTGCACTGGGCCCACCGCGTCGCCCACCAGTTCCCCGACGGGCAGCTCTACCTGAACCTGCGCGGCTTCGACCCGTCCGAGCGGCTGATGGATCCCGGCGACGCCCTGGTGCGGTTGCTGGACGCACTGGGCGTACCGGCGACCAGGATTCCCGCCGGCCGGGACGCCAAGGCCGCCCTGTTCCGCAGCCGGATGTGGGGCCGCCGGATGCTGATGCTGCTCGACAACGCCCGCGACGAGCAGCAGGTCCGCGATCTGCTGCCGTCCTCCCCCGGCTGCCTGGTGATCGTGACCAGCCGGCACAGCCTCGCCGGGCTGGTCGCATCCGACGGCGCGGTGGCCGTCACCCTCGACGTGCTCGCGGCCCCGGACGCGCGGGCCTTCCTGACCCGCCGGCTCGGCCCGGTGCGAGTGCACCGCGAGTCGGACGCGGTCGATACGATCGTCGCGTTCTGTGGCGGGCTGCCCCTGGCGCTGGCGGTCGTCGCCGCCAAGGCGGTGCTGCGGCCCCAGCAGCCCCTCGCCGAGATGGCCGCCGCGCTGCACGCCGCGCGTGGACTCGACGCACTCACCTCACCGGACGTCACGGTCAACGCGCGCGCCGTGTTCTCCTGGTCGTACGCCGCTCTCACTCCGGTCACCGCACGCCTGTTCCGGCTGCTCGCGGTGCATCCCGGCCCCGACGTGACGGCGGAGGCGGCCGCGTCGATCGCCGGTCTCACCGCCGACCGGGCGCAGGCGGCACTCGACGAACTCGCCCACGGCAGCCTGATCACCGAACACGCTCCGGGCCGCTATCAATCCCACGACCTTCTGCGGGCGTACGCCACCGAACTGCTCGCCGACGATGAGGCAACCGACGCCCGGCAGCGTTTCTTCGACCACTACCTGCATTCCGCGGTGGCGGCCAAACTGCTGGTGGTGCCCGGTGCCGTCCCGGTTCCGCTGGACCCGCCCGCCGCCGGGGTCCGGCCGCGGGTGCACGCCGGGCGTGACGCCGCGTTCGCCTGGCTCCAGGCCGAGTTGTGGGTGCTGGTAGGTGCCGTCGAGGCCGGTTTCGGGCACGGTATCGACAGCCACGTGTGGAAACTGACCTGGTCGACGTCGCGGATGGGCCTGCACGCGGACACCGAGATCCGCATGCTGACCATGTCGTTGACCGCGGCGGAACGGCTCGGCGATCAACGGGTGATCGCCCGGATGACCGACGGCCTGGCCATCACCACCCTGCGCGCCGGCTGGCTGGACCAGGCCGAGACGTACGCCCGCCGCAGCCTGGAGATCGCCACCGGTCTCGGCGACAGCGGCGCCCAGATCCGCGCCCTCATGGGCCTGTGCGAGATCTATCAGCGTACCGAACGCGCCCACCTGCTGATCGACGTCGCCGAACACGCGCTGGCCCTGGCCCTGGACAGCGGCGGCGCCGACGCGGAATCACTGGCCCGAGGCGCGCTGGCCTGGGGTTACGCCGCCATGGGCGAATACGACAAGGGTTTCGCCGAAGGCGCGAAGGTACTGGCTCTGGCCGAGATCTCCGGCAACTTCATCGACCGTCACGCAGCGCTGGACAGCATCGGATTCGGTCACCTGTGCCGCGGCGACCACGCCACCGCGGTCCGGTACTTCGAGGAGTCGATCGAGGTACTGCGAAACTCCGGGCACCGTGTCAGCGACGAGGCGGCGGTCTGGGAACACCTCGGCGACGCCCACCTGGCCACCGGCGACACCACCGCCGCCCACCAGGCCTGGCGCCGGTCCCTGACGATCGCCGACGACTTGGACGCATGGACGGCCCACCGGGTCCGCGCGAAACTGGCGGCACTCCCGACAGAGACCTGACCAAGCGATCCCGACACCCTGACGCGTCCTCACCCGAACGGCTCCATCCGGCCCCACCGAGGCGGCCATGCACGGCCCGCCGTGTCATGACGCTGCGCGCACGGCCTCACCCGGCCACGTCTTATCTGCGGCAGAAGAGCGCGCCGGGGAAGCGCCCCAGGCCGTGCCGATGGGCCTTCGTGGTTCGATTCAGGCGTGACGACGATTGAACAGATGCTCACAGCCGCTGAGTCCGACCCGTCTTCAGATTTCTGGGAGCAGTTGTTTGAGCAGGCACGTCACATTGGCATTTCCGATGACGACCAAGCGTTGCTCCTCCGACGTCTGCCTGAGATTGCCGGACGCTACTCACCCACTGAGCAGGACAGCGTCCTCTTCCTCGCTGGGCAAATCGCAGCAGACCTGGACGAAGCACGCTGGCCTGGATTCCGCGAAGAGTTGGCGGCCCTGCGCTTGCTGGCCGGCGGCTGGCTCACCTCCCCGGCCGGCCCACAGGACTTCTTGTATCGCCTGCAAGCGATGGTGGCGCTGGAAGGCGATGCGTTGTGGGGTGCGGAACTGGGCCGCATCGTTGACGATGAGATCGAGGTGGAGTGCCCCCACTGCGGGACCATGCTCTTCGTGGCCTTCGGCGACGGTGGCCACTTCGCGACCCACGAGGACTATGCGACCAAGACCGTCGTCGAGCAGACACCCTTGCTCCCGGCCAGTCCCGCCGACCTGGACGGTGCCGGACAGCGGCTCTACCAAGCAAGCGTGCAGCACGGGCAAACCGCCATCGCCACTGCACTCACGTACCTGTTCGGCCATGCCATCTGCACACAGTGCAGCACCGAATTCCGCGTGTCTGACCAGGTCTCCCGCTACTGACTCGGGGCTCGGGCGGGCGCGGATCACGGCAAATGAGTGAGTCTGTTCGAGGTTCGGGTATAGCCCACGCACCGGCACAGCTGGTGGGTCGCACGTTTGCGGGCCGGGTCCGACCGCATCGGCGAACCGGTTCACGAGCACCCGCGGTTGTGCCTCGTCCGGCGTCATTGCCGCAATATATCGACGACCGCGCAGGGGCACGGTCCGCCGGTTTCCTTCAGGTTGGCATTCGGTTGCCGATGCGGTGGCCCGTGACCGAACCACCCAAGTTCTCCCTGCCCCGATGGCTGCCGCTCGTTGCTGCCACCGCCGTGGGCGTCGCTGGGATCGCCGCGGCCGCCGCTGTCGCCTGCCGAAGGCAGCCCGCCATCCTCGTCGAGGACGTGCCCGAACTGCCGCCACCGGTTCCGGTGACGCCCGCGGAGAGCAGCAGACCGCCGCGGTCTCGCGGGATCGTGCTCGTGATCGTGGCCGTCGTCGCCGCGGTGTGGGCGCTGGTGGTCATCTGCGACGACCTGAACGAGGTGGAGTGCGCGAGGGCCCGCAGTTCCTCCTATAGCGTGGGGGCCGGCCGGCCGCTCGGCGAAGTCCACAGTGTTTCCGGCGACTGTGCCGAGCGTTGATCACCGGCCGGATGCCGGGAACGGTTTCCTTCAGGTTGGCATTCGGTTGCCGATGCGGTGGCCTGTGACCGAACCGTCCAAGTTCCGCCTGGCCCGATGGGTGCCGTTGGCCGCAGCGGTCGCCGTGGGGGCCGCCGGTCTCGCCGCCGTGGCCGTGGCCCGCCGTCGCGAGCCGGCCGTTGCCGAGGCGCCGCTGACACCACCATCACCGCGGCCGGGAACGGAGACACCAAGTCCCCTCCGTTTCCGGGCGATCCTCGTGGCGATGACGCTCGGGGTACTCGCGGTGTGGACGTTCGCGATCCACACCAATGCCATGGCCGAGGTGGCCTGCGTGGAGGCCCGCGAGCACCTCGACTCCCGGGACAACAGCTGGCAGACGGCCTATCGTTACGTCGGTGGCCTCAGCTCCACCATCGAGGCCACCGGCTCCTACGAGGTCGCCATCGCCTGCGCCTACCGTCGCTGAGGGAGTCTCCCGAAGTGGTTTCCTTCAGGTTGGCGTTCGGTTGCCGATGCGGTGGCCCGTGACCGAACCGTCCAAGCCCTCCCTGCCCCCATGGTTGCCGTTGGCCGCCGCCACCGCCGTGGGGGTCGCCGGTCTCGCGGCGGCGGCCGCCGTCGCCTGCCGCCGCAAGGTCGTCGAGGAGCCCGCACTCCCGCCGTCACCACCGGCGCCGGATCGTCAGCGTCCCCTCGAGAGTCTCGTGGGCGTTCTGTCGGCCGAGAAGCCCGCCGCCTCGCGGCAGCGGCCGCCCCGAGTGACGTCGCCGCTTCCGCCGGTGAATCCGAGAGCCCAGCGGAACTACGTGATCCTGCTGGTGATCGCCGCCGTCGTCGTGTGGGCATGGGTGGTCGGGTACATCGTCCACGCGTCGGCCGACCCCACCTACGATCCACGTCCGGCGTTGACCACCGACTTCGACGCCGGGTACTTAGGCGATCTTCGGGGTATCCATGTGGACCGGTAGTGAGCCGCCGGCCCGACGGCGGATCGGTCACTCAGAGACCAGGATGTCGATCAGCCGGGCGGCGGCCATCGTGCCGGTGCGGCTCGCCGGGGTGAACGGGCCGGACGCCACAAGCCACGCCGGCTGGGTGAAGAGCTGGGTGCCGACGCCAATGCCGACGGCGTAACCACGGATCATCCACGCGCGGTGGGCTGTGAAGTCGCGGCGCCGGGCGGTGACGACGCCTAGGACCAACTCCGCAGTCAGCGCATACCGGTGGACCTGACCGTCCGCGGGCTTCGCCTGGGCGGTGATCGCCTGCGCCGCGGTGAAGTCCTCGTCGCTTACCGGCGCCGGACGCATGCGTTCCGGGGAGATCACCCACTCGTCCCGAGGGATTCCAGACCCGGACCGAATCAAGACTGACACGGACAGCGGCATGAGCGGACATTCTTGGCCGTACCCGAGATGCTCGTGAACCGACGGACAGTGGAGGTCAGGTCCGAAGCTCCCCGAGCGCCGGGTTGACCGCGAGTCTTGGGTACTCGGCAGCGAGCTGGTTCAGCACGTCTTGGCGAAAGTTCAGCCAGGCATCCCCGAGGTCGGTCAACCCGCATATCGCCTCAGCTCGCGAGTAGGTGCACGAAACCTTCACCCGTTCGGCAACCGGAGCAAACTCGATCAGCTCAGCGTTCTCGGTGAAGCCGATCGCAGAGTGCTCACCCCGCTCCAGTTGACCAAGTACGCCCTTCATCGACCAAAGGAAGTCGAATACAGGTGTCCACGACCACGGCAGGGTCAACTCGACATCATCGATCGTGAAGGATAAGTCGGACAAGAAGTAGTACCAGCGCAAGTCGGCGGCGCTGACTACAGCGAGGTCTGCTCCGCATTGGACTTCTCGGCCGTGGTCAACGTATGGACCGGTACGGAGATACCTGAACTCGATCATTGGACAGCTCCTGCTGGACGCCTCTGCACGTCGGCAACGCCATGATCCAACACCTGCCCATCGGCCACGGTTCTCGTCCCGGTTGGCGTCCGTAAGCCGCCACTTGGGGAGGGCGGCGGGCGGATCGCGGCAGTAGAGGACGTCCGAGGTCGTTCCGCCGCATACGGTTGCTGGACGCGGCGCCGAGATCAGACGATAGGAACGTGTTCGACTACCGGTGCCCAAGGTGCGGCCAACGTGCGGCCAACGGGGCTTGGTCGATAAGCCTGAACGCTGCGACGAGCTCTGCGGGACCTGCAAGGCTGAGGCGACATGGGACTCACTCGACCCCGACGTGAAGTACGCGATTGACGCCGAGATCCGCCGCGGGTCGATACAGGGGCTGATCGCGATGCGAGACGCCACACCGCCGATCCGACTACCCCACGCGGTCGTTCTCTTCCATTACCGGTATGCCTCAGGCGTGCGTTCAGAGGCGGCCGGCCAGTAGCCGGGTAGGCGTTGTCCGCGGCAGACATCCGTGTGTCGGATCTGTGGGATGAATGCCGGAAGCGCAGGCTGTTATGGCCGGTGCCGGCCCATCCAGGCGGTGGCGAAGTCGACCAGGTCGCGCTGTGGCATCAGGCGAGCCATAGCGCTGCCGACGGGCCCGACCTCGACAGTGCCTGCCACCTCGTACGCGCCGCCAATGTCCTCAAAGTCGGAGGCATCAACGACCGGTGCCGTCCAGGTGATCCAGCGATTGTCGCCGTCCTTGCCACGAACCGCAGCTCCGTGATCGGCCATCGGGACTTCAGCCTGGCGACACTCCGCAAGATGCAACGACGTGTTGCGCCGGTGTCCGCAGCCCAGCAGCAACACCTTGCCGTGTTCCCGGTAGAGGGCACCGAGGGGCGACTTCTCGCCCAGCCCGTCCTCGAGTGAATGGTCGTCGACTATCACCGCGGCCTTCGCCCCCAGCGCTGCGAACGACACGTACGGATGCACACTGCGCACAGCCTCCGGCCAGGTACGTACCGTCTCGGCCAGGACACCCATGTGCCGGCTCGGTGTACACGCCGGATCGAAACCGGGGCTCTGCTCCCGAATGATCGGCCACCACGCCGCCGGAACAGGCGGATTACGCCAACCGGCCGGATCGGAGTTAAACGGCGTGTGCGTCGGCACGACCAGCGTGCCCGTCGGACCCAGCGCTTCCAGCAGGGCTTGGACGACAGCTTGGACCTTGCCCACGACGAAACCCAGCGATCGAACTGACGAGTGCACCAGCACCGTATCGCCCGCTAACAGACCGATACCTCTAAGATCCGCGGCCAAGGTTCTCTTGGTGTGCGGCAACGGTTGTTCCACCGCGTCATTGTGCTCATCCTGCGGACTGACGCTGCACCGGGCTATAGCGAGCACACTCGCTCATCGGCACGACGGGACGTCGGCCGGTGGCGTATGCTCGCCGCCGTTCCTGATGTGTGACCAGTACGAGGCCCAGCGGGCCTTGCGACGAGCGTGCCCGGTTACGCTGCACGGCAATGGATTCCGGTGAGATCTTCAGCCAGCTCGACGCCGCGGCGGAGCAGTGCGACTTTCCGGACCTTAGCAACGGCTACTACTACGCTGTCGACGCCAGGCTTCACGTCTACCGGGACGCGCACCGGTGGGCGCTGATAATCGAGACGGTTGGTTACTCGCCGCGGGCGCGCAACCTCACTGATGTCCTTCATACCTTCGGCAACTGCCTGACGAGCGGTGATCCGGGCTTCGACAACGCGGACTTCCTCGACCGGATCGACAACTGGGACGCGATCGAGGACATCGACGAACCAGAGGCGTACAGCGGAGCCTCGATCATGGTCCGAGGGCACCGGATCGAGGTGCCTGCTGGAAATGGCGCCGAACTGGTCGACATACTTCGCCGGCTCGTCCCTGACCATCGGGAACTCCTGCTGGCTGATGAGGCGGAGCTCAGGCGCCGGATCCCGGCCGACATCCCTGAGATCATGCGGCTCGACCAGTGGCACCATCCTGTCGACGACCTGCCCAGCGAGTCAACGACGTTCCGTCAACTTACTGGCGTACTCGCGACCGGCGATACCAAGCTGTACGCGCCGAGCACGACACCCAACACGCATTGGTCCCACTGGCCGGAGTCCGGAACCCTATAGACCCGCACAGACTCTGACCATCAGCGGCATGTGAGTGTGCGGCTCCGGGAGAACGAGGCGCGGTGCCCCGGCTGGGTGTTGTGCCTGCCAAACAGGCCTTGCGACGACGACCTGCAGAATTGTCATACCCGCCTGCTGAGATGCTGGCATGTCACAACAGCCGCGCCCTCTCGTCGATATTTCAACTGTCACCCCCGCGCAGCGCGCTCAAATCCTCCGTGAGGAGGCAGCCCTGCTTGTAGCAGAGATGAGCAAGGGCGGAATCGATACTCTTAGTGATATTATCGTCACTCTCGAAATGCGAGTGGACGAGATTGAAGACAGCGTCGCTGCGGATTACTATTCGCCAAAGTAGCCAGGCTTGTTGTAAGAACGCATAGCCGCCCGTGGCCAGTAAACAGTCTCCACGCGCTTCCGGCAGGGAATGGTTACCAGTCACGGGCCTTTCGCTGAGCACCTAACATCACATTGCTTAACTGGCTTCCGTCGAGCCGTGAAAGTAACGGCCGAATCTCGGCTCCGCGCAGTTGAACGTACTCTCTTAGGCATGTGATCGCGGTGTCAGGAGTGCACCTTGACGCCCGGACTGCAACTCTCCGTGACCCAGGTATTGAGCCGCCCCGGATGCCTCGGTGGGGCCGCGGGACAGGGCCATTGCGTTGTCTGATGGCAGGGCTCTGAACTGGGGATTCGCGGCGTAATTGGCCTCCGTGGAGGCGAAGGCGGCGGGTGAAATCACGTCGGTGATCATGACGTTCTCCAGGCCACACGAAGCTCCGAGGACCTCACCCGCCGATGGCATCGCCTCTCATCACCTCACTGAACGTCACGACACCCCACACCACCACTGCGCCGGCGCCGGCGCCGATCACCGTGCCGCCCGCACCGAGGCGCGCCTGATCCATGTCCAGCACCGTTTCAAGATCAGTATTTCTGGCACCGGGAAAGCCGCACAAGCATGGGGCCCGCCATGGGTGGACTTGACCTAGGCATCAGAGGAGACTCGGCCCGAGGAAGCGCATTCTTCTGCGAGGGGGACCTGTTGAAGATCAGACACTTTCTTGACGAGAAGGAATTGAACGGGCCAGCGGAGACGCGGCGGACCGCACTGGCGCAATGTGCGGTCACCTGCACGGTCAATGTCGCCGAGCAACTGCAGGAGGTGCGCGGTTTCCGGAAAGATGGCGATTTTGAGGGATGGGTCCGTGGCCAGCCTTTCGCCGCAAAGGTCGAGGAAACGAAGGAGCTGGTAACCAGATCACGGGCACACGAGTCCCAGGACGCACAACGAGTCGTGGAACGGCAACGAATTCTGAACCAGCGCACCGTCGAGGATCTGATGGAGCTTTCTCAGCGGCTCGACCTGGCGCCCACGTCCAGGGAGCTTCTCGACCTCGCCCACCGTGGAGTCTCACCGCTGGAGCCGCCGATCCTCCACTCGGCCGTGCTCTTCGACAACTCGCCTTCCGGCGCGGTTACGTTCATCCTGCCCACCGGTATTCCGGTGCCCTCATTCGGCGGCGGTAACGATCGCACTTCTCAGGTCGACATAATCGCGGCGGCTGTCACGACGCTGTGGGACCGGACGTGGTGGCGGGGCGCCAGTCACGTCATGTTCGGGGTCGGCCTCTTCTCGCTCTTCAACAGTGCCTTCGACAACCGCGCAGCGTCGGGTATCTGCCTATAACACATTGCTGTTCTTCAACAGGATTTCGTGGTGGACTCTACGGTCGGGGCCTCGATTTCATCTCCGGCCACGGCGCGCCCACCGAGTGATCCGACATTAGCCTCGGGCCCTTCGTTAAAGAGTGTCCAAGGACTGAGTCAGAAATAGAGAAGTGCCCTCTGAACAGGGAAAATAGGCGTCGAGGACGGCACGATCCCGGCCGGATCGCCGTCGATCTCGCCGTGAGCCTCGCTGATGGCGGCGAGGCCATCGCCGCTCTGGCCGTGCCGCGCAACCAGTCCGCCCCGGTCGGGCCGGTCGCCTCCGACCCGACCGCGTGGCGGCTGCTGTCACCACTCGACCAGGCGACTCTGGCTGAACTTCGCGGGGCCCGAGCCCTGGCCCGCGAGATCGCCTGGGCCCAGCACGCCGATACCCGCGGTGACTTCCCGCAGGTCACCGCGGCCGGTCCGCGGGCTCCAGCCACGGCTTCCTCGCCCACATCCGCGTTCTGCGCGAACAGTATCTGGACATCCTGTTCTCCGTCGGCGCCGTGATCACCGAACCGGTCCGAGCTGCTATCCAGGCGGCGACCGGCTGGTTTCCGGCCGTCGCCACCGGCGGTGAACTGCGCGAACACGCCGAAGTCTGCGAGATCACCGGCCTGCTCGACGCGGCCGGCTGGCCAGAAGGCACCCGGTTCCTGGTCCGTCGTGAACGCCCGCACCCCGGTGCTCAGCTGTCGCTGTTCGACACCGTCGAAGGATGGCGTCATCAAGTCGTCGCCACCGACACACCCGCAGGTCAGAGCAGTATCCAGCACCTCGAAGGCGGCACCGGGCTCATGCCCGCGTCGAAGACCGTATCCGCACCGGCAAGAACACCGGCTTCGGCCGGTTCCCGTCCCGGGTCTCCGCCATCAACCAGGCCTGGCTGCAACTCGCTTTGACCGGCATCGACCTGCTCGCCTGGACCCAAATCCTTCTGCTGGACGGCGACCTGGCCACCGCCGAACCCAAGAAACTGCGCTACCGGCTGCTACACGTCGCCGCCCGGATCACCCGCACCGCCCGCCGAACCCGCCTCGCCATCGCCGCCGACTGGCCCTGAACCAACGCCCTGACCAGCGCCTTCAACCACCTCGCCGCACTGCCGCAGCCCACCGGCTGACCCTGCAGCCCACGCTGCGACCAACGACACGGAGGAGTCCGGCCACGCGCCGGACCCTCACCATGCCCACAAAAACGCAGCAAGAAGACGAATCGGATCCATCGAACGGCAGCTATGAACCGGCGCCTAAATGAAAGACCGAGGCTAACTGCAGATGAGGCGTTGACCAGAAGTGCCGATGAGCAGGTCCGCCGGGGCGGGCGCCGGTTGATCGGCATGTCGGAGAAGATCAACCCGATTCTCCATCCAGTGCAGGACGATCGCCTATGAGCACCGAACCTGCGGCCGCGACGGTCCACCCATATACAGGCCGTGCTGCTCACATCGGCTACTTGAGCGTGCGGCAGGAGAGGCACACGAGTGCCTGATCGCGACGTCCTGCGATCGTCGGACCGTCGGACCCACTGATCGGGGCCCGGAACCGCCGCACACACTTTGTCCACAAGCTTCTTTCAAGCTCAACGGCATGTCCACACCAGTCATTTTCATCCACGGTCGGCGGTCGTACGCCTCGTCGTGGCAGCCCTGGACCGACCCGTCCGCCGACCGCGGTAACCGCGCCGTCGCGCCCCGCAGGCCCGAAGTCGCCGCAACCGCGCTGACCCGGCTGAAAGGGCGGAACCTCTGATGGACCTGCGACTCTCTGGCAAGACCGCCCTGGTGACCGGCGCGAGCCGCGGCATCGGACTCGCGATCACTCAAGCTCTCGCCGCTGAGGGTGTGCGGGTGGTGGCGGGCGCCCGTAACACCTCGGCCGCCCGTGACACCTCGGCCGGCAGTGAACTGATCCACCCGGTCAAGGCCGACCTCAGCACCGCTGACGGGGCCGTCTCGCTGGTCGAACAGGCGACCGAGCTGCTCGGCGGTCGCCTGGACATCCTGGTCAACAACGTCGGCGGGGTGCACCCGCGGCCTCGGGGGTTCCAGTCGGTCACCGATGACAGCTGGCTGGAGACCCTGACGATCAACTTCCTTGCGGCGGTACGGGTGACCAGAGCCACTCTCCCGTCGCTGCTCGACAGCCGCGGCACCATCGTCACGATCGGTTCGGTCAACGCGGTGCTGCCCGATCCCCTGGTCATCGACTACAGCGCCGCCAAAGCCGCCCTCGCCAGCTTCTCCAAGTCCCTGTCCAAAGAGCTGGGACCGCGCGGAGTACGGGTCAACACGATCAGCCCGGGGCCGGTCGAAACCGATCTATGGCTGGGTGCGGGCGGGGTCGCCGAGACCGTGGGCGGTGCCCAGAACCTGACTCCCGCGCAGGTCGCCGAAGGCGCGGTCGCCGGTATCCCGACCGGACGGTTCACCCGCCCGGACGAGGTCGCCGACCTGGTGCTGCTGCTGGCGAGCGGCCGGGCCGGAAACGTCACCGGCGCCGACTTCGCCATCGACGGCGGACTCGTCAGCACTCTCTGAACCCGTACCCGCGAAAGAACCCGTACACCCGCGAAAGAACCCGTACACCCGCGAAAGAACCCGTACACCCGCGAAAGGTTTTTGATCGTGAACGCCAACGCAGTCGACGTCGCCACCCTGCGGGCGGCCGTCACCGGTCCCGTCCTGCTTGCCGGTGACGACGGTTACGCCGAAGAACTCCCCACCTACAACCTGACGGTCGTGCACACCCCGGCGGTCGTCGTCGGGGCCACCAACGCCGCCGACGTGCAGGCCGCGGTCCGTTTCGCGGCCGCCCATGATCTGCCGGTCGCCGTTCTCGGCGCCGGGCACGGCAGTTCGGTGCCGTCGGCCGGTGCGGTACTGATCTCCACCCGCCGGCTGGCCGGACTGTCCATCGACGAGACCGCCCGGACCGCCCGGGTGGAGGCCGGGGTGCGCTGGTCGGAGTTCGTCGACCAGGCGAGCAAGGTCGGCCTGGCCGCGCCGAACGGATCGTCACCGACGGTGACCGTGGTCGGTTACACCCTCGGCGGCGGGCTCGGCCCGTTCGGGCGTAGGCACGGGTACGCCGCCGACCACGTGACCGCCCTGGACGTGGTGACCGCGGACGGCGAACTGCGGCATGTGACAGTGGACAGCGAACCGGATCTGTTCTGGGCGCTGCGCGGTGCCAAGGGCAACTTCGGCGTGGTGGTGGCCATCGAGTTCACCCTGTTTCCGCTGGTCGCGTTCTACGGTGGCGGCATCTTCTTCCCCGGTGAACTGGCCGCCGACGTGCTGCACCTGTTCCGGGAGTGGGTGAAGACCGTGCCGGAGGAGATGTCCGCGTCGGTCGGGCTGCTGCACCTGCCGCCGGCGCCGTTCGTGCCGGAGCCGCTGCGGGACCGCCTGGTGGCGCACCTGCGGATCACCTACCTCGGCGGGCCGGCCGACGGGGCGGTGATGGTCGCGCCGTTCCGGGAGCTGGGGACGCCGATCATCGACGCGGTCGGGCCGCTGCCGTACTCGGCGATCGCATCGGTGCACAGCGACCCGGTCGACCCGCTGCCGCTGTACGAGCACGGCACCCTGCTGCGGGACCTTCCGGCCGAGGCGGTCGACGAGTTCCTGCGCCTGGCCGGGCCGGGTTCCGGGTCGCCGCTGGTCCTCGCCGAGATCCGGCACATGGGCGGGGCGCTCAGCCGGGCCCCGCAGCTGCCGAACGCCGTCGGCAACCGCGACGACACGCTGTTCAACGTTTTCCTGGTCGCGGCCGGTGGCCCGCCCGACGCCGCCGCCCTGCACGCCTACGAGCAGCAGGTCGTCGACGCGCTCGCCCCGTGGTCGACCGGCCGCCGCTACCTGAACTTCCTGTTCGCCGGGGACACCGCTCCGGGTACCGCGACGCTCGCCTACGCCCCCGAGTCCTGGGAACGCCTGGTCGGTCTGAAGCGCCGCTACGACCCGCAGAACCTGTTCCGGATCAACCACAACATCGTGGGCTGAATCTAGTGCGGTGTGGCGGCCAGTTCCCACAGGGCCGCCACGAACTCCGCCCGGCCGGCCGGGTCCAGTGGTTGCAGCACGGTGTCCTCGGCGAGTCGCAGGTCCCGGTCGAGACCCGCGACGACGGTGCGGCCCCGAGCGGTGAGCACCGGCCGGCGGGCGCGCCGGTCGCCGGGCCGGGCTTCCCGGCGCAGCAGGCCGGACTCCTCCAGCGCGTCGATCCGGTGGGTCAGCACGGCCGGTTGCACGTTGATCCGGCGGGCCAGATCGGTGAGCGTGCGATGGTCCTCACCGGCCATCGCACGCAGGATCTCGTACCCGTGGACTCCGCCGGGGATCGGGCCGAGCAGTTCCTGAGTCTCGGCGAGATACCTCTGCAGAACGATGCGCAGGGCGAGGCCGATCTGTACGGGCGGTGGGGGCACGCGGTCACCTCGGGAGTAGTCCGGTCGATTCCGGTCGACTCTGCGGGACGCGTGTGGACAAAATGTGTGCGGCGGCGGCTGCGTCAGCCGGCCTGGGTCAGCATGTCGTTCACCAGCTTCTGGACCAGTGACTTGCTCTCCGGCTGGCTGTGGACACCCACCGCCACCTGCCATTTCGAGCCGTCGGCGACGGTGATGAAGTGGCTCATGTCCAGGGTGTAGCGGCCGTCGGCGTTGCGGGCGGTCTCGACGTACGCGGTGCGGTCGTCGACGAATTTCGCCTTCGCCCCGTCGTCGAACCAGTCCCGGCTCAGGGTCACCACGTCGGCGTTGTCGCACGTGCCGGGGCACGGTCGCAGCATGAACTGCATCCGCTTGCCACGGTCCGGTTCGGGCGCGCTCGCGTCGAACGGGTCGCCCTCGTCGACGCAGACCCAGGCGGTGGCGCCCGGCACGTCGATCTTGCCTTTCAGGCAGCCCCACGTGGACGGCACCCGGAACGCGAACGGCACCCCGGGGATGGCCATCGTGTAGGTCCGGTCCCTGGTGGAGTACGACGGCCCGACGAGAGTGCGCGCCGGAGTCGGCCGCAAGGTGGGTTTGCCGGCGGCGGGAGCAGCCGGCGAAGCGGCCGACGACGGGACGGCCGACGGTTCGGCGGCGGTGGAAGGCGGGACCGTCGCGGGGTCCGTCGTGCTGACGGGCGGCGCGGCGGCCGGCCGATCGGTGTCCCTGTCGACGACGTTCACGACCCCGAGCAGGCCCAGGACGCAGAGCAGCAGGGCGATCGGGACGGTCATCAGCGCGACCCCGGCGACCATCCCCCGGTGGCGTTGCGGCGGCGGGCCGATCGTGCCACCGAGCCAGGCGATCACCGGCACCCGGTACTCGACCTCCACCACCTGGCCGGGGTAGACCGGCACCATCGAGTCGGCCGGGCCGATCCGCGGCGGCAACAGGTAGGGCACGTGGACGTGCACGTGGTGCTGGCCGGCCGGCATCGGGATGACGGTGCGCCCCCAGCCCGCTTGAACGCGGTGCCCGTTGATCGCCACGAACGGCTGGAACAGGCCGATGATGAAGGTCATCCAGTGGTACCGCGTGGTCACGGCGATCGCCCCGGCGTTCGGGTCGGCGGGTTGCTGCTGGTGGTACATGGTGTTCCTTCCCCCGGGTTCCACCGGGGAGTGTACGTAGTGGCAGCTCACCGTTCGGGCGCCCACCTCGCGGTGAGCGCCCGTCGGCTGCTACTTGCGGGTGATGTCGCTCTGGGTGACCTTGCAGTTGCTGTCGTTCCAGCCCTCGCCGAGGTACTTCGGTTCGCTGCCCTTGGCGACGCCCTGGTACTTGCCGCAGACCGTGGCGCTGGAGCTGTTGGTCAGGGTGACCCGGGTGATGGTGGCGGTGTCGCCCCAGTTGCTGTTGATCCCGGCCACCATGTCGATGTCGTTGAGCAGCACGTTGTCGATCTTCACGTGCCGTTGGTACGACGTGGTGCAGTTGCCGCAGCCCCGGTAGAGCTTGCCGGAACCGCTGAGGTAGAAGCCGGAGATGCTGACCGTGCCGTTGCCGTTGTGCTGGAACGTCTTGTCGCTGCCGTTCCGGGCGCCGCCACCGATCACGTAGCTCGTACCGCCGCCGGTGCCTTTGAACGTCGCGGCGTCCTCACCGATGTCGTTCCACCATACGTTGCGGATGGTGCAGGTGCCCTCGCAGTGCACGCCGTCACCGGCCGGGGAGCCGAGGATGACGTTCTGCAGGGTGCCACCGTTCGCGATCTTGAACATCGGGTCCTGGGACTCGCTCTGCGATCCGTCACCGATGCAGCAGTACGTCTTCATGCCACCGTCGAAGGTGCCGGAGACGCTGACCGTGCCGGAGATGCTGACCGAACCCGCCGACGCCGGCCACGCCCCGGTCGGGGTGGTGCCGGTGCCGCCGGTCGGGCTCGGGCTCGGCCCCGCGGTGGGGCTGGTGGTCGGGGTGGTGCCGCCGCTGGAGTACGTCTCGAACTCGGCGATCCGCGGCGCGGCGGACGCGCTGGTGATCTCGAAGGTGAGCTTCTTCAGCGAGGTGGCGGTGAAGTTAACGGTGCTCGGGCTGCCGCTGCCGCTGGTCAGGACGGATCCCGAGTCGGCGTTGAGGACCCGCCAGGCACTGATCGTGCCGCCGCCGGAGGCCTGCTGGATGACGGCTGAGGACACCGTCGTGGCGCTGCTCCACTTGACCGAGACGTAACCGGTCGAGGCGGTCGGCGCCCAGTAGGTGGCGGTGTCGCCGTCCCGGACGTTGCCGTAGCTGGTGCCGCTGGCCTTGCTGGAGCCGTCCGCACCGGCGGTCAGGCTCAGGTTGTCGGCGGCCATGGCATACGGCGACGGCAGCGCCAGCGCGATGGCGGCGCTGGCGGCGGCGGTGGCGCCCACGGCGGTCCACCGTAGAGCGGCTGGTCGTTTCATGAGGTCTCGCCTTCAGATTGGGGATCGGAAGCGCCTTCAAGCGGGGGGAAAGCGCTTTCCTGTGGACCATAGGCACTGATCGATGTTAAGACAAGATGTCTTCCGTTTTACGGCACGATGCGAGTCACGCCGGAGCGGCGGCTAGTCAGCCCGACGACGATCAGAACCAGCGAGAGCAGCGGCATCGGATGGCCGATCACCATCGCGAGGGCGAGATCCGCGAGACCGCCGAGAACGGTGACAATGAAGATCCAGGACGGTGCGGTGGCCGGCACGGTGCGCAGTCCGGGGCGTACCCGTCCCCAGGGTTTCGCTATCGACAACCAGCACTGGAAGGCGATGGCACCGGCCATCAGCGCCCCACCGGCGATCTGAGACGGGGACGGCCCGGCGACGGCCGAGTGCTGGAGCGCCGGAGACAGCAGGAAGATCCCGACATTGAGCTGGACCAGGGTGATCACGAACTTGGCGAGCACCCACCAGTGCCGGAAGAAGCCCCAGGGGGTGGCCGCGGCCAGCATGATCCCGGTGAACGCCGACGCGTCCGCCATCGGGCCGACCAGGCGGCCGTCCAGGGCGAGGGCCATCGCGGTCGCCGCGTCCCGGCCGGGCCCGGCACCGGCGGCCAGCCCGGTGGCGAGCAGCACGCACAGGGCCATCACCTGCGCCATCCAGCCCACCGACGTGAGCACGTGCAACCAGATCGTCAACTGCCGCCACCGTTTCGCCATGACTCGATGCTGGCGGTGACGGCTGCCGAGTTTCCATGCGGACAAACCCCGGACCGAGGATCAGGGAGACGTACGTCCTGGGGCGATGTCCCTGATCAGGCTCGGGATCGGCGCAGCAGCCAGACGAAGTAGGGGGCTCCGATCAGGGCCATCATCAGGCCGGCCGGGATCTGGGACGGGGCGATGACCGTGCGGCCCAGCGTGTCGGCAGTGGCGACCAGTAGGGCGCCGAGCAGCATCGCGACCGGGATGATCCGGCCGTGGCGGACGCCGACCAGGCCACGGGCGATGTGCGGGGCGACCAGGCCGACAAAACCGACCACACCGACGGCGATCACGCTCACCGCCGCCGCGATCGCCGCGATCGTCAGCAGGGTGAACCGGGTGCTCTCCCGGCGTACGCCGAAGATCCTCGGGGTGTCCTCGTCGATGGCCAGCAGGTCCAGTCGGCGGCGCATGCCCAGCACCACGGGGGTCGCCAGAAGCAGGATCACCACGACCGGGAGTACGTCGGCGAAGGTCCGGCCGTACGTCGTTCCGGACAGCCAGGTGAGGATGCGCGGGGTGTCCCACGGATCGGCGCGCAGCAGCAGGAAGGTGCTGATGTTGCTGAGCGCGTACCCACAGCCGATGCCGATCAGCAGGAACCGGTCCGGGAGCAGGCCGCCACGCCAGGCCAGCAGGGCGATCAGGGCGAACGTGCCGAGCCCCATCGCGACGGCCGTGACGATCAGGATCGGGCGCCCGCCGGAGACGCCGGAGGTCACCACGATCACCGCGCCGAGACCGGCACCGGCGGTGATGCCCAGGACGCCGGGCTCGGCGAGCGGGTTGCGGACGGTGCCCTGCACGACGGTTCCGGCCAGGGCGAGCGCGGCTCCGGCGACTACTGCGGCCGCCACCCGTGGGGCGCGATCGTCGAGGGCCCGGGCGATCAGGTCCGGTGCGGTGCCCTGCAGCCAGAGCACGATGTCGCCGGTGCGCAACCACAGGCTGCCGGAGAGCAGACCGGCGACCACCACCACACCCAGCAGTACCGCGGAGACGGCCCCGACGAGCAGGAACCGGCGGCGCGACCGGAGGGCGACGTGGGCGCGGGGTGCTTCCCGGATCGCTCCGACGTCGCGGAGCCGGAGTGCGAGGATCACGATCACCACGGCACCGAGCAGTGCGGTCGGGATGCCGGTCGGGATCGAGGCGGCGGCCTGTGCACCGAGGACCGCCCGGAGCACCGCGTCGGCGAGGAGCACCAGCAGTGCCCCGGCCAGCCCGCACGCCGGGATCAGGAGACTGTGCCGGCTCAGCACACCGATCCGGTTCGCGGCCAGGCGCACCGCGACGGGTGCGGCCAGGCCGACGAAGGCGATCGGGCCGGCCAGCGTCACCGAGATGCTGGTCAGCAGGACGGCACAGAGGATCGCGATCAGCCGGGTCGAGCGGATCGGCACGCCCAGTGAGGAGGCGGTGTCGTCGCCGAGGCCGAGCACGTCGAGCCGGCGGGACAGCAGCAGGGCGAGACCGAGCACCACGACGATGACCGGGGCGGCGCGGGTGGCGGCGTCCAGGTTCAGCTGTGCCAGCGAACCGCTCCCCCACGCGTACAAGCCGGTGGTGCTCTCCTTGAAGAGGATCAGGAGCATGGCGCTCATCGCGTCGAAGGCCATCGCGACCGCCGAACCGGCCAGGATCAGCCGGGTCGTGCCGATGCCGGAGGCGGCGCCGACAAGACCGAGCACGAGACCGGCGGCGAGCAGGCCACCGGCGAACGCGACGGCGCCGGAGGCCCACAGCGGGACGGCGAGGCCGAACGCGGCGACCACACACAGCGCGAGGTACGAACCGGCGGTGACGGCGAGGGTGTCCGGGGCGGCCAGGGCGTTGCGGGTGACCGACTGCAGCAGCGCGCCACCGGCGCCGAGGGCCACGCCGACCGCGACGCCGGCGAGCATCCGTGGCAGGCGGGAGCCGGTGAGCACGTCGGTGATCGGTACGCCGCCGACGTCCTCGCGGGCGCCGAGCAGGTAGCGCAGCAGGTCGGTGAACCCGACGCCGGAGGTGCCCTGCGTGACGTGCCACAACCCGACCACGGTGACCAGGGCGAGCAGGGTGCCCAGGACGGCCGCCCCGCCCGCGCCGCGGCTCAGCCGCGGCGCGAGGGTTCCGGTCACTTGCCGGTCAGGATGTTCACGTAGGCGTCGATCGCCTCCTCGTTCGACTTCGGGCCACCGGCGCCCCAGACGCCCGCGGGGAAGGGGTACGCGCGGCCCTCGGTCACGGCCGGGAGCTTGGTCCAGATCGAGCTCTTGGTCAGCTCTTTGACGTAGCTGTCCGGGGTCGCGTCGTCGGAGTAGAACAGGCTGGCGCTGCCGACGGCGGTGAGGCCTTCGATGTCGGTCTGGGCGAGACCGTACGCCGGGTCGACACCGCCGCTGCCGTACGCCTGGTTGATCTCGTCGGTCCAGGCCGGGGTGAGGCCGAGCTGCTCGCCGAGTTCGGTGAACAGGGCACCCTTGCCGTACGGGCGGATCACGACGTTGCCGCCTTCGATCCAGCCGTCGAAGAACAGGAAGTCCGTCGCGGTCACGTTCGCGGCGGCGACCTTCTGCTTGGCTTCGGCGAGGTGCTCGTCGAACTGCTTCAGCACCAGGTCGGCGCGTTCGGTGCGGCCGGTGGCCGTACCGATCATCGAGAAGACCTTCTTCATGTTCGCGATCTGGCCGGACGCGTCGGCGCCGACGGTGGCGAGCACCGGCACCCCGCGCTTCTCCAGCTTGGTGATCAGCTCGTCGTCGGCCTTGAACGCCTCCACGATGATCAGGTCCGGGTTCGTCGCGTACAGCGCGTCCAGGTCCGGCTCGCCACGTTCGCCGGTGTCGGCGACGCCGGCGGGCAGCGCCTCCGCCTTCACGTAGGTGCCGTAACCCTTCGCGTCGGCGACCGCGACCGGGTTCAGGCAGAGCGTGAGCACGTCCTCGGTCTGCTGCCATTCCAGGACCGCGACCCGGGACGCGGGTTTGGCGAGTTCGACAGTGCGGCCGACGCCATCGGTCAGCGACACCGGCGCGGTCGACGTGGTCGTGGTGTCGTCGGCGCAGGACTGCGACGCGGGCGCGGCCGAGCTGACGGCGGCGGGTTCGACCTCGGTGGTGCCGCAGGCGGAGACGGCCACCGCGAGCAGTGCGGTGGTGGCGACAAGACGGATCATGCGTTTTCCTCTACTGGGTGTTTCCTGGTGCGGGCCGGGTGGCGCCCGATCGGGTCGATGCGGATGCGGCCGGTGCGGGGGTCGGTCTCGACCTCTACGGGCAGGCCGTAGACCTCGCTGATGTGCTCGGCGGTGAGCACCTGGTGGGGTTCGCCGGCGGCGTGGACGCGCCCGTCACTCATGAGCAGCAGGGTGTCGGCGACGCGGGCGGCGTGGTCCAGGTCGTGCAGCACGATGCCGACGGCGGCACCGCGGTCGTCGGCGAGGTCACGGACCAGGTCGAGTGTCTCGATCTGGTAGCGCAGGTCCAGGTGGTTGGTCGGTTCGTCGAGGAGCACGACGCCGGTCTCCTGGGCCAGGCAGGCGGCGAGCCAGACCCGCTGCATCTCGCCGCCGGACAGTTCGCCGACCGCCCGATCCGCCATCTCCTGGACGCCGGTGACGGTCATCGCGGTGTCGACGGCGGTCCGGTCCGCCGGGGACGGCCCGCTGAAGCGGCGCCGGTGCGGATGACGCCCGAACGCGACGACCTCCCGCACGGTCAGCCCGTGCGGGGCCTGACGAGACTGGGAGAAGAGGGTGACCTCGCGGGCGAACTGCCGGGCGCCGAGCAGCGACACCGCGCGGTCGGCCAGTCGGATCTCGCCTTCGTCGGCGCGGTGCAACCGGGCGAGGGCGCGCAGCAGAGTGGACTTCCCGCTGCCGTTCGGGCCGATCAGGGCGGTCACCCGGCCGGGGGCCAGCTCCACCGAGACGCCGTGGACGACGGCCGTCCTCCCGTAGCGGAGCAGCAGCCGCTCGCCGCGTAAGAAGGACATCATCCACTCCGAATTAGGTTTGCCTTGCCTAACGGAGGCTAGATGATGATCTTGCTGGTCGGCAATCCTGCACCCAGGACACCCGATACGCGATTCCGGACAATCAAGCGCGGAACGACGGCGCCAGCAACCCCGGAGTCACCTTCATCACCCGGCGGAAAGCCGCGATGAACGTGCTGGGCTGGGCATAACCGAGCCGCTCGGACACCGACCCGACATCGGCGCCCTCGGACAGCAGCGCCAGCGCATGATGGATGCGCAGGGCCTGCCGCCACTGCGCGAACGACAGCCCGGTGGCGGCCCGGAAAGCCCGGGTGATCGTCCGGTCGCTCAGGTCCAGGTGCGCCGCCCACTCCAGCAGGCCGCGGTCGTCGGACGGGTTCGCCAGTAGCGCCTCGGCGATCGGGTCGATCCGCGAGTCACCGGGTAGTTCCAGCGCGAACTGCCGTTCCGCGGGTTCGAGCACGTCGAAGACGACCGCCTCGGTCCGGGCCCGTGCGCCCGCGTCGAGGTCGGTACGGGCCAGGCGCGACAGCAGCGACTCCAGCAGGGAACTCACCGCGATGGAGGTCGGCCCGGCGAACTCGACCGGGGTGCGGTCGGGGGCGAAGAAGGCGTCGTGCAGTTCGGCGGCGGCGGTCAGCCGGCCGCCGTGGACCACCCCGGCGGGCAGCCACAGGCCGAACCCGGGCGGAACGGTGACGATCCGGTTGCCGATCCGGGCCGTGAGCGTGCCCCGGCGCACCCACACCAGCTCGTGCATCGGATGCGAATGGAGCGGCCAGTCGGTGGCGACACCGGGCACCTCCGACTCGGCGATGATCGTGAGCGACGCCGCGTCGCCGGCCGGCACCGACACGGCGCGGCGGACCACGGTGCCCGGGTCACGTCGCCAGGTGCCCAGGCTGAGGTCCTCGTGGGCGGGTGCGGCCATGCCGACGAGACTACGTCGGCATGGCCGGCGCTCACGGCTTGCGGCCGACCGCACCGAACTGGTCGATCGCCGGGACGTCGTCCTCCGGGCGCCAGAGGGTGACCGGGACCAGACCCGGCTCGACGAGCTCCAGGCCGTCGTAGAAGCTGGCCAGACGGGCCGGGCTGCGCAGGTGGTAGGGCTGGGCGGCGGACTCGTTCCAGATCCGGGCCGCTTCGACGTTCGCCGGGGTGATGTCGGCACCGTCGTACGTGGCGAGGAAACTGCCGGACGGCACCGCCTTCAGCGCCTGGCGGACCATGTCCTGCGCGACGGCGTCGTCCTCGACGTGACCGAGGACGCCCATGAACAGCACCGCCACCGGCTGCGAGAAGTCAAGCGTCTTGGCGGCCTCGCTCAGCACCAGCCCCATGTCGAACATGTCGGCGTTGATGTAGCTGGTGACACCGTCCGGGTGGCTGGTGAGCAGCGCCCGCGCGTGCGACAGCACCAGCGGGTCGTTGTCGACGTAGACCACCTTGCTGGTCGGGGCCACCTCCTGCGCGACCTGGTGGGTGTTGTTCGCGGTCGGCAGGCCGGTGCCGATGTCGAGGAACTGCCGCACCCCGGCCTCACCGGCCAGGTAACGCACGGCCCGGATCAGGAACGCCCGGCTCAGGCGGGCGTTCTCGGCCAGCTCCGGCCGGCTCGCGAGGATCTGCTCCCCGACCGCCCGGTCGATGGCGAAGTTGTCCTTGCCGCCCAGCAGGAAGTTCCAGATCCGCGCGGTCTGCGGGACCGTGGCGTCCAGCGTGGGTGGCACATCCTGATCGTTCGGCACAGGGACTCCTATGTGGATCGGCGTTCACGGGTGCCTCCAGCATAGAACCCGGAAGATCACCCCGGGGCGCAGCACCTGCCCGATAGTGGGGTGCCGTCCGGCTAGTGGGCGGCCACAATGGAACGGTGACCGATGTCGACGTGCGGGCTCTGCTGGCTGAGGCTGAGGCGACCGGGGAGACGGCGGAGATGATGCGGGCCGCCCGGATGGCGGCGCGGTCCGGGGAGGTGGCCGATCTCCATCTGCTCGCCGAGGCGTTGCAGGTCGCATTTCGGTTCGAGGGTTCGCTGCCGCTGCTCACCGAAGCACTCGAACACGCCCAGCGGGCCGCCGGGCTGCTCACCGAGGACGACCCGGATCTGCCGCTGGCGCTGTCCGGCGTGGGCATGATCCAGACCCGGCTGGCCGAGGAGACCGGTGATCCGGAATTGGCGGGCCAGGCCTTGGAGACCGGCCGCCGGGCCCTGGCTCTGCTGCCCGCCGAGGACCCGAACCGGCCCGGAATGCTGTCCAACTTCAGCTTTCAACTGCTGGGCGCGGCCCGGCGCACCGGGGAGACGGTGCTGGTGACCGAGGCGATCGGCCACTCCCGGGAAGCGGTCGAGCTGGGCGGGGACGACGATCCGCACCGGGGTGCGTACCAGTCCAATCTCGCGCTGGGCCTCGGCATCCTCGCCGAGGAGACCGGCAGCCCCGAGGCGGCGGCCGGCGCGGTCGACGCGGACCGGACAGCACTCGCGCTGGTGCCCGACGGGCACGCCGGCCGGGCCAGGCTGTTGTCGAACGTGCAGGCGTCGTTGACCCGGCTCGCGTTCCTGACCGGCGACGCGAGCGAACTGGCGGAGGCCGCCCGGATCGGTGCCGAGGCCGTCGCGGCGACCCGGCCGGAGGATCCGCGCCGCCCCGCCCGGCTGCTGAACCTCGCCGACACCCACCAGCAGATCCATCGGTACACCGGCAGCCGGGAGGCGCTGGCCCAGGCGATGGCACTGTCCCGGGAAGCCGTGGCGACGGTCCCGGCCGGGCACGGCGACCGTCCTGACCTGCTGAACAATCTGGCGGGACTGCTGCGGTTGCAGTACTCGGAGACCGGGGCGGAAGCCGATCTACGGGAAGCCGCCGGGATCGCCCGGGAGGCCACCGAGACGGGCGCCGATCATCCCGAGTCGCCGGACTACTCCGCGAACCTGGGGCTGATCCTGTTCGCCCTGTACCAGGTCACCGGCGAGTCTCAGCTGCTCCTGGACTCCATCCACGCGCAGCGGACGGCAACGGAGACGGCCCGGACCGGGCTGTCGCGCGCCCAGTACCACGGCGGCCTCGCCGAGACCCTGCACATGCTGCATCACCGCACGGGTCGCGACGAACCCCTGGCCGAGGCGGTGACGGCCGCCCGCGCGGCGGTCGCCGAGGCACCCGAGGGTCATCCGGTTCGAGCCACGGCCTGGGCGCTGCTCGGTGTGTGCCTGCGGTCGTCGTACCGGCTCAGTGAAGATCCCGGTGAACTCGCCGAATCGGTGGCGGCGGCCCGGGAGGCGGTGGAGGCCGCCGCCGACGACCGGGCGCGGGCGTACCTGCTCAGCAACCTGGCGGCGGCGATGGTTCCGGTCGGTGCGCCGGCGGAGCCGGAGATCGTCGCCGAGGCTGCGGGATACGCCCGGCAGGCGGCGGCCGTGTTACCGGACGGGCACCCCTCGCTGGCCTCGGTGCTGGCGAACCTCACCAACGTGCTGCTCGCCGGACCGGACAGTCCGCAGGCCATGAGCGAGGCCGCCGAGGCCGGCGCGCGGGCAGCGAGGATGGAGACGGCACCCCCGCGGGTCCGGATCCGGGCGGCTCGGAACTGGGGGCGCGCGGCCCGGCGTGGGGGTGACACGGTCGCCTCGCTCATCGCGTACCAGCAAGCGGTTGATCTTCTGGTCCGTGTCGCACCGCGGGACCTGGAACGCGACGACCGCGAGTTCGGGTTGGGTGAGATCGGTGGACTGGCCGGTGAGGCGGCCGCCGCGGCGCTCGACGAGGATCAACCGGAACTGGCCGTGGAGCTGCTGGAACGCTCCCGTGGAGTGCTTTTCGGCCAGCTGATCGACGCGCGCGGTGCCGCCCCGGCGACATCGCTGCCGGGGCCGGTGGTCATCCTCAACGCCGCGCCGCACCGGTGTGACGCGCTGGTGCTGGACGGCGGCCCGGTCCGGCTGATCGAGCTGCCGGGGCTGACCGAGCAGGTGATCATGGATCGCGCCAACACTCTGCTCACGCTGACCGGCCCGGCCGCCGCCACGAAACGGTCGTACGCGGCGAACCGCAAGCTCCGGCAGGATGTCCGGGACGTGCTCGCGTGGCAGTGGGACGCGGTGGCGAGTCGCATCGTGCCGGAATCCGGCGGCGGGCGGATGTGGTGGTGCCCGGTCGGCGCGATGGCCTTCCTGCCCTGGCACGCGGCCGGACACCACGACGGTTCCGGCCGTAGCGTCCTCGACCGGGTGGTGTCGTCCCACATCCCCACGCTGCGTGCGCTGAACTATGCGAGCCGACCTGTTCCGCAGCAGCGCCCGGCTCTGGTGATCGGGGCGGCCGCGCCGGACGGCGAGACACCGCTGACCCGGGTGGCCGAGGAGACCGAGCTCGTCCGGTCCGCGCTGCCCGGCGCGTCCACCCCGCTGCTGGACGCGACCCGCGCCCAGGTTCTGAAGGCCCTGCCCCGGCATGGGATCGCGCACTTCGCCTGCCACTGCGAGAGCGACTGGCTGGTCCCGTCGGACAGCCGGTTGCTCCTGATGGACGGGCCGCTGACGGTGGCCGAACTGTCCGGCCTGGATCTGCCGCACGCCACGCTGGCCTATCTGTCGGCGTGTGCCACCACCCGGACCAATCTGCGCCTGGCCGACGAGGCGGTGCAGGTGACGGCCGGGCTGCTGATGGCCGGGTTCCGGCAGGTGATCGGAACGTTGTGGAAGGTGGGCGACAACGACGGCCTGACCGTGTCGACGGCGTTCTACACGGGTCTGCGGGGTGATCCGGACCGGGCTGCCGAGGTGCTGCACACCGTGGTCCGGGCGTTACGGGACGAGGATCCGGTCTCGGTGTCCCGGTGGGCCGCGTACATCCATGCCGGGATCTGAGGGGGATCATGACTGACGAACCGCTCGCCGAGGTGGAGGTCCTCCTGGTCGAAGACGACCAGCGGGGTGACCCGGCCAGCGAGGTGAGCCTGGGGACGGTGCGTTTCGGGAGCTGGCGGATCCAGTCGCTGCCGGCACCGGAGTACGCCACCGACGCCTATCTGGTCCAGGTGGTCTTCGACATCGAGCTGGCGCCGGAGGTGCCCGGGCCGGTGTGGGCCGAGATCGGGCTGGAGTTCGGCGAGGGGGTGAACGTGCTCGATGTCATCCCCCGGGCGATCACCCGGGAGCACGACGACCGCACCTATGTGCTCGGCCCGGATCTGCGGTTCACCGGGCCGGGCTCGCCGGACGGCCGGTCGTTCCTGCTCGAAGGGCTGACCCCGACGATCGCGGCGTTCGGGCTGGGCAGCCGCCGGATGCGCTGGCGGCACACCGCAACGACGGCGGCCGGGGTGCCGGTGGGTTCGCACACCGGCTGGCTGGTGGTGGAGACGCCACCGGACGTGCGTGAGATGGCGGTGCGTTTCTCGGCGGACTACCGGCTGGAACCGAAGGACACCATGGGCCTGCGGGCCGGTAGCCGTCCGGTCGACCGGACGGTGGCGCTGCCCGCACCGGCTCCCGGGCCCCGGGCCGAACCGGATGCGGACCGATCCCGGCGAGTGTTCCTGATCCACGGCCGGGACGACGTCTTCGCCGGCCGGATGCGGGATCTGCTCAGCAATCTGGGGCTCCGGGTGCTGGAGTGGGATCCGCTGGTCCGTACCGCCGGACGCGGGGCGTCGCCGCACGTCCTGGAGGTGATCCACCACGGGCTGAACAGCGCACAGGCGGTCGTCGCGCTGCTCACTCCGGACGACGTGGTGTCCCTGCATCCCGACCTGTGGGCACCGCGCGAGGATGCGCACGAGACGGTGCCGATGATGCAGCCTCGCCCGAACGTCCTGATGGAACTCGGGGCCGCGCTGCTCGCGTTCCGGGAGCGCACGGTGATGGTCAAGGTGGGTGAGATCCGGCCGCTGGGCGACATCGCTGGGGTCAACTACATCGACTTCCACGAGACGGACGCCGCCCGAGGAAAGCTTGTCTCCCGATTGAAGGCCGCCGGATGCACGGTTGACGACACCGGCACCGAATGGCGCCGGCCCGCCCGGTTCGAGGGGCTGGCGGTCTTCGACCGTCGGCCGCCGGTCACAGGGCCCGCAGGAACGCCCTGACCTCCAGCAGGTCGATGGTGTGCAGGTCGTCGGGGTGGACGATGATCCGCAGCTCCCGGCAGATCGGCATCTCCCGGGAGCGGGCCAGGAAGGAGATCAGGATCAGCTTCAGCAGGGACTCCCGGTCGAGCTGGTCGATGCGGGCCAGCCCCGAGCCGACGATGGGCATCGCGAGCGGGCGCCGTTCGGCCCGCTCGTAGACGGCGTCCCACAGGCGGTTCAGGCTGACCCACATGTCGTCCACCGAGGAGCGTGGCACCAGATCATTACCGAGCCGGCTGTACGCCAGGGCGAAGACCTGTTGTCCGGGCTGACCGGCGACGGCGACCGTGCCGATCGGGTACCGGGTGCGCTTGCCCACTTTGGTGCCGGGCCGTTCGGTGACGACCGGGGCGGCCCGGCGCAGGGCGGTCGCGAGTTCGTGGTCGAGGCGGCGCTGGTCGTCGCCGTACCGGCGGTGCAGCAGTTGTCCCTGGACCGATGTGCTGGAGATGATGCGGTCGTCGGTGACCGAGGTGTCGAAGGTGTCGGTGAAGCCGACGACCAGGTGGGTGTCCTGTTCGAACAGGTCACCGACCTCGATGCAGATCCGGGTGTCCGGTTTGTCGAACTCGCGCTCGATCCGGGACCTGGGGTAGGCCTGCGCCACTGCCCAGGCCAGGCAGCCGGCCAGGGTCAGGGCGGTCACCACGATCGGCGCCGGGAACGCCTTGTTGAAGAACATCTGCCCGAGGAACTGGATCACCGCCGACACCAGCCCGGCGGCCGCCAGCAGGTGCGCGAGGAAGATACGCAGACCACGGCGGGTACGGAAGATCAGCCGGGTGGCGTAGAACGGGCTGATGACTGAACGTCTTCCCATGGTTACATTATGTGCTTTCCGTGCCAGGAGACTTCAAGGTCCACTGTGTCGGAGAACGGAGGCGACATGACGATCCGCTACGAGCCGGTGCACTTCACGATCGTCGCCATCGACGTGGCCGGCTCCGGCGGCCGCGACGACCAGCTGCTGCTGCAGATGCGCGCCGATCTGCGCCGGATGGTCGGTGACGCGCTCCTCGATCAGGGCCTGGATCCGGCGGACGTGTCGATGGAGGATCTCGGCGACGGGGTCCGGCTCATCGTCCCCGCCTCGGTCACCCCGGCCCGGCTGCTCGACCCGTTCGTCACCCGGCTCGGCGCGGCCCTGCGCGCCCATCGCAAGATCATGGCCGACGCGGCCCGGCTGCGGCTGCGAGTCGCGGTCCACATGGGACTGCTGCACCGTGACAACGGCGGCTGGGCCGGGGAACCACTGGTCCACATCGCCCGGCTGCTGGACGCCCCGGCGGTCCGGCAGGTCATCGGCACCGGTCAGGTCGATCTCGCGGTGATCGTCTCCGGTGACGTCTACGACAAGGTCGTCCGCCACGGGTACGGGCTCGACGACTCCAGCTATCGCAAGGCCACCATCGCGGTGAAGGAGACCCGGACCGTCGCCTGGCTCTGCGCGCCCGGCCACTCCGCACCGCCTGGCCTGGAGCCCACCCCGGAACCCCCTTCGGCCGTGACTCCGTCGGCGGTGGCCCGGGTGCGGCGGCGGTCCTCCCCCGGCCGGTTCCGGCAGGCGTTCGGCACCCGGCGCGGCGTGCGGGGGTTCGGCCGGCGTCTCGCCGTCACCTCCGGCGGCCTGCTGTCCGGGGCGGCGCTGGCGGTGGTGGCGTTGCGGCTCGGCGCGCCGGTCGCGCTCGCCGTCGTGGCACCGGCCCTGCCCGGCGTCCTGTGGGCCCTGGCCGGCACCTATGCCGGGTGGGCTCCCGGGCACCGGCTGCACCGTCCGGAGGTGACCGTGACGTTCCGGGTCGGGGATCTGTTCGACGAGGACGCGCACCTCGTCGTGGGTTTCACCGACACGTTCGACACCTCGGTCACCGGGGACCGGATCATCAACAGCGCCTCGGTGCAGGGCCAGCTCCTCACCCGGCTGTTCGACGGTGATCAGCGCCGCCTCGACCGGGAGCTGGCCCAGGCACTGGCCCGGCACACCCCCACCGGTTCGGAGCGCCGGGACGCGAAACGGCTGGGCAAGCTGGTCCGGTACCCACTGGGCACGGTGGCCGTCCTCGGTGCGCCGGACCGGCACGTCTTCGCCACCGCGTACAGCCGGATGGGTAACGACCTGGTGCCACAGTCCGGCGTCGACGATCTCTGGCGCAGCCTGTCGGCCTTGTGGGACGCGGTCTACGAGCGCGGTCAGCGCGCACCCCTCGCGATGCCGGTGGTCGGGTCGGGTGCCGCCCGGATCGATCAGCTGAGTCCGCAGAGTCTGCTCAAGCTGGTGCTGATCTCGTTCGTGGCACGCTCGCGCCAGTCGCTGATCTGCCGGGAGCTGCGGATCGTCGTGCATCCCGGCGATCTGGGCGCCATCGACCTACCCGAGATCCGGCGATTCCTGAAGGGACTGTGACTCGTAGATCGCCGACAGACGTTTCAAGAAGACCTCCGGGGAGTACGCCGCCGCGGCCGCCCGCCCTTGACCGGCCATTGTGGATCTCAGCGCGGCGTCGTCGAGCATGCGCAGCAGCGCGGCGGCGACCGCGTCCGGCTCCGGTTCGCAGGTGAACCGCCCGGCCTCGGTGGCGCCCGGCCGGATCGCGAGCCCCGGATCGGCGACCACCACCGGCAGCCCGGCCGACTCCGCCTCGGCCAGCACCAGGCTCTGGGTGTCGGTGGTCGAGGTGAACGCGAGGACGTCAGCGGCCCGGTAGTGGCCGGCGACCTCGTGATGCGGCACCGGCGGCAGCACGTCGACGTGCCCGGCCAGCCCGAGGCCGGCGATCCGGCGGGCCAGGTGCCGGCGCCGCCGCCCGATCCCGAGCAGCACCAGGCGGGTCTGCGGCCGGGCCGCGTGCACCCGGATGAACGCCTGCAGCAGCAGCTCCGGGTTCTTCTCCGCGGTGCCCCGGCCGACCGAGAGCACCACGTTCGCGGTGTCACGCTCCGGGCGAGGCGCGACGGCGGTGACCGGGGTGGGCAGCACCCGGATGTCGGCGGTGGTGCCGAACTCGGCGAACCCGGCGGCGGTTTTGGCGGACGGGGCGATCACCACCGTCGTCCGCGCGAACATGGCCCGGCCCAGCTCGACCAGCCGGGCCCGGCGGACGGCACCGGGCCGGGTCAGTTCCCGGTACTCCCGCAGCGACCAGCGCAACCCGAGACTGTGGGCGCACCAGGCGGCGCCGATCGGGATCTCGGCGAACAGGTCGGCGTACGCCAGCAGGTCGGTGTGCCAGGTGATCACCAGGGGCACACCCCAGTCGGCGGCCGCCCGGAACCCGTACATCCCGATCGGTCCGGTGGTGTGCACGTGGACCACGTCGGCCGGGCGGGCGGTGAACGGCAGCCCCACCCGGACCTGCCGAAACGGCACCGGCACACTCGGCACCCGGCCGGGCCGGTGCAGATCGACCTGGTATCCGGCCGACCGCAGCAGCCGCACGGTCGTCTCCACCGACCGGGTGACACCGTCCGGCCGGCCGGGATGACTGTCGCAGAAATGGGCGATCCTCACGGCTCGGAGATCATTGCGTGCCCGGCGCACGACCGCTACCCCGCGTCGTAGGCTCGGGCCGGTGAACCGGGTGAAACGGGTGCTTCCGGCCTTCGGGACGCTGGCCGCCGTGCTTCATCGGGCTGAGGTGGATCGGTCTGGCCGCATGGCGTTCGCCCGTCCGCCGTCGCCGCGCAGGGCCGTCCACGGGCGGGGATGGGCGAAGGCGTACGCCAGGCGCAGCACGGGAAACAGCGTGAGCTGAATACGGGTGACGATCCAGGCGCGGGCGTACGCGTACCGATGGCGCTGGTAGGTCTGCTCGGTCATCAGGGCGTACGCGCGGTAGTCACCGAACCGGTTAGCGATCCGGCGAGCCGACGTGCCCGCACGCAAACCCGCCGCGAAGACCGTCTTCGAGCCCTCCTGATGCAGGTGGATGCCCAGGTCGATGTCCTCGTGCACGTCCGCGTCGGTGCACAGCGCCGGTTTGACCCGTCGCCAGGCGGTGGCCCGGATCGCCATGTTGGCGCCGAGCAGCCAGTCGAGAGAGTCACCGCCGGACAGCCGCCGGAAGAGGGCGTCACCGCCGTCGACCAGCCCGGCCATCGTGATGTCGTAGTAGCCGACCGGCCCGGTGGCCGCCTGCACCACCGGGTCCGCGAACGTCTCCCGCACCGCCCGGGACCAGCCGGGCGCGAGCCGGGTGTCGGCGTCGATCCGCCCGATCACGTCGCCGGTCGCCGCGTCGAGACCCCGGTTGCGGGCGTGCTGCACGCCGGGAACTGGTTCGTGCAGCAGGATCACCCGGCCCGGATGGCCGGCCAGCTCGCGGAGGGTGCCGTCGTCGGAGCCGTTGTCGACCACGATCACCTCGTGGACCGGCTCGTCCTGACCGAAGATCGCGTCCAGGCATTCGCGGAGGAAATCCTGCTCGTTGTGGACCGGCACCACGATCGAGATCAGCATCGCTCCATTGTGGTGCCACACGCACACGAAAGGGCGCCCGGCAGAAGCCAGGACGCCCTTTTCCGTATCGCCTATCGGCGACTAGAACCAGACTTTTCGACCACCGACCGGACGGCCAATCGCACCGAGGATCCAGAGAACGGCTCCGATGACCAGCAACACGATGCCGATCGTGTAAAGGATCGAAACCTTCAGGAGCACTCCCAGAAGGACGAGGATGAGTCCCAGGACCAGCATGACTATTGCTCCGTTCGTTGGCGTGTCTTTTCTAGCGCGACCCACTGATACCCAGCACGCCAGATCACCAATCAAGCTCCACCATGAAAACGCCGGTCCATGTCCCACGTCACACTCCAGCGTCTGCCGATCATGGACGGACGGTGCCGCGAAACATGATCGGGGTGACGCCGGTGCGCTGGTGGAAGTACTTGCTGAAGTTGGTGGCGCTGGTGAAACCGAGCCGGGCCGCGATCTGGGCGGCGGTGTGTTCGCTGTGGGCCAGCAGCCGTTTGGCCTCCAGGACGACACGCCGGTCGATGTAGTCCTTGGCGTTGACACCGGCGGCGGCCTGGGTGGCGCGCGACAGCGTCCGGGCGGAGTAGCCGAGCCGGTGTGCGTAGTCCTCCAGCCGCCGGTTCCGGTTGAAGTCGCGTTCGACCGCGTCCCGGAAGCGCAGGAACGTGTCCCCGCCGTGCGGACCACCGCCGGTGGGGGCGAGCTGGAGCAGTAGCACCGACAGCAGATGTCGCAGGATCGCCTGGCGGACCTCGATCGGCATCCGCCCCGGCCCGGTGAACACCCGGTCCAGATGGGTCACCGAATCCACGAGTGCGGCCTGCTCGGACGGCGCCGGGTCGTGGACGACGGCGGCGTGCGGATCGTCAAGGTGCACGGCGGCGGCCGTGGCCGGGTCGAGGAAGTCCGGCTCGAAGAGGACCAGAGTCCCCTCGGCGGTGCCCGGGTCGCC
The DNA here is from genome assembly GCF_900104725.1 of Actinoplanes derwentensis. NCBI lineage: Bacteria > Bacillati > Actinomycetota > Actinomycetes > Micromonosporales > Micromonosporaceae > Actinoplanes > Actinoplanes derwentensis. The sequence continues at coordinate 2,915,090 of NZ_LT629758.1, forward strand.
CCACTGCTGCACCTGGCCGGGCCGTACCCACAGCCACCGGCCGGGGGTGAGCATGACGGCGGCGAAGTCGACGGTGTGCCGCAGGGTTCCGGCGCGCAGGGACAGCAGGTGATGGAAGGTGGGCCGTTGCGGGCCGCCGCCGACCCGGCCGCGCACCCGGTCCAGGTCCAGCACCTCGATGCCACCCGGCATCCCGGCCGGAGCCGCGAACCCCAGCTCGACGATGCCTTGTCGGTTTTTGACCATCACGAGTCGGAACGCTACCCGGTCGCGTCCTTGGGTGGCTCATAGCGTGGAACCAACAGCACAGAACGAGAGAAGGAACCACGATGAGCGCCAAGGAAATCGTCCTCACCGCAGCCGGTCAGCTCTTCGGTGACAAGGACCCGTCCGCCGTCGACCGCTGGGCCGCCGCCACCTACCGTCAGCACAGCGCACTCGCCGCCGACGGTCCCGAGGGCCTGCGGGACCTGGTCGGCAGCCTGTCCGACGGCTTCCGCTACGACCTGCACCGGGTTGTCGCCGACGGTGATCTGGTCGCTCTGCACGGCACTTACCACGGCTTCGGCCCCGAGCCGCTCGTCGCCTTCGACGTCTTCCGGGTGGCCGACGGCAAGCTGGCCGAGCACTGGGACGCCCTCGCCCCGGTCGTCACGAGCACGGTGTCCGGCCGCTCCCAGACCGACGGCCCCACCACTGTCACCGACCTCGGCCAGACCGAGGCCAACCGGGTGCTGGTGACCGATTTCGTGGAGACCGTCCTGAAGGGCGGCAAGGTCGACACGATCACCGACTACCTCAGCACCGAGACCTACCACCAGCACAACATCGGCATCGGCGACGGCCTGGACGGGCTCGGTGCCGCCTTGACCGCACTCGCCCAACAGGGCGTCACGATGACCTATCACGCGGTGCACCGGGTGATCGCCGAGGGCAATTTCGTCCTCACCGTCTCGGAGGGCAGTTTCGGCCCCACCCCGACCGCCTTCTACGACCTGTTCCGCGTCGACTGCGGCCGGATCGTCGAGCACTGGGACATCACCCCGGAGATCCCGGCCGGCCTGCCGCACCCCAACGGCCTGTTCTGACGCTTCGGATGGCATCCTCCCGAATGGCGACATACATTGACAGTTGCCTATCAATGGAGGTGCCCATGCACCGCACGATCATCGGTGTCACGCTCACCGCGGCACTGCTGGCGGCCGGCCCCCACCCGGCCGCCGGCGCGGCGGAACCCGACCTGGCGAACCCGCAGGTGGTGGCGAGCGGCCTGACCGTCCCGTGGGGTCTCGGCTTCCTGCCGGACGGCAGCGCGCTGGTCGCCGAACGCAACAGTGCCCGTGTGCTGCGGTTGGTGCCGGGCAGCGCGCCGGTCATGGTCACCACCATCGCCGGGGTCTCCCCCACCGGCGAGGCGGGGCTGCTCGGCCTGGCGGTCTCACCGACCTTCGATCAGGACAATCTGGTGTACGTCTACTTCACCTCGGCCTCCGACAACCGGATCGCCCGGTTCCGCCTGGACACCCCCGCCAGCCAGCAGGTGATCCTCAGCGGCCTGGCGAAGGCGAGCATCCACGACGGCGGGCGGATCGCGTTCGGCCCGGACGGCATGCTCTACGCCGGCGTCGGCGACGCCGGTGTGACGGCGAACGCGCAGAACCAGCAGAGCCGCAACGGCAAGATCCTGCGGATGCGCCCGGACGGCGGCGTCCCCGCCAGCGGCAATCCGTTCCCCGGTTCGCTGGTCTACAGTCTCGGCCACCGCAACCCGCAGGGCCTGGCCTGGGACGCGCAGGGCCGGTTGTACGCCGCCGAGTTCGGCCAGAACACCTGGGACGAGGTGAACCTGATCGTGGCCGGCGGCAACTACGGCTGGCCGACCGTCGAGGGCACCAGCACCGACACCCGGTTCCGCAACCCGATCGTGGTGTGGACCACCGCGGAGGCGTCCCCCAGCGGCGCCGAGATCGACGGCTCGACCCTGTACGTCGCCGCCCTGCGCGGCCAGCGCCTGTGGTCGGTGCCGCTGGACGGCGCCGGCGGCGCGGGCACCCCGGTGTCCCGGCTGCAGGGCCGGTACGGACGGCTGCGCACGGTGGAACGCGCCCCCGACGGCGCCCTGTGGGTGACCACCAGCAACCGTGACGGCCGCGGTACCCCCGCCGCCACCGACGACCGGGTCCTGCGCTTCCCGCCGCTCACCTGACAGCCCGCCGGTCCCGGTCCTTCCCGGGCCGAGACCGGCCGGCGGGGCTTCTTCACGGCGCCGCGGACGCGGCCTCGCGCGCCATCGCCCGCAGTGTCGCCGCGAACCCCACCCGGCCGATCACTGTGAACGCCGGTGCGGTGAACCGGGCGAGGCGGTGCGGCCAGACAGTGACGTCCTCTCCCCACACGACGTGACTGTGCCCGCCCGCCAGCGGTGTCACGGTGAACCACGCGCGGCCGCGGATGAAGTCACCGCGCTTCTGCACCTCGCACCGCCCGGGCCGGTCGCCGGGCGCGTCCCCGCCGGGCGGCTGCCACACGGTGACCGTCATCGGGTCGTCGAACGCGAGCCGCCCGACGCCGGTGCGGGCCACGAAACCCGCGCCCACCCCGTCCGGCCGGTCCGTGGTCACGCCGACAGTGGTGAGCGGTACCCAGCCCGCGTGCCGGGGCCAGTCGGTCAGCGTGGACCACGTGATGGTGGCGGGCGCCCGGACGGACCGGGCGACGGTGAAGTGGGCCATTCGCCGACCGTACCCGCCAATGATCTTGATCTGGCTCTTCGCCACCAAAATCGGATATATTGACGATCATCGAATGGTTGCATAGCGTTCAGGCACGCATCCCGGCGCGTGCCACACCCCCGCACGGGCCGGCCCTTCCCCCAGAAAGGGCGTTTGACCATGCTCCGAGGAGTACGGCGCACCATGCTCGCCGCCGCGACACTCATGCTGTCGCTGGCCGTCGCCGGGCCGCCGGCCGCCGGCCACGACCCGGGCACCCCGGAAGGCAAGGCCGAGCAGGCGGAACTGCTCCGGATCTACGAACCGGCCTGGAAGAGCGGCACCGCCATCGCCGCCACCGTGACCTGCGTCAACGGCACGGCCGGCAGTTACCCGTGCAAGAACGTCGACCTGCTCAGCTTCCTGCCGCAATCCACACTGGGTGGCGGCAGTTCGTCGAGCATGTGGTACTGGGCCGACACCCCGAACAACACCGAGTACATCCTGTACTGCCGGTCCAACGGTGTCTCGTTCGTGAACGTGACCGACCCGTCCAACCCGAAGTACCTCGGGAACCTGCCGTCCGCGAACGGGGTCAGCTCGTCGTGGTGTGACATCCGCACGTACGGCAACTACGCGTACATCGGCAAGGACTCGGTCTCGCACGGCATCCAGATCTTCGACCTGACCAAGCTGCGCGGCGTCACCACCACCCAGACGTTCACCGCCGCCGCCCGGTTCACCGGTCTGACCAACAGCCACACCCTGCAGATCAACCAGGCCACCGGCTTCCTGTACGTGTCCGGAGCCAACACGTGCAGCAAGGGCCTGACGATCTACAACATCAAGTCGCCGCTCACGCTCACCCTCGCGGGCTGTTACAGCGGCGCGGTCTACTCGCACGAGTCGATCGTGGTCAACTACGCCGGACCGGACACCCGGTACACCGGCCGGGAGATCGCCTTCAACTACACCGGACAGGGCAAGACCTTCCAGGTCCTGGACGTCACTGACAAGTCGAGCATCAAGGTCCTGTCCAGCGCCACCCACCCTGGCGCCAGCTTCATCCACCAGGGCTTCGCCACCAGCGACTACAAGCACATGATCGTCAACGACGAGACGATCAGCACCGCCTCCGGCAGCCCCGACTTCGTCTACAACATCGAGAAGCTGGACGCCGTGAAGTACGTGGGCCGCGACAACGGCACCCGTGGCACGTTCGTCAACCACAACGGCTACACCGTCGGTAACCGGCACTTCCAGGCGTCGTACCGCGGTGGCCTGCGCATTCTCGACACCACGAACGTCGCCTCGGCCAGCCTGCCCGAGGTCGGCTACTTCGACGTCGACCCGTCGTCGAACGCCAGCGGTTACAGCGGGAGCTGGATGGCGCTGCCGTACCTGAAGAACGGGGTGGTGGCCGTACAGAGCATCGGGGTCGGGCTCTTCCTGGTGAAGCCCACCGGCGCGGCGGCCGTCAGCTGACCGCCGAACCAACCGGCACGGACCGTCATCGCCGCCTGACCGCGGCGGTGACGCTGGCCGGCTTCCTCGGTGCCGCCTACCTGTTCTTCGACAGCCAGGCCCCCGCCGCCGCGCCACCCGCACCGGCGCCGTCGGCGGTCGCCTACAACAGCGACGGCCTCTCCGACGTCTACGACGGCTTCCAGGTGGAGGCACTGTCCCTGCCCACCGGGCGCGGTCCGGCCACGATCAAGCTGAAGGTCAACGGTCCGACCAGCAACTTCCAGACCATTCACACCAAACCCATGCACATGTACGTTCTCCGCGACGACCTGTCCGGGTACCAGCACCTGCACCCGTCCCTGGCCGACGGCGTGTGGACGGCTCCCGTGACGATCACCGACGGCGGCGCGTACCGGGTCTACATCGAGTTCACCCCCGCCGGACGCCCGTCGACAGCCGACCCGACGGTGCTGGGCGTGCCGTTCGTGATCCCCGGCGACACCAGCATGGTCCCGGTCCCCGCCCCCGTGGCGGAGGCGTCGTCGGGCGGCTACACCGTGCGCCGTCTCGACGGCACCGCCGACCTGACCTCGGGCATCCCGGCCGCCCTGCAGTTCCAGGTGCTGTACGACGGCCGCCCGGCGACGCTCGAACCGTATCTGGGCGCCTACGCCCACCTGTCCAACTTCGAGGTCCGCACCCAGGCATTGATGCACCTGCATCCACTCCCGGCGACCTCCGGCGGCCTGCTGGCGTTCCACGCGGCGTTCGCCGAGCGGGGCGACAAACGGATGTTCCTGCAGTTCCGGGCGGGCGGGAAGTTGCACGAGGTGGCGTTCACCGTGTTCACGACCTGATCCGGTCGATCAGCATCCGGAGCAGTTCGTCGCCGGTGGTGTTCCACTTCTCGGCGGTGAGGTGACCGCTGTTCTCCATCGCCACGATGCCGTGGACGCTGGTCATCAGCAGCGCGCCGGCCGGCCCGGCGCGCCGCTGATCGCCGGTTACCTCGGCGACGATGCGCAGGAACTGGTCGTGGGTGCGCGACACCGCGGCGACGGCGGCCGGGTTCTGGTCGGCCGGGGCGGAGAACATCAGCGCGTACGCGTGCGGGCGATGTCTCCCCACGTCCATCAGCCCGGTCAGGGCACGTTCCAGCCGCTGCGCCGGCGGCAGGCTCTGGTCGGCGAGCAGCCCGTCGAGCGCGTCGCCGATCGCCGTCCAGCTCTCCTCGGCGATCGCCCCGAGCAGGTGCTCCTTGTCCGGGAAGTGGCCGTAGGGCGCACCCCGGGACACTCCGGCACGAGCACCGACGGCCCGTAACGTCACCGCGTCCGGACCGCCCTCGTCGAGCAATCGTGTGGCGGCGTCCACCAGCGCGCGCCGGGTCGCCGCCGCGCTCTCCACCCTGCTGACCATGGCGGCAATCTACCCTCCCGTTCGTTTGACAACGTCATATGAAACGCCTACCTTCGTTCATATGACAACGTCACATGAAGAGCTGGTCCTGATCAGCGGCGCCTCCACCGGCATGGGTGCGGCCGCCGCCCGCGAACTGGCCGGCCGCGGTTACCACGTGCTCGCCGGGGTCCGCCGCGAGGCCGACTTCCTCCACGGCCCGAACCTCGAATCGGTGTTCCTCGACGTCACCGACCCGGCTCAGATCGAGGCCGTCGCCCGCCGCATCGCCACCGACCCGCGCCGCCGCCCGCTGCGCGCCGTGATCAACAACGCCGGCATCGCCATCAACGCACCGGTCGAGCTGCTCTCGATGGACGAGTGGCGACGCCAGTTCGAGGTCAACTTCTTCGGCCACGTCGCGGTCACCAAAGCCGTCCTGCCGGCTCTGCACGCCAGCTCCGGCCGGGTGGTGAACATCAGCTCGGTCGGCGGGAAGGTCGCGCTGCCCACCTACGGCGCGTACGCCGGGGCGAAGTTCGCCATGGAGGGCATGAGCGACGCCCTGCGCCGGGAGCTGGCGCCGCACGGCGTGCAGGTGGTCGTCGTCGAGCCCGGCGGTGTGCAGACCGAGATGACCGGCCACGGCATCGACCGGATGCAGAAGACCATCGCCACGATGTCGGCGACCGAGCGCACCCGCTACGGCGCCCTGTTGCAGGCGATCATCAACCAGGCCACCGCGTTCACCGCATCGGGCCTGCCCGCCGAGCGCGCCGGCCGGATCATCGCCGACGCCACCACCGCACGCCGCCCGCGCGCCCGCTACACCATCGGCCGGGACGCGGCCGTCCTCACCCGGCTCCCCCGCCTGCTCACCGACCGTCTGCTGGACCGGATGATGGCGGCCAGCCTGCGCCCGCACTTCCCCAAATCCGTCTAAACCGCCGGCGGAGACTCCAGGCAGGCGACGGTGCGGCCGGTGCCGATGTCGGTGATGCCGTGGGTGATGCCGGTGAAGCCCGGCCACCGCACCGCCAGAGCCTGCTCGTGCTGCAGGAACCGGACGATCGTCGCGCTGACCCGCTCTCCGGGGACCAGCAGCGGGATGCCCGGCGGATAGGGGGTCAGCAACACCGCCGTCGTACGCCCGGCCAGCTCGTCCACCGGCACGTGCTCGACCCGGCCGGCCGCCATCGCTGACCACGCGTCACCCGGAACGGTCACCTGCTCGACCGGCTCGGTGTAGATCGCCGTGGTCAGTTCGGCCAGGTCGGCGTCCCGATAGGTGGCGTGCAGGTCGTCGCACAGGTCCCGCAGCCGCCGCCCGGCATAACCGGGGAACTCGGCGGTGAACGCCGGCATCAGACGGTCGATCACGGCATTGCCGTCGTACGCGCTCTTGAACCGGTGCAACTCCGCGACCAGCGAGTTCCAGCGCCCTTTGGTGATGCCGATGGTGAACAGCACGAACAGCGAGTAGAGCCCGGTCTTCTCCACCACTACCCCGTGTTCGGCGAGGTAGCGGGCCAGCACGATGCCCGGGATGCCGGGCGTGCCGGGTTCGCTGAACGCGCCGTGCACGGTCAGGCCCGGTGTCATCAGGGTGACCTTGATCGGGTCGAGCATGGTGAAACCGTCGTCGACCCGGTCGAAGCCGTGCCAGTCGGCGTCCGTGGTGAGTTCCCACTCGGCCCGGTCCGGCAGCCCGGTCCGCGCCGGAGTGTCCGGCCCCCAGACGCCGAACCACCAATCCGCAAGCTCCTCGCCGGTACGGATGACGGCCCGCCGGAACTCCATCGCCTCGGTGATCGTCTCCTCCACCAGGGCCGGACCACGTCGCCCGGCCATCATCTCGGCGGACACGTCACAACTGGCGATGATCGCGTACTGAGGGCTGGTACTGGTGTGCATCCGATAAGCCTGGGCGAACACCCGCTCGTCGAAGTGCCCGCCGGTGGTGTCCTGAACCAGGATCTGCGACGCCTGGGACAGTCCGGCGAGCAGCTTGTGGGTGGACTGGGTGGCGTAGACGACGGTCCGGCCGGTGCGCTCGCGGTCGTTGGCGACCCCGTGCATGCCGTCATACAGCTCGTGGAACGGGGCGTGCGGCAGCCAGGCCTCGTCGAAGTGCAGGGCGTCGACCACCCCGTCCAGGCTCGCCTTCACCGCGTCGGCGCGGTAGACGATCCCGTCGTAGGTGGACTGGGTCAGCGCCAGCAGCCGGATCCGCCGGGTCTTGTCGGCGATCAGCGGACTGGCGTCGATCTTGGCCTGCAGCGCCTCGCGGGAGAACTCGCTGCGCGGGATCGGCCCGATGATGCCGGCCTTGTTGCGGGTCGGCATCAGATAGATCGGGACGGCCCCGGTGAGCACGATCGCATGCAGCACCGACTTGTGACAGTTGCGGTCCACGGCCACGATGTCACCCGGCCCGACCAGCGAATTCCACACGATCTTGTTGGAGGTGGAGGTCCCGTTGGTGACGAAGTACAGGTAATCGGCACGAAACGTCCGGGCGGCGAGCCGCTCGCTGTCGGCGATCGGGCCGGTGTGATCGAGCAGCTGCCCCAGCTCCTCCACCGCGTTGCACACGTCGGCACGCAGCAGGTTCTCCCCGAAGAAGTCGTGGAACAGGGTGCCGACCGGACTCTTCAGAAACGCGGTGCCACCGGAATGCCCCGGACAGTGCCAGGAGTAGGCGCCGTCACTGGCATAACGCATCAGAGCCGCGAAGAACGGCGGAGCCAGCTGCCCGAGATAGTGGCTGACCTCGCGTTTGATCTTCCGGGCCAAGAAGTCGGGAGTGTCCTCGTACGCGTTGACCACACCGTCGATCCGCGACAGCACCGCCTGCGGAATCTCCCGGGCGGTCAGCTGATCGCCGTACAGCAGGATCGGGATCCGGTCGTTGTGCCGCCGGACCGCCCGCACGAACCCGGCCGCCGCCTTCTCCGACTGCAACGCGCAGATCACCGCCGAACTCGTCCGGGCGATCTGCGCCAGCGGCCCCTCGTCGTCGAAGTGCCGAAGCCCCAGGCCGGCCCGGTCCAGGGCGGCTTCGAGCAACTCCAGCGGCTGCCGCGAACCGGTCAGCCCTTCCGCGGGCGTGACGATCGTGACCGGAAACGGCACCGTGAACGTCCTCTCACCGGCGGCTGACACTGCACGTCGCCGTGACCCTAGCCAGCAGCGATGCCTTCCGTCCCGGAAACTCCGCACGAGGAGCCCGTTCCGGTCAGGCGCTGACCGGTGGCGGCGGCAACGTCACCCGTAGCAGGCGGGCCACCGTCACCGCCACGTCGTCGCGTCCGTGCCCGGCGACCACCTGCAGACCGACCGGCAGGCCCTCGGCCAGGCCCGCCGGGACGCTCACCGCCGGGTGGCCGGTGATGTTGAAGTCCCAGCAGAGGTCGCCGACGAAGTCGCTGGTGACCGGCCCGTCGTAGGGGTGGGCCACGGTCAGCGTGGTCGGCGTGACGATCGCGTCCACCGTGTCGAAGACATCTGCCAGAGCCCGGTCGGCGGCACGGCGCAGCTCGGTCGCATGCCGCACCTGGTCACCGCTGACGCCACGACCGGCATCGAGGGCGGCGAGGGTGTCCCAGGCGTCCTCGGGCGCGGCCAGGTCCAGAACCACGCCGACCAGGTCGAGCCCGGCCGGTCCTTCCAGCGACATCCCGGCGGCGATGCGGTCCCGGACTACCGCGGCCACTGCGGAATCTGCGGTGCCGCGTCCGAAACTGGTCAGGAAAGCGACCCGCAGGCGCCGGCCCGGTTCGGTCACCGGGACCGGCCAGAACGGCGAAGCCGACGGATCGCACCGCTCCGGGCCGCTGATCAGGCTGGTCGCGGTCACCACGTCGTCCAGGTCGGCGCCGATCAGGCCGGAGACCGCCAGCCCGATCAGCGGCCGGCCGGGCCGGGGCACCCGCCCGGCGCTGCCCTTGAAGCCGGTGACCCCGCAGAAGGCCGCCGGGATCCGCAGGGATCCGCCGCTGTCGCCGCCGGTCGCGAGCGGCACGACGCCCGCGGCGACGGCCGCCGCCGCGCCCGCCGACGAGCCGCCCGGTGATCGCGTCAGGTCCCACGGGTTGCGGGTGTAGTCGGTGCCGTTCCACCCGTGGGTCTGTGAATCGGTGCCGGGCCGGTTGCGGGTGGAGACACCGATCGGGATCGCTCCGGCCGCCACCAGCCGGGTCACGACCGGGGAACCGGCGGCGGTACCGGATTTGATCAGAAACGGCACTCCGGCGAGCGGCAGCTCGGGCGATACCCGCCGGGCCGCCGCGAGGGCGCCGGCCGGATCGAGGCTCTCGGCGAAGTGCAGCACCGGGTCGAGCGCCTCGGCCGCGGCCAGTGCCTTTTCCACGAGTTCAACGGGAGTACGCCCGCCCGCCCGCACCGCCGCCGCGGCAGCCAGCGGGCCCACTCCACCACCACTGCCAGACACCGGCCCATGGTAGCGGCGGCCTCAGGGATAAGCTTCCCCATCTTCAGGATCCAGGATATTATGTATTGGATCCAATAACCGGAGGCACGCATGCCCTCACCCCGCGTCGTGATCGCCCCGATCGTGACCATGGACCCGGTCTCGCCTCGCGCCGAGGCCCTGGCCGTCGACGGCGACCGCATCCTGGCCGTCGGCGACGTCACGTCGGTCCGTGCCGCCTGTCCGCCCGGCACCACTGAGGAGCGGCTCGACGCTGTCATCGTCCCCGGCCTGATCGACGCCCATCTGCACATGCAGCGCGGCGGCCTGAAGGCACTGTCGGTGCCGGCGCCGGGCGGCTACTGGGACGCCGCGTCCTTCTGCGCGGAGATGCTGCGCACCTTCCACCTGGACGAGTGGCCCGCCGGATCAGTCCCGCAGCCGGCCGACCGGGCCGCCGGGCTGGCGCTGATCCAGCCGCTGCTGCACGCCCTCGGGATCACCGGCGTGGTCGATCCGGCCGTCACGCCTGCCGAGATGCGCGCCTACCAGCGGGCTCACGCCGACGGCGCGCTGACGATGCGGGTCACCGCGATGCCCCACCCGGACCCGGAGGACTCCCCGCTGACCAGGCTGGCCGGTGTCGGCGTCGCCACCGGCTTCGGCGACGACCTGCTGCGGATCGGCGGCATCAAGGTCTACTTCGACGGCGAGGGCGTCAAGAAACAGGCCCTGCTCACCACCGAGTGGACGCCCGGCAGCGGCGACCTGGGTGTGCAACGGATCTCCGACGACGAGTTCCGTTCACTCGCCGGTTTCTGTGCCCGCAACGGCTGGTCGCTCGGGGTGCACGCGGTCGGCGGCGGCGCTGTCGCCGCGGTGCTGCGGATCTTCTCCGAGATCGACCGGGTGACCCCGATCCGTGACCTGCGCTGGCAGCTGATCCACGCCTATCTGGAACCGTCCGCCGAGAGCATGGCCCTGGCCGCCCGCCTCGGCGTCATCGCCTCCCTGCAACCCTCGATCCACTGGCACAACGCTGAGGGCCTGATCGGCCACCTCGGCGAGCGGGCGGTTCCCGCCGACCCGATCCGCTCCTGGCTGGACGCCGGCGTGCGGGTCGCGCTGGGCTCGGACGGCCCGTTCTTCCCCTTCGACCCGCGCCGGCTGATGTGGCAGACCCGCACCCGCATGGTCCGCGGCAGGGCCGCCCCGGTCGCCCCCGAGCAGGCGATCAGCGGCACCGAGGCGCTGGCCGGTTACACCACCGGCGCGGCGTTCTCGGCCTTCGCCGAGGATCGGCTGGGCATGCTGCGCGCCGGGATGCTGGCCGACTGGGTCGCGCTGAGCACCGACCCGACCACGTGCACCCCCGAGGAACTACTCACCACCACCGTCCTGCGCACCGTCGTCGGTGGCCGGACCGTCTTCACTGGAGAGACCCCATGAGCACACCGGAAAACCGTGTCCGCGACCTCGGGCTGGACATCCCCGACTACGCCGATCCGCCCTACGGCGGCCGCTACGGCACGGTCAAACCGTTCCATCGGGCCGGTGAACTGCTCCTGCTCTCGGGCATCACGCCCGAGGACCGCTCCGGCAACCGGCTGCACCCTGGCCGTCTCGGCGACGACGTCACCGTCGAGCAGGGCCGCGAGGCGGCCCGGATGACAGCGGTCAACGCCCTGGGCCTGATCCGCCTGGCCGTCGGCAGCCTGGACAACGTCGTGGCGATCGGCCGCAACCTGTGTTTCCAGCGCACCACTGACGACTTCGAGGACCTGCACCTGGTCTCGGCCGGCGTCTCCCAGCTGTTCATCGACGTCTTCGGCCCCGAGGCGGGCATCGCCGGCCGAGCCTCGATCGGCGTGGCCGCCCTGTCCCGCCACAACTGCTTCGAACTATGGACCGAACTGCAGGTCAAACCCTGAACACCACTTTCCGGTACGCCGCGGCAAAGCCCCGTGGCCACCACGCAAGGCAGGCGACCCCCCAGGCCACCCCGCGCCCGCCGGGCCGAATGCGGTGGCCAACCCACAACCGCCGGCCGACCCGAACGCGTCAGATGACTGCCTTGCCACTCGATCTGGCCCGGAAGCCGACCCCTCCGGACTTCGCGTCACCGGCGGCAGATCCGGAGGCTAGCGCTGACCTTCTGCGCCGTCCACGGTTGCAGCGATCTTCGCGGCGATCGCATCGATGGTGTCAAGGATGTGCTCCGGCGAATCGGCGAGCGAGACGACGTGGGAGTAAAGACGGACGCCTGCATTCCGGACGACGATCGCGGGTGCCGGTGTCCCTGCGGCATAAACGAGGTGCCCCGCACGAAGGCCGAGCGCCGTGCAGTAGGCGAGGACTTGGTACAGGTCCTCCGGTCGAGGCCCGGCTGGCGGGAGCCGCTTGTACTTCGCATCCACGACAGCCACACAGGCAGCCCCGGACCACCAGGTGATGTCGGTCTGCATGGTGACCCTGCTGCCGTGGTCGAGTGCGAGTGGCTGCTGCCGCCGTCCTTGACCGCCGATTGCCTCCAACGCGGAGATCAACGCTTGGGACAGCCAGTCCTCGTAGACACGGTTCATGTCGAACAGGAACCCGTTGGCGCTGCTCGTCCCGGATCTGTCCTCGACGCTCGTGCGTTGCAGGATCATCTGGGCGAGGTGCAGCGCCGGCCAGTACCGGCGATTGAGCCGGGTCTCGGTGATCACCGGTAGCCGTAACCCAGGAGTGAGCAGCGCCGCGTCGGCGAGATCCCGGGTCATCCTGGTCAGAGCCATCCGTACGGCAGGGGCAACGCCGTCGACCGCTAGCAGCTGCGTCGCGGCGGTCCGGAGCACACGGTTTTCGGGTACATCGATGGTGTAGTCGTCGTAGCGGACTTCCAGCGGCAACGGGATGCCGGGCCGGGCACGCATCTGATCCGCTTCGCGCAGTCGGCCTCGCAGCCCGGGCAGGGCCTCTTCACGTTCCTGGTAGCCGTGCAGGATCCCGGCCGCCAGCGCCCGCCGGCATCGGGCCATGAACATCGTCGCCATCGCGGCGACGACCCCGATGTCCGTCCCGACCTGGACGTCGTCTTCACGCCATCCGGACTGATTCCTCGCGTGGCCCAGCAGCCACACGAGGCGAGATACCCCGACCTTGGGCCGAACGTGCAGCTCGACGGCATCGTCACCCGTCCCGGCGCGAACCGCACCGACGGTGCTGCGGGCCTGCAGAACCGTGTCATTGCCGCCGAGGGCACCGCTGACCTGGACTGCGCCGGTACCGTGCAGCGCGCGGGCAGCTCCGGCAGTCAGGGCTGGAAACACCATCCGTTGATGCTCGCCGATAGCCACTCGCCTCATATTTGATCCGCAGCCGGTATTCGGGCATCGCTGCTGGAAAGGGCTTTGCCCTCCTCCAGCACAGGGCCGACAGATGCCGACGATGCCGGGGTGCTACCGCCGGTTCCCCCTTTGAGCTGGCTGAGCAGGGACGCGAGGGCGTATGTGGCGTGAACGTCGACACCGTTCCCGGCGAATCGTTCTTCCAACAGCGGGATGATCGCGGTCCGCCAGATCCGTTGAAGACCGGCGGAGGTGCGGGATCGCTCGCTCATGAAGTACGACGGTCCGACAGCGCTCTCCGGATCGCCCAGCATGCTGTTCAGCGCGTCGAGCAGGTCAGCAGCGGTCGCCGGGATGGCATTGGCGGCGAGCCAGTCACGCAGCATCGCCTTCAGCGGGGCCTGGCCCGGAAACAGGGGAACGAAGTCGAACCGGCGGCGCATCGCCTGATCGACCAGCGCAATCGACCGGTCGGCCGTGTTCATCGTTCCAATGACCAGAAGGTTTCTCGGCAGGGAGAAGTCCTCGTCGGGTGAGTACTGCAGACCGACCGCCCGGTTGCGGTACTCGAGGAGGAAGTACAACTCCCCGAACACCTTCGCAAGATTCGCACGATTCAGCTCGTCGATCACCAGGACGTACGGGCGGGTCGGGTCCGCGTCCGCGAGAGCCGCCATACGCCGCAGTGGACCGGGCACGAGGTCGAACACGAGGGAACCCTGGGTCTCACCAGGTCGCGGCCGGAACCCCTCGAAGAAGTCTTCGTACGCGTACGACGGATGGAACTGAACGAGACGCTGCTCGCCGCCCGCGGTCTCGGTCAGGAACGTGGCGAGGGCCTGCGCGATGAACGTCTTGCCCGTCCCTGGCGGCCCGTAGAGGACGACCTGTCCCTTCTCACGGAGCAGATCGATGACCTCACGAAGCCAGTCCAGCGGCAGGAAGAGCCCGTCGGCGAACGCCTTCGTCGGGTCCGGAAGTTCCAGCGCGACCGGAGCGGTCAACGCCGACGTCGGCTCCTCGACCTGACCGGCGCCGGCGGCTTCTTCCACAGTGGCGAGCGCGAGGATCTCATCCGCGTACAGCCCCAGATCGCTGACGACATTCTGGCCGCTCAGCTTGCCCTGGGCTCCGGCGGAGAGATCAGCGCGAGCGATCGGCCGGCCGGCATTGAGCCACGTGACCGGGCGTCGCCGGTTTGACAACGCATCCGAGGACTCGCCCCATTCAGCCGCCCCGGCGATGCGCCCCGCGAAGACGTCAGCGCCGTGGACCGTCACCACGACATGACCAACCTTGATCCGGTTCAGGAACCGATCCAGGGTGCCGGTCTTGGAGCGCCGCTCCTGCGTGCTCACATCAGGCAGAGCCGCTGCCACGACCTCGGCGATCTTCGCGTGCGACGTGCCGGCCGGGATCGAGGGGACGTCCGGGAACGCGACGGAGCAGTACCCGTCGTCGAGCCACTGGGGGATCAGGTCTACACCGTGCACCTTGGCACCCCGGACGAGCCACCCCCGGGTCGTCGTCTTCGTCGTTCGCCAGCCGTCCCACGGCGGCCGGTAGAAATGTATGGGTTCGCCCTGTCCGTCGGCGAGCGCGTCGCGCAGTAAGAGCATGTCCCGGTCGTCGTCACCCGACCGCGCTGCCAGACGCTCCGCGTAGAAGTCCAGGATGCGTCCTTTGTCCAGGCTCGCCACGATGGACTCGAACGTATCCGGGAACATCAGATGCAGCAGCGCCGCGCGTTGGTTGTAGCCGCTGTTCAACGGCACCGAGCCCAGCAGATCCCGGAACATCCATGGATCCGAGGTCACCGCGGTGCGCTCGTCATCAGTCAAAGCGGTGAGCGCGACAACACATCGAATGAGGAACGTCAGTTGCACATCGGGCCTGGTCATGTACCAGGTGCCTGGATTGGCGACACCACCGGTGAATGCCTCCAGGACGCGGTCGGGCAACGGACCGGTCGTACCTGCGAAGGCAAGGATGCCTTCCACCATCCGCCGTTTGGCGGGCACACCCACGTTCACGGGCGTCAGCTCATAGATGACAGCAAGCTCAGCCATGAGCCGGATCGCCTGCGGGCTCACGTCCGCCAGCTGGGTCTGCAGCTTTTCGAGGAACGTCTTGGAGCCGAGATCGGGGGCGTTCACGAAATGCACAATGAGTTCATCGGCAGCGGCAGCCGCCCAGACATGAGTGCCGGGGCTCAGCAAGCTGTCCAGCTGGCCAAGGCAACGCTGCCGAATCTCGTCGGCCAGGGCATAAACCTGTTCAGGGCTGTCGCGCATGTAGGAACCCTACGGGCGTTGTTCCGGCCCCGCCGTCGCATCGATTGACACTTCCGGATCGCGAGAACGCCCGACAGCCCGGAGCGGCCCGCTCGGCGCCTGATCAAAGATGCCGCCGTTGACGGACGAGGAACTCGGGTGGGCAAGACGTCCCCACCCGGTTCGGCCGGCGATCAACCTGGAACCCTGTCTGATGTGTTTGGGGGCCGCGATGGCACTCAAGGTACGGAGATCAACTTCGGCCTCGAATCGCCCGCGGACGGGGATCCGCGGTCACCTTGACGGCACTACCGGACCGTGCGGGCCGAGACGGGGCTGGTCCCGGTCAGTCGTAAGCCTCGTGTTTGCCGGCCGGTGGTTGGTGCCGGGTGGCCTGTGCTGCGGCGGGCGGCTGGTTGCGGATGAGGAAGACCGCTACGACGGCGAACAGCATGAGACCGATCGTGGCGATGCCGGTCAGCGCCGACCAGCCGCGGGCTCCGGCGGTGTCGACGGCCTGGTCGATGCCGCCGGTGGACAGGAACGTGGTCGGGTCGGTGAGGCCGTGCAGGACGATGGCCGCCCAGAGGGTGCCGGTCACCCGCATCACCAGGTACATGCAGACACCGAAGCAGAAGGTGTAGCCGACGGTGGACGCCACGGTTGCGAGTTTCATGCCGGAGAGCAGGTTGATCGAATGCATCAGGGCGAACACCAGCGATGACACGACGGCGACGAAACGTTCGCCGTGGTCGGCGTCGCGCAGCATCTTGACCGCCAGGCCGCGGGTGGCCAGTTCTTCCACGACGCCGATGCACAAGCCCAGCACCGCGATCAGCGCGATCTCCGTCCCGGTCCAGTTTCCCCAGTCGGTGGCGCCGACGTGCCCGGCGATCGCCAGTGCGACCAGGGCCGGTCCGATCCACATCCAGGCGCGGCCGTGGATCGGCTGTGGCCCGAAGACCTCCCGGAGCCAGCCGGCCCGCCAGGTGAACACGAGCAGGGCGGCCGCTCCGATCGCGATCGGCAGCACCAGCGCGAGGAAGATGCTGCTGGGATCGGCCAGCAGGTTGCCGGTGTCGATCCGGTCGCCGAAGAGCAGGCCGATCAGTTGCCCGACGGCGACGTAGAAGGCCAGGTAACCGGCGATCAGCAGGAACGGCTTCCAGATCGCCGGCCGGTTCCAGAAAGTCACGGACGGATTCTGTCAGGGCTCGGTCACCTTCGGCGACGATCCATGTCACTGATCATCGTCGCGTCTTCAGGAGCGTTTCTCCACGGTCGGGGTGGGCAGGTCGAGGGCGGTGCGCAGCCGGACCGGCTCGAGGAGGACGGCGGCCAGGACTCCCAGCAGGGCGACGCCGGCGGAGATGGCGAAGACCAGGCCGGTGGCGTCGCCGTAGGCGGTGGCGGCCGGGACCGAAGCGGTGGTGTGGGTGGCTACCTGGCGGGCCAGAACCGCGCCCAGGACGGCTACGCCGATGGTGCCGCCCAGGGAGCGGAAGAACGACACCGTGGCGCTGGCGGCTCCGATGTCGGAGAGAGGCACGGCGTTCTGGACCACCAGGACGAAGTTCTGCAACGTCATACCCACCCCGGCGCCGATCAGGGTCATCGCGACGCCGATCAGGATCAGTGACGTGTGGGCGTCGACGAAGCCGAGGATCACGAAACCGGCGGTCAGACTGGTCGAGCCGATCACCAGGTACGGCTTGATGGTTCCGTGTTTGCTGATCAGCCGGCCGGTGATGATCGACGACAGCAGGATGCCGACCATCATCGGGATCGTCAACAGCCCGGCCTCGGTGGGGGTGCGCCCGCGGCTGACCTGGAAGTACTGGGTGAGGAAGACGGCAGCGCCGTACATCGCGGTGCCCGCGGCGAGACTGCCGAGGATGGCCAGGGCGGTGGTGCGCTGGCGCAGGATCCGGGGTGGGACCACCGGTTCGGCGGCGCGCGTCTCCACCCAGGCGGCCGCCACCAGCAGGATCAGGGTGCCGCCGACCATGACGAGGGTCTGCCAGGACGCCCAGGCGAAGGCGTCGCCGACGAACGACACCCAGGTCAGCAACAGGCTGACGCCGCCGGTGATCAGCGTGGAACCCCAGTAGTCGATCTTCACGTTGTCCCGGCGCAGCACCGGCAGTTTGAGCGTGAGCTGCAGCAGGACCATGGCGATCAGGGCGAACGGGATGCCGATGAAGAAGCACCAGCGCCAGCCCAGCCAGCCGGTGTCCACGATCAGGCCGCCGAGCAGCGGGCCGCCGATGGTGGAGATCGCGGTGACACTGGACTGGTAACCGGCGTACTTGCCGCGTTCCCGGGGTGGGATCATCGCGCCGATCGCGATCTGCACCAGCGGCTGCAAGCCGCCGACGCCGATGCCCTGCAGGGCGCGGGCGGCGATGAGCTGGCCGGAGTTCTGGGCGAACCCGGCGGCGATCGACCCGGCGATGAAGACCACGGCGGCGAGCTGGAGCAGGGTCTTCTTGCTGTACAGGTCGGCGAGTTTGCCCCAGATCGGGGTGGCGGCGGTCGCGGCCAGCAGCGTCGCGGTGACCACCCACGTGTAGTCGGTGGCCGAACCGTGCAGGTCGCTCAGCATCCGCGGCAGCGCTGTGGCGACGACCGTGCTGGCCAGGGTGGACACGAACAGGGCCAGCAGCAGCCCGGTCAGCGCTTCGAGGATCTGCCGGCGCGACGGCGCGGCGGTGTCCGTCATCGGATCTCCAGCCGGGTGATCGAGCCGTCGGTGGTGACGACGAGTTCGCCGCCGGCCGTGGTGAGTCCGGCGAAGCCGCGCGGCACTCCGGGCAGACCCCCGGACGCAAAGACTGATGGCGTACGGGGGACAGAGCCGTCCAGCGGCACCTCGGCCACGACCGAAAGCGCGCCGGTCGTCAGGTCCACCGACAGCACCCGCCCCGCCCCGGCCTCGGCGACGAACAGCCGATCACCGGCCACCGTGATCCCCTGTGGCCGATCCAGGTCCGCGACGACGACGGCCGGCCCGGAGGACGAGAGCCGATACACCGCTCCGCGGTCCTCGTCGCTGACGTAGCAGTGGCCGTCGTCGCCGAAGACCACGTCCACCGGCCGCCCGAGGCCGTCGGCCAGCACCGTCACGGTGTCGTCGGGCGCTACCGCGACGACCCGCGCGGCCCCGGATTCGGCGATCACCAGCGCGCCGTCGCCGTCGACAGTGATGCCGAGCGGCTGGTCGAGGTCGGCCCGGTGCCGGTAGGTGCCAGTGTTCCCGTCGAGCGTGCGGACCCGCCCGTATTGGGAGGTCACGTGCAGGTCTTCGCCGTCGGCGGCCACGCCGTGCACGAAGGTGGACAGTGCGATGCCGTTGCGGGAGATGACTCCGTAGTGGTCGGCGGCGTGCACGAGTCCGCCCGAGTCCACGGTCAGCCCGTACGGGCCGGTCGGCCCACCCCGTACCAGCAAACGGTGGTGACCGTCGGGGTTGACCTCGGTGATGCCGCCGGTGGCGTAGCTGGAGACGAACATCCGGTTGTCGGCGTCGAAGGCGGCGTTGTCCATGCCGGTGACGCCTGTGGGGTGGACGTCGCGGCCACGGTCGTCGATGCGGGTCAGGGTGCCGCCCGCGTCCCGGGACAGCACGAACAGCGTTCCGGCCCGGTCGAAACGGACCGCAACCGGTTCGTGGACCTGCTCGGCGAACAGTTCCGGCGTCCCGCCATCGGGGCTGATCCGGTAGACCTCGCCGGTGATCATGTGCGGGTAGTAGAGGTAGCCGTCCGGTCCGGTCTGCATGGCGTTGCCCATGGCCAGCCCGCCGGTCAGCACCCGCGGTTCGCGGCCGTCGCTGAAGAGTTCCAGCAGCCGGCCGCCGGGGATCATCTCGTTGACGAACAGCCGGTCACCGGCGACCGCGATCCCGTTGGGGTTGCGGATCTGGTCGGAGAGCAGGTCAAATGCCCCTGCGGGGGTACGCCGCCAGACCCGACCCGGGACCAGGTCGGCGATGTACATCGAACCGTCCGCACCGAAGACCAGATCGTCGGGGGCCTCGATCGGGCCGCCCGCCGCGACCACTACCTCCACGTCACCGGTGGCCAGGTCCACCGCGGCGATCTGCCCGGCGACGAACTGGGCCACATAGAGCCGGCCGTCCGGCCCGAACGCCACCCCGTTGGAACCGCGCAGCGCCATGGTCATCGCAGTACCTCGGCGATGGCGCCCACGTCGCGCCAGCGGCGCAGCAGTTCGTGGAAGACCACCGGGCCGGGCCCGAACGAGTTGTTGACCTCGCGCGGCCTGCCCTCGTTGTTGTAGTAGCCGGGTGTGCATTCGGCCTGGAAGCGGTAGTTGTCCGGGGCGGTGTCCCGGATCACGGCGGCCCAGTACTCCTCGGCTTCGGCGGTCGGCTCGATCCAGCGGGCACCGCGTTTGCCGGCTTCGGCGACGACCGCGGCGATGTGCCCGGCCTGCTCCTGCAGTACGTGCACGAAGTTGACCGAGGCGGCGTTCTGCAGCGAGCCGAGGTGGAAAAGGTTCGGGAAGCCGTGGCTGTAGAAGCCGTGCAGGGTGCGCGGACCGCGCGCCCAGTGGTGCAGCAGTGGCAGGCCGCCGCGGCCGTGCACCGGCAGGGTGCCGGAGACGACCCCGGAGACGCCGACCTCGAAACCGGTGGCGAAGACGACGCAGTCCACCTGGTACTCGGTGTCGCCGACGACGATGCCGGTCTCGGTCATCCGGGTGATACCACCGTGGTCGGCGGTGTCCACCAGGGTGACGTTGGGGCGGTTGAACGACTGCAGGTAGAAGTCGCTGAAGCCGGGGCGCTTGCACATGTACCGGTACCAGGGCTTCAGCACCTCGGCGACGGCCGGATCGGTGACCACCTCGTCGACCCGGGCGCGGATCTCGTCCATCTTGCGGAAGTCGGCGATCTCGTCGAGGTACTCGCGCTCGTCGTCGCTGAGCGAGTGGTCGAGCGTGCCGGTGAGCATCTGCCGTTGCAGGCGCGCGGTGCTGGTCCAGCCGTCCCCGATCAGGTCCTCGGCGACGTGACCGCCGGTGACGATGGTCAGGAAGTTGTCCATCCGCTCCTGCTGCCAGCCCGGCCGCACCGCGTCGAGAACCGACTGGTCGGTGGGCCGGTTGGCGCGCACGTCGATCGACGAAGGGGTGCGCTGGAAGACGTACAACTGCTCGGCGGTCTCGGCGACGTGCGGGACCACCTGGATGCCGGTGGCGCCGGTGCCGATCACGGCGACCTTCTTGTCCGCCAGGTTCTCCAGGTCGTCGCCGGTGTAGCCGTAGTCCCAGCGGCTGGTGTGGAAGGTGTGGCCGCGGAAGTTCTCGATACCCGGGATGCCGGGGAGTTTCGGCTGGGTGAGAGTGCCGGAGGAGGTCACCACGTAACGGGCCCGGAACCGGTCGCCGCGGTCGGTGCTGACGATCCACTCGGCGGCGTCCTCGTCCCAGGTCAGGTCGGTGACCTTGGTGTGGAACATGGTGTCGTCGTAGAGCTGGAAGCGTTTCGCGATGGCGATGCAGTGCTGGCGGATCTCCTCGCCCGGGGCGTAGCGCCACTTCGGGACGTAACCGACCTCCTCCAGCAGCGGCATGTAGACGGTCGCGTCGATGTCGCAGTGGATGCCGGGGTAGCGGTTCCAGTACCACGTACCGCCGAAGTCGCCTGCTTCGTCGATCATCCGGATGTCGGTCAGTCCGGCCTGGCGCAGCCGGGCCCCGGTGAGCAGGCCGCCGAAGCCGCCGCCGATCACCGCCGCCTCGACCCGGTCGGTCTTCGCGTCCCGCTCGGCGAACGGGGTGTAGGGGTCCTTGGCGTAGTAGCTGAACTCGCCGGCCGCTCGCCGGTACTGGGTGTTGCCGTCCGGGCGGATCCGCCGGTCGCGTTCGAGCCGATAGCGGGCCCGCAGGGCCTCGATCTGCTCGGGACGGTAACGGCGCGGGGTGTTGGACATGTTCGGGCTCTTTCGTAGGGTTCGCCCAGCCAATCGAGCGACACATTTTAAGTCAACTGACTGACTTAAAGTGTGGCTGACAGCACTGCACAGTGGACCATCGACCCCCGTTATCGCGGCGCTGAGTGATCAGCCCGGTACAGACCTTCAATCGCGTCGATCAATCCCGACGCGGTCGCCGTCCAATCCGGGTGCGCGGTCAGCTCCCGCTGCGCGCACGAGTGAACGATCAGCGTGTGCGCCATCTCGTCCCGCTCCCGCCGCACCTCCACCGGCAGATGCGGCAGACAACCGTGCAGCCCCTCGCTCACCGCCCACAACATCGGTGCCCGCCCCATCGTGACGCCGGCCAGCTCCCGCAACTGCGGATCAGCCATCAACTGGGCGGCGAAACGGGCGTACCAGGTCGGGCCGCCCAGGTCGGTCAGATGATCGGTGTACGGCCGGACCACGCACGTCACCCAGTCCCGCAACCCGGTGCTGCCCTGATGCCGGGCGACCAGCGTCCGGCGGATCTCCTCCATCGGCTCGGCGTGCCGCGCGATGATCGCCTGCACCAGATCCGGCTTACTGCCGAAGTGATAGGTGACCGCGGTGTTGTTACCCTGCCCGGCCGCCTCACTGATCTGCCGATTCGACACCGCGAACACGCCACGCTCGGCGAACAACCTCTCCGCGGTGGCCAGGATGACCGCCCGGGTCTGCTCCACCTGATCGACACGTAACCGGCGGCTGGCCATGGCACTGCTCCTGAAAACGGAAAGCGGGAAGCACGCCAGAATAGCCGTCGAACGTCCACACCGGCCGGTCACCGCCTCGGATCCGCTCGGGATCGCTCGCGTCACCGAAGACGCTACCGCCCACACGGAGTGGCCGGGCGGCATTTCGGTGATCGTCATGCGGCTTGCGGTCCGAACGCAGCCTCCGGTTCGGCTGGCGGCGCTTGCGGCCCTCGGCGACGGCGAAGTGTGACTTTTGGCCCTAGCCGAGCGGGCACTTCTTCGCAAAAACTATAAAGGCCACTATCCGGGCTAAAGGTCTGATATCCGTAGACGCGAGCATCTGTCCCTGCAGCACCCACTCGCCAAGAGACCGAGGACGGCCGCCAGAATGAACAGGACATTCTTCCGCACCGCGAACGATCGCCGAACCGGCGAGGCCACCGCGGCGCCGGCCGACGGCACCACCGGGGTCGACCTCGCCACGACAGGCGCTCGTCACATCCTCGACTGTGCGCAGGCGAACATTTTCGTGGCGGATCTCGCTTTGAACATCGTCTACGCGAATCCCCGAGCGATGCAGACGTTGCGCCAGATCGGCCCCGAGATCGAACGGGTTTTCGGGGTCCGCGTCTCCGATGTCCTCAACGGCAGCATCCATCGATTCCACAAGGACCCCGCCAGGATCGACCGCATCCTTTCCAATCCCGCCTTCGAACCTCGCGACGCCGCCTTCACGTTCGGCTCCATCACCCTCGACACCCACATCAACCAGGTCAAGGACGGCCGTGGTGCGGTCATCGGATATGTGGTGGCCTGGGAGGACGTCAGCGCCCGGAACGCAGCCGAACGACACTCCCAGATGGTGACGAACCGGCTCGTCGACACTCTGGCCATGACCGGTGAGGCCAGCGGGTCACTGAACTCCGTGGCGAGCGCCATGGAACAGTTGTCCGCCACCGTCGCCGAGATCGCCCGCAGCGAGAACGAGGCATCCGAGGTGGTGATCGACGCAGTGGCCGGGATCGAGGCCGCGACGAGCACGATGGACCGGCTCACGGAAGCATCGAGCCGGATCGACGAGGTGGTCAGCACCATCTCCCAGATCGCCCGGCAGACGAACCTTCTCGCTCTCAATGCCACGATCGAGGCCGCCCGGGCGGGCGCCGCCGGCAAGGGATTCGCCGTCGTCGCCGGCGAAGTGAAGGACCTTTCCATCGCCACCCAGACAGCGACGCAGCGCATCGGCGACCTCATCACCAGTGTGCAGACGCTGAGTACCGTCGCCGGCGGTGAGATCTCGAAGATCGCGGGGATCGTGGACGCCGTCCGGGCGAACCAGAGCTCGGTCGCGGCAGCCGTCGAGGAGCAGACGGCCGCCAACCAGGAGATCACCCGGAGCCTGACCGAAGCGGCCGACAAGGTACACGCGGTCACCGGTGACCTCACCACGTTCCTGGACACCATCGCGGGCCGAGACCGCCCGGGTCGGTAAGGCTCTCGACAGGTGGCCGGCCCGGTCTCACCGACGTGGACGAGGTGATCGGCTACCGCCCGGCGTCCGGGTAGATGATCGCGTTGGCTCGTTGCATGACGTCTATCTGGGCGGCGTTGAGCAGCTCGACGACCGCGTGCAGCAGAACCGGCTGGGTGTCCGGGTCGCCACCGGCCTGGACCTTGTCGACGGCATCGCCCAGCAGCGGGTGCTCGGTCATGTCGCGGCGGATCTCGGTGGCGAACCGGACGGCAAGGTCCTGCCGGGTCTCCTCGCTCGCTTCACCGGTCAGAGCGTCGAACTCGGCAGCCGCCGAGGTTCGGGGTCTGGCGTTCAGCGACCGCATCACTTCCATCACCTCGGGTTCGAAGATGCGGGAACCGAGCAGCATGAACGTCCGATCGAGGTCGGACAGGTCGTCGGTGGGGTCCTCGAAACCGGCTGGAGAGTCGACCAGGCCGGGATTGCGCAGAATGACGGCCAGCTCCGCACGCATCCGCTGCTGGCGTTCGATGCTCGCGGCCAACTCGGCGTCGAGGGCGCGGAGCTTCTGCTCCGCGCCCTCCGCTGACAGCTGTATGGTGGCGATGTCGGCCAGTGCCACGCCGAGATCCACCAGCCGCCGGATGCGCATCAGACGGATCAGGTGCTGGACCCCGTACTTCTTGTAGCCGTTCGCAGAGCGCTCCGGCTCGTCCAGCAACCCGATGCGGTGGTAGTGCCGCACCGTCTTCAGTGTCGTGCCGGCGAACTCGGCGATCTCACGAGTGCTCCAGCCGCCCTTCATCCGCATGCCGACATTCGATACCGTGCCCTCGGGGCACAGTCAAGGCGATCAGGCGCGGCAGGTCGTGTCCCGGGCCGGCAACTTCCCATCCACCAGATACGACGTGGTCAGGTTCAGGGCGCACGCGTTGCCGCCGATGACGTAGACGCCGTGCCCGCTCCCGTCGGCGGTCACCAGGCGGGCCCGCTGGCCGAACGCGGCACGCAGCAACTCGGCGTTGATCGCCGGGGTGACCGGGTCGTGCCGGTTCTGAAGCATCAGCACCTTGGCCGGCCCCTGATCGTCGACTTTGACCGGCGGCTCCGACGGCTCGTACTTCCAATGGGCACACGGCAGTACGTTGGCGGCCGCCGCGCCGAACATCGGATACCGCTCGCGAGCCTCGGCGACATCCTTCTGATAGGTGGCCAGGTCCTCCGGCCAGTCGACGTCATTGCAGGTGACGGCCAGGAACACGGTCAGCGCGTTGTCGGCGGGGTGCGGCGTGGCAGCAGCCGCTGCCGGAGCCGCCGGACCGGAAGACAGCAGGGACTGCCACAGCCGGGCCGTGTTGCCGTACTGCACCTCGCTGTAGAGGCCGAAGAAGGTGCCGAACCGGAAGTGGGCGCCGTTGGTCCCGTCGGGCGCCGGAGCCCGGTCGAGCCGTTCGGCAATGGTGAAATACGTCTTCCGAACCTGCGCCGGCGTGTGCCCCAGACCGTACGACGCGTGCCGTGCCGCCACCCATTTCGCGAAGTCGGGGAACGTCTCCTCGAATCCGTGCGCGAACCGGATCAGCGAATTCCGGTCGAGGTGCGTGCCGGCGAGGTTGCTGTCCAGCACGATCCGATCGGTGGTGTCCGGGAACAGCGAGACGTACGCCGCGCCGAGCGCCGAACCGTAGGAAGCCCCGTAGAAGCCGGCCTTCTTCTCGCCGAGGGCGGCGCGGATCCGATCCAGGTCACGGGCCATGTTCGCGGTCGACAGATGCCGTAGCCGCCCGCCGGTGTCGTTGGCCGCGCACCGCTGTGCGACCTCCGCGGCGATTGCCGACTGCGCCGTCACGGCCGCCTCGTCCACCGCGTACGGCGGAACGTTCGCCCAATAGGCGTCGTCGGCGGTGAACCCACAGCTCACCGGCGACGAATGACCGACGCCGCGGGTGTCCATGCCGATCAGATCGTACGAATCCAGAACGGTGGCCGGCAGGCCCTTACCAGCCAGGAACGCCGGCTGGTCCAGTCCGGTGCCACCCGGCCCGCCCGGATTGAACATCAGGATCCCGCGCCGCTTTTCCGGGTTGGTACTGGCGATCCGCGAAATCATGAGTTCGATCTGCGTGCCACCGGAATCGCTGTAGTCGAGAGGAACCGGAACGGTCGCGCATTGCACCGCGAAAGTCCCCGTGTTCACCTCCGCCGGGCAGGGGGCCCATTTCAGTTCCGCCGGTGGTTCCGGTGCCACGATCAGTGCGCCCACCAGGCCGAGCGCTGCTATCAGCGCATTCATGTCCAGCCTCCATCGCTCGTCCGATTTCCGTGTTCTGCCCTCCATGCGACGCTGTGTCCCGGGGGCACAGTCAAGCGTCGATCGACGATTCACGCTGCGTGACGAATTCCTGGCGAGCTGTCCTATGACTACGCGCTGGTACAGGAGTACTACTTGGCGATTATCGCGTTCACAGTCGCGGTGAGGCAGTCTGACCTGGTGAAACTCGAGTCATACAACCTGGCCTTCGCCGAACTTCGTCTGGGCAACCGGGATCAGGCCCGGAAGCTGCTCAACGAGTGCCGCGAGCAGTCGGGGCCGTCCTTCGTGCCGTACCTGGCGATCGGCGCCGCCGCCCTCGCCGTCGCTGACGGTGATCACCCACTCGCGGCACGGATGATCGGCGTCGCCGACAGCGCGTTCGCGGTCGCTGGTGAGGGTCCGGGCGCCGACGACGCCGCCGAACTGGCCAAGGCGCACACCGCCGCCGTCGAAGCCCTGGGCGAGGACAAATTCGCCGACTACCGTGCCGACGGCGCGCTGTGGGAATTGGACGCCGTATTCGCGGCGTGAATCAAGACGCGCGGGTGTAACGGTGTTCGACCCCGCGTGGAAAGAATTCCGGATCGCCGGCCGGCCGTAAATCGATCCGCGGCGTCTGCTGCTCCGCCGGCACATAATGGGCGAACTCGCTGTTCAGGCGAAGCAGCTCGGTGCGGATCGACACGGCCGCCGATCGTTCCCGTTCCGAAGTCGGCTCGGCGCCCGGCGCCATTTCCACCACCACCGACAGGTGCCGGTCACGGTCGGCGTCCTCGATGGTGCGCAACACGAAACGGCCGGTCGCCCAATCGCTGATCCCCGGCCGTTCCAGCCCGACCGTGACGTTTTCCGCTTGACGTCCAGCGCCGCCCAGTCCGTCCCGGCGTCGATCACCTTCTTGATGAACGGCCGTTGGCCGGCCACCCGTTTGCGAGCGCGCGACTGCCAAGATCGACGCATGCTGCCATCAGTGGAGATCACGACCGTTCTCGAACTGGCCGAAGCGCCGTTTCACAATCTGCACTGGACGAAGAAGATCGAACTCAGCCTGGACTGCTTCGTCTGCCGGCGGAACGGGCGCACCACCATGCTGGAATACGGCTCCGAAGAGGGAATCTGCTCCGGCGACAGCGCCTTCCCCCGACATCCGGCGGCAGCCCGGATCAGCGCCTTCGACGTCACCTCGGAGGAGACCCGGACAACACTGCGGGTAGTGGCCGAACACTGGTGGGCACCCTTTGACGACACCAAACACCAGCAGCCGTCGGTGGCTCTGACCAGCGCCCCCTGGGTGCGGCTGTACCTCGGTTACCTCTGCCCGGCCCCGGGATCGGCTGGCGGGAAGTTCTCCACCCAGACCAACCTGGTCCGGCCGTCGTCCTACCGGTGCGATCAATGCGGCGAGACGCTGGCACGCAGCGACGAGGCGCCCCGGCTCCGGCTCCTGCCCTGAACCCGGCCACCGGGTTGACGACCCGCGTGACGCGGTCGCTTTGGTCGGCGGCCGCCTGACCGCCCGGCAGTGACCACGTCGACGGTGGCATCTTCAGGCAGGCCCGGGCTGGCCGGGTCACGGCAGCGGTCCGGGGCGGGCGGCGTGGTCCGGCTCCGGGTCGGCGGTGGTGGAAAGGGCGGCCGGGACGGCCGGCTCCGGGGCGGGGGCGGAGGCTCGGGCTTCGGCCAGGGCTTCGGCGGGGACGTGGGTTTCCAGGAAGCGGCGGGCCAAGCGGGTGGACGGGTGGATGGCGATGGTGGCGATCACGATGATGCCGGCGATCAGCAGCCAGCCGGTGGCGCCCCAGTTCATCGCCAGGAAGGTGTAGACCGCCGGGGCCCACACCTTGCCGAGGGTGCCGCTCAGGTTGGCGGTTCCCTGGTAGGCGCCGCGCTGGCGGGGGTCCATCAGTTCCGCGTCGAACGTCCAGTCGGCGGCGGACAGGTACAGCTCGGCACCGGTCACGGTGACGTGGCCCAACCAGACCAGGGCGATCGTGATCCAGCCGACGGTGTCGTGGGTGGCGAGAGTGATCACGCAGGAGATCACGAAGAACGTCGACGAGATCCGGATCGCCCGCAGTGCGGTGGGCAGGCCGGTGACGCCGCGAGCCGTCACCATCGGCAGGAAGATGCACATCACCGTGTTGGTGCCGAACAGGAACGCCAGCAGCACTCGCGGGGCGTCGGTCTGCTCGACCAGCCACAGCGGGATCACCAGGTTGAGCAGCACCTGGTTGGTCCAGAACACGCCGCTGAGGAAGGACGTGAGGATCCAGCCAGGGTTACGCATCGGCCCGGGGCCGGGGATCTTCACCTTGCGTTCGGCTGCCGTGCGGTTGTCGTGCGAGGCCCTCGGCAGCCGGGTGACCGCCACGGCGTTGACCACAAAGACCAGGCTGGTGAACCAGGGCAGCGCGTGCAGGACGTCGTTGGAGTGGAACGCCAGCGCGATCCCCCCGGCGAACGAGCCGAGGGTGAAACCGAGGTTGAGCGCCGAATACATGTAGGCACGTGACGTCACCCGCTCGCCGGGCGGCAGGACGTCGATCGTGTACGCGCCGTGTGCGGCATGGCCGAGAGAACTGATGACCTCCATGCCGACGGCCATCATCAGGAAGCCCGGGAAGTCGGTGATGAACGGCCACAGCGCGAACATGGCCGCCTGACCCACCGCGCTGACGGCCCACATCCGTTTCGGGCCGAACCGGTCGACCAGCTTGCCCATCGGCACCGCGGCCAGGAAGGCGGCGATCCCGGCGCAGGTCAGGCCGAGACCGACCTGGGCTGCGGACAGCCCGACGATCTGGGTGAAGAACACCGCCGAGCCGGTCATGAAGGCACCGTCGCCGAGGGCGAACAGCAGCGACTGGCCGGCGAGCCGCCCCGCCAGTGGTGATGGTGGGCGCATGTAACGCAGGGCGGCGGTGAGAATCACCCGGCAAGTCTCCAGGCATCGATGACGGATGTCGCGCCATTTTCACCGGATTGAATGCGCCCGGTCCCGGCCGGGACCGGGCGCATTCAATCTCAGTGACTGTCCTGGTACGCCTGCAGGGTGCGGGGCCCGAAGGCGTCCGGCAGGACCTCGTCGATGGTCTTGATGCCGCTCACGGTGTCCAGAAGCATGCCCTCGGCGGAGTGTTCGTAGAGCAGCTGACGGCAGCGGCCGCACGGCATCAGGGCGTTGCCGTCGCCGTCGACGCAGGCGAACGCCACCAACTTTCCGCCGCCGGTCATCGTCAGGTCGGAGACGAGGGTGCATTCGGCGCAGAGGCCCAGGCCGTACGACGCGTTCTCGACGTTGGCGCCGGTGACGATCCGGCCGTCGTCGACCAGGGCCGCCACCCCGACCGGAAAACGACTGTACGGGGCGTATGCCTTGGTCATCGCCTCGCGGGCCCGGGCCCGCAGGGTCTGCCACAACTCTTCGGTGATCACCGGACGAATTTATCCCGCACGCCCAGCACTGAAGATCATCAGGGCGCGGTCAGCGGCGCGGTCAGGCCCTCGGTGGAGGTGCGCGGGGTGAGACGGCTGGCCGGGGCGACGACCGCCGGAAAGCCCAGGGTGGCCAGGCGGCCGTTGACGCCGTTCTCGGCCTGGCAGTCGGTGGTGCAGGTGGTCGGCGGGTTGGCGACCTCGGTGGCGTCCTCACCGGTGACCATGCCCATCCGGCCGCCGCTGGCCACGTCCCAGATACTCGTCGCGCCGCACTGGTCCTTGGTCTCGGTCAGGCCGAGCGGGTTGGTGAAGTCGGGGCCGCACGACGCCTGCGGGATGCGGGTGCCGACCTGCGGGCTGTCCCGCAGCACCAGCGCGGGAGCGACGGTGCTGCCGATGTTGACGCGCGGGCTCACCCGTACACAGAAAGTGCTTGCCGGTCCGGTCTGTTCGGAGGTGCAGGCGGAGCCGAGCCACGCGCCGAGCCTGGCCCGGAACTGCGGGTTGTCGTAGTAGAAGGTGGTGTCGGCGAGCGTGTGCACGATCCGGGTGCGGGTGCCGTCGCCCCGAGACGGTTCCATCTGGAAGATGCCGCCCTGAGCGCAGTCCTTGGCCTGGATCTTCATGCTCAGACCATTGGCGCCGGTACGCGAGACGGTCAAGCCCTCATCGCGCAGTTCCAGGCTGATCGTGCTGGTCAGGGCCAATCCCCGGTGGTCGGGAACCTTGCTCGCGTAAACGGCGGCCGGTTTGCGCCCGGTCATGTCGCCGACGTTGGCGGCGCCGGTGAACGCGTAGTCGTAGATCGCGAAGGTGGCCGGGTCGATGTCGAAGCGGGTGTACTTGCCCTGAACGGTGAAGCGCCCGGCCGGGGCGGCGACGGTGCCACGGAACCGGTCCTTGGTGCCGGTCTTGCCCAGCACGGTGTAACTGCCGCCGTCACAGAACTTGGAACTGGCCGCGACGGCGGCGGTCGGCCCGATGATCGCGGCCAGGGGGACGGCGGCTGTGAGAACGGCCAGGGCCGCCAGGTGCTTCGAGCGCAGTGATCGCATGCCGGGAACTATCGCGGCCGGACCGGTAACGGTCGGTTAGGCCAAGGTTAAGCCGACCCTAAGGCGCTGCGGCATCTCCGGCCGGGTGTACCGGGTGGCGTCCCGTCCCACGTGCGAGGCTGGGCGGGCGTGGTGACGGCGCACCCGCTGATTCTGGGAGGTATCGCGGTGGAGTTCACACGACTGGGCCGGACCGGGCTGAAGGTGAGCCGTCTCGGGTTGGGATGCATGAGCTACGGCGATGCCGCGGCCGGCATGCATCAGTGGACCCTCGATGAGGATGCCGCCGCGCCGTTCTTTCGGCAGGCCGTCGAGCTGGGGGTGACGTTCTGGGACACCGCGAACGTCTACCAGGCCGGCACTTCGGAGGAGTTCGTCGGGCGGGCGATCAACCGGTTCTCCCGCCGGGAGGACATCGTGCTGGCCACCAAGGTCAGCGGGATGATGCACGACGGTCCTGGTGGCAGCGGTCTGTCCCGCAAGGCCGTCCTCGAGCAGGCCGACGCCTCGCTGCGACGGCTGGGCACCGACTACATCGACGTCTACTACATCCACCGCTTCGACCCGGGGACTCCGGTCGAGGAGACCATGCGGGCCCTCGACGACCTGGTCAGGGCAGGTAAGGTGCGCTATCTCGGCGCGTCGTCGATGTGGGCGTGGCAGTTCGCGAAACTGCAGCACACGGCCGCGATGAACGGGTGGACCACGTTCTCGGCGATGCAGGACCAGTACAACGTGCTCAAACGCGAGGAGGAACGGGAGACGATCCCGATGTGTCTCGACCAGGGCGTCGGTCTGACCCCGTACTCGCCGCTGGCCAAGGGCCGGGCCACCCGGCCCTGGGGCCTGCAGACCGGACGGTCGTCATCGGACGACGTCGCCAAGGCGTTCGACCGTGACGCCGACGAACCGGTGGTGAACGCGATCCAGAAAGTCGCCGAGGGCCGCGGCGTCGCGATGGCCCAGGTGGCGCTGGCCTGGGTGCTGTCCAAGCCGGTGGTCTCCTGCCCGATAGTGGGCGCCACCAAGCCGCACCATCTGAACGACGCGGTGGCCTCTCTCGCGCTCGACCTCACCGAGGATGAGATCGCCGAACTGGAGGCCCCCTACCAGCCGCAGGACAACTACTGGTGGTGAACGTCGGCGTGATCGGGCTGACTCACTGCCCGCCGGATGAGCCGGCGGCCGGCCGATGGAACGGGAAAGCGAGGGTGGCTCGGATCGGGGTGCCGGTCAGCAACATGACGATGCGGTCCACGCCCAGGCCCAGGCCGCCGGTCGGGGGCATCGCGAACTCCAGGGCGGACAGGAACGCCTCGTCGACGCTCATCGCCTCGGGATCGACGGCTGCCGCTTTCAGGGACTGGGCGGTGAGGCGTTTGGTCTGCTTCTCGACCAGCGCGTCGTTCCGGTCGAGGACCAACTCTCCAGGAGAAACCGCGCAACGGGAAGCTCAGCACCACCCAGATCCCGGCGAGGGTGACGACCCGGCCGGGCCAGACGGCGAATCGATGGTTGACCACGAGGGTCACGTTAGCCAGTTCCGTCATCTCAGGTCGCCGCACCGCCCGCCGATGAGGCGCGGCGACAAGAAGGCGCACCGCCCGCCGATGAGGCGCGGCAACACAGAGGTGAGGAGCCCGATGCCCGTCACACATCCGGCACAGCAGGCGGCGGAGACCACGATCGGCGAGGTGATTGCCCGGCGGCTGGTGCAGCCGCTGTTCCAGCCGATCGTGGACCTGACCACCGGTGGTGTGGTGGGTCTGGAAGCGCTGGCCCGTGGGCCGGCCGGGCAGTCGCTGGAGTTCCCGGACCGGATGTTCGACGCCGCCCGCGCGGCCGGCCGCCTGGGAGACCTCGATCAGTTGTGCGCCGAACGGGCGCTGGAATGTGCCGTCGCCGCGGAGCGGCCGCCGCCGCTGCTGTTCGTCAACGCCGAACCCGCCGTGCTCGACCAGCCGCTCTCGGCCCGGATCGCCGAACTCGTGATCGCCGGGCTGCCGTTCCGGGAGGTTCTCGAATTCACCGAGCGGGCCCTGCCGACGGTACCGGGGAGCATGCTGCGCCTGGCCGGGCTCACCCGGGCGTTCGGGCACGTGGTGGCCCTCGACGACGTCGGTGTCGACCCGATGTCGCTGGCGTTCCTGCCGATCCTGGAACCCGAGGTGATAAAGCTGGACATGAGCCTGATCCGGGACCCGAAGGCCGCACTGACCCGCCAGGTCAGTGCGGTGGTGCGGGCGCAGGCCGCCCGTACCGGGGCGCTGGTGATCGCCGAAGGTATCGAGACGGCCCAGGACTTGGCGGTCGCCCGGGACCTGGGCGCCCATTGGGGGCAGGGATGGCATTTCGGCCGTCCCGGCCCGATCGACACAGCCGGTCATCGGTACGACCCGGAGGCGGCGGACGCACTCCCCCTTCCGTACACGACGTTCCACGAACGGCTGCGGTCCCCGTTCGAGGCCACCGACAGGCATGCGCCCGCCGTACCGGCCACCGCGGATTCCGTCGCCACGGCGATCGAACGGTTGCACGACGTACTGGCCCGCGACCCCGACGTCATCGTGTTCGCCAGTGAACCCGACAGCACCTGCCCGGACGTCCCGGTGTCCCTGCACACGCTGCTGGGCCGGGCCCGGTCGGTGATCATCAAGGATCGGCCGGTCCCGGACGAGTTCGCCGTCGCGATCCTGGGCGCCGGTTACGGGGCCGGGCTGTGTGTCCGCTCCCGCCCGGACCATGAGGCCCGGCACCTGGACCAGCTACCCGCCGTGGCGGAGGTGGCCCGCATCCTGCTCGCTGATCGCGGGTGAGGCCGCTCGCTAGGCCGCGCCGGTGGGGGTAGCGGTCAGGAAACGGGGGCGGTGGGTGGTGGGCAGGGCGGTGCGGATCGCGGCGCGGACGCGGGCCAGGTCGGTGGCGTGAAGCAGGAGGCAGAGCGCCGGCCGGGCCGGGGTGCCGATGGTTACGGCACCGAGGGCACCGGCGGCGGTCGCCGCGACCGAGGCGGCGGTGAGAGCCGGGGCCGCCGCGGTCATCAAGGGGCCGAGCAGGGCAGGGTGGCCGTCGCGGAGGGCCGTGGCAGCTTGTTCGGCGACGCCGTCCGGGGTTTCCGGGTCCGGGCCGGGTTGCTGGCCGGTGGGGGTTCCCGGTTCGACGACGAGCAGGCGCAGGCCGTGGGAGGGCAGGTCGCACGGTAGGCGGTCGGCGGTGGTGTCCGCACGGGCCAGGACCGCCTCGCCGGGGCGGGCGGTCAGGGCGGCCAGGTCGGCGGCCCGGTCCGCGACGATGATCGACGAGGCCACGGCGGCCATCGCGGCGGGCCGGGGTAGCTGGTACAACTCGATGAACGCGGACGTCGTCGCCGCTGTCGTGGCGGCAGCCGTCGGGATCGCCAGGGAGTCGGGCAGGCCGGTGTGCACGACCAGGGTGGCGCCGCCGATGCCGAGGCCCGCCGCGCGCAGCCGGGTCGCCACCCGGATCGCGGGACGCGCCCAGGACGGCGCGTCCGAGGTGGTCCACCGGTCCGGGCGGAGAGTCAGGCCTTCGGTGGGGCGGTTGCGGGAGCGTAGTTCCAGGACGCCGTCGTCGCGGGCGGAACCGGCGACCGCGGCACCCCACGGCACGGTCACCGCCAGGGCGGCGGACGGGTCGGCGAGCAGGGTGAGGCCGCCCGGTGCGGCGCTGAGCACGTCGGGTTGGCGGCCGAACATCCGCAGGTACGTGTAGGGCACCATGCGCAGTTCGGCGGGGGCGTCGACTCGGGACATCACGTCGGTCACGATGACGACTCCGGCCGCTGGGCCAGTATCCGGTAGCAGTTGCCGCCGTCGGTGCGGGCGATCACCGCGCCGAGCAACTGGTCCAGGATGTTCCCGGCGACCAGCAGGGGGACGGCGGCCACGAACGCCGTCTGCCGGGCTAGCCGGGCGCCCCGCGATCCTCGTGGTGCCCACGGGCGGTCGGGGTCGGGGAAGAGACTGTTCACCCAGAGCAGGGCCGCGCCGGCGAAGTCGCACGGCTGGTGGGCGCGGCCGAGTTCCACGGCGACCGGCTGGAGGCCGCGCTGGTGCAGGGCCGCGGTCAGATTCCGTACCGGGACCAGGTTGAGGTGTTCGGGTTGGAAGTAGGGGACCCAGTAGCCGCGCAGCAGGCGGGCCAGGCGGGTGGCCGGGTTGGGGACTTCGACCAGCAGGTAGCCGCCGGGTTTCACCACTTTGGCGGCGGCGTCGAGTTCGGCGCGCGGATCGCGGGTGTGTTCCAGGTAGTGGTGCATGCTGACGACGTCGTAGCTGTCGGCGAGTTTCTCGGCGAAGTCGGGGAACAGGCCGCGGTAGCCGGTGGTCACCCAGCCTCGGCGCTGGGCGTCGTCGATGGAGTCGGAGATGTCCAGGCCGTCGAAGACGGTGTCCGGGAAGACCTGCCGGGCGTACGTGCAGAAGTGGCCGTGGCCGGTGCCGACGTCCAGCCAGTTCGCCGGGGCGGTGTGCCGGCTGACCAGGTCGGCGCGGCCCACGTAGGAGGCGACGGACAGTCCGAAGGCGTGTTCGGTGCTGTCCTCGCCGAGCCGGTCGTAGACGTCGCGGTAGTAGAACGCCAGGCCGTCGAGGCTGAGACGTGGGTTCTGGAAGACGTGCCCGCAGCCGTCGCACTCGACGAGGGTGAACCGGCCCGGTTTGCCCTGGACCCGGTCCCGGGTGTGGACCCGGACGGTCAACTGCCGGCCCTCGCACCACGGGCAGTCGTCGCGGGGCGGTTCGAAGAATCGCTCGGTGCCGCTGGACAGTTCGTCGGCGTACTCCAGCCGGGCCTGCTCGTGAAGCGCTTGCCGCGCGCGGTCGTGACCGGATCTCCAGGTGCCGCGGACGGTGCGCAGCCAGCGCCACGGTTCGGTGATCAGTCTCAGCCAGGCGCGGTTGCGGTCGGCGGGGCGCAGCGGTGTCCCGGCGAGCATCAGGTAGGGCTGCAGGCTGTAGACCACGAGCGCGGCCAGGCCCCACGGCGGGTTCAGTGCCACCGCCGCCGCTAGCAGCGCGTACCCGATCACGGATCCGGTCAGTGACATGGCGACGATCGCACCGGCCGCCCGCAGTCGCGCCTTGCCGGTGGCGGGATCGGCCGCCACGGCGCGCAGACCTGGGGCGACGGCGACTTCCATGCTGGTGGAGGCGTACTTCTTGAGGCGGGCGGTGAGCCGGATGATCGCCGCCGGATCGAGGTTCGTCGACGCGGTGACGCCGGCCCGTTCGGCGAGTCCGGTCGCTACCAGTAGCGCGTGCCCGGCTCCGCGTCCCGTCGCGAGCCGGTCGGTGCGATAACTGCCGGGGTCGACAGCGCGGGCCAGGTTTCGGCTCTCGGTCACCGGCAGATCCACCGGGACAAGATCAACAACTTCGAGACCCTGATTGCGGGCGTACGTGTGGGCAGCCTGCCGAGTCGGCCCGTCGACAACGGCTCCGGCCACGGTGAACAGCTGAAAGTCGTCCCGCTCCGCTTCGGTGGGCGGTGGCAGCACCGGCAGCGCGGCCAGCCGCCCCCGCGCCCGCAACGCGCCGAGCACCAGAACCACCATGATCGCAACGGCCGGCAGCACGGTCAACACAGCTTCTCCAGACGATCGGCAGCCGCCGGTGCCCCACCCGCGGCGGTGAACGACGACCGCACCCGGCGGGCGGCGGCGCGATAATCAGGTTCGGTCAGGACCGCGTGCAGGGCGGTCCGCAGTTCGTCCGCGCCGGACCGGGCGAACCGCACCCGCACCCCGGCCCCGGCGGCGGTCACCTGACCGGCGATGACCGGCTGGTCGTCGCGGATCGGCGCGACCACCAGCGGCAGTCCGTGCGCGAGCGCCTCGCACACCGTGTTGTGGCCGGCATGGCAGACCACCGCGTCCACGTGCGGCAGCAGGCCCAGTTGCGGCAGGTAGGGCTGGACCAGCACGAACGGCGGCGGGTCAACGATGACGCCGGGTGGCGCGGCGACGATCAGCTGAACGCCCAAGGGTTCGGCGGCGCTGACGACGGCGGCGAAGAACCGGGCCCCGGCGTCGCCGTTGACCGTGCCGAGGGATACCAGCACCCGTCGTTTCGACGAGTCGAGGGCGTCCCAGGGGAAGCCGGTGTGGTCCGGACGGGTGCCGAGGGCGGGGCCGACGAACGCGTAGTGGCCGGGGAACCGGTCCGCCGAGCCGATCAGCGCGGCCGAGGTGAAGGCGAGCACC
This sequence comes from Actinoplanes derwentensis, assembly GCF_900104725.1. Lineage (NCBI taxonomy): Bacteria > Bacillati > Actinomycetota > Actinomycetes > Micromonosporales > Micromonosporaceae > Actinoplanes > Actinoplanes derwentensis. The sequence goes on from NZ_LT629758.1 coordinate 2,951,886, forward strand.
AGGTGGCCGGAGAAGCGCAGGTCGGTCTCGGGGACGCCGGTGTCGCGGCACAGTTTCGCCATCCGCTCCCGGATCCAGTCCTCGACCTTGGGCATGGCCGCGTACGGGTCGGTGAACTCGCCCGACGTGGTCGCACTGGTCGCCCAGGTCAGGCCCCGGCGCTCGGCGACCAGCGCCCCGGCGATCGCCTGCTGATCGGCGACCAGCACGTCCGGCCCGAACGCGTCGATCGCGGCCTCCACTCCGGGACGAGAAGCATTGGCCAGCGGTACGAGGAACTCCTCCCACAGGAACTTGAGAGCGCCGGCGCCCCGCAGTCCCAGCCAGCGTTCCCGGGATCGGGCCAGCACCGTGTCGAGTTCCGGGGCACCCGCGTCGTGCACCTCGGCGTCCGGACCGACCAGCGGGCACAGCGTCCCGGCGCGTCCCGCCCAGGCGACCCGGTGGCCGCGGGCGGTCAGCTCCCGGGCCACCGCGACGGTCGGGTTGATGTGCCCGGTCAACGGCGGGACGACGAACAGGAATCGGCTCATGCCGGCACCGCCCGCCTGGTCAGCCAGTCCAGCACCAGGGTCCGGACCAGGGGTGTCGCCTCACGCAGCACGGTGTGCGCCTGGCCGGGGATCATGTGCAGGGTGCAGTCCGGCAGGTACCGGTCCAGTTGCCGGCCGGCGTCGGCCAGATCCGAATGTTCGCCGTAGACGGCCAGCACCGGGCAGCCGATCGTCTTCAGGTCGGGGCCGCGCAGCGCCGGGTTCGCTGCCACGTCGTCGATCAGGGTGGTGCCGTTGAGCAGGTCGTCGGCGAGCCGGGCCGCGCGCGCCAGTTTCCGGTCGCCGAGTCTGCTGAGCTGGTCGGCGAGGTCGTCGTGGGCCAGGCCGAGCGCGGTCACGGTCAGGGTGTTGCTCATGTGCTCGGTCCAGTCACCGGCGCCGTCGCCGACGGTGTGCGCCTCGATCACCACCAGCCCGGCCACCTGCCGCGGGTGGCGCAGGGCGAACCGCAGCGCCACCACCCCGCCGTAACTGTTGCCGACCAGATACACCGGCCGGTCCACACCGAGTGCGGCGAGCAGCGCGGTCAGATCGTCGACGGCGTCGTCCACGGTGTATCCGGCCGGGGGCCGTTCCGAACGCCCGTGGCCACGCAGGTCGTACATGATCGTCTCGGCGCCGAGCGCGGCCACCGGACCGGCGAGCGTGTAGTAGAAGCTGGACAGGTTGTCCAGGATCAGGCCGTGCAGGAAGACCACCACCGGCCCGTCCCCACCGGCTGGCGGGCTGATCCGCTGCACGTGGAAACGCACGTCCCGGGCGACGACATCGACCATGTCAGACCGTCGCCAACGTGCCGGCGATGTACTGCACCAACCGGCCCACCGTCAGCGACATGATCTCGTCGAGTTCCATGCCGGCGATGAACCTGGCGAAGTCGACCCGGTCGCCGTACTTCTCCCGCAGATATTCGCCGAGCGCCACGAACTCGATGCTCTCCAGGGCGAGGTCGTCGTCGAACCGGGTGTCCTCGGTGATCTCGACCGCGAGCAGGACTTCGTCACCCATCACCTCAGCGAGGGCCACCCGGATGTCGTCAAGGAGCTGGCTGGTGTCGGGCACGGTCACGCGGTTCCTCCTTGGATCAGCGGTTCAGTGGTCCAGGCCACGACGTAGCGGCCGCCGGGCCCCTCGATCACCCGGTGCCGGACCGTCCAGCGGCGGCCGTCCTTCTCGACGGCACAGCCGTGCGCGGTCAGGCCGGTCACGGCGAACCGGCGGGGACCACCGTCGAGCCCGGTGCCGGCGGCTTTGGCGGCGGCTTCCTTCGCCGTCCACAGGCGGGTCACGAGTTCAGCCCGGTCCGCCGGGGCGGCGTCGCGGACCAGCCGCGACTCCATCTCGGTCAGCGCGACCGCGGCGATGTCCCGTTCGGCGACCGCTTCGACGTCGATGCCCACGCCGTCCGCGGCGGAGGCCACCGCAACGGCTATCGGGCCGGCGTGAGCCAGCGAGACGTGGAACCGTTCGCCGCCCGGACCGCGCGCCCAGGGGCGGCCGTCAGCGTCGTTGCCGATGCGGATCTGGCACGGGAACAGCGGATCCCCGGTACGCAGCAGTTCCCGGACGGCGTCCTTGGCGGCCACCCGGCCCAGAAGCCACTCGCGCTGGGCCATCGGCGTACGGTCGGCGTACTCGGCGCGTTCGGCGGCCACCAGGTAGCGGCGCATCACCAGTTCGCGGGTGGCCGTGTCCGGCCAGCGTTCCCGGACCAGGCACCAGCCGTCCGGCTGCGGTTCCCCGGCGCCGATCTCGCCCGGATGCTGTTTCAGCTGCCACATGCGGTCGTCGGTGGAGAACCGGTGCGTGGCCCAGTCGGTGATCGTCACCCGGACCCGGCCGTCGCCGCCGACCAGTTGCGCGTCGGCTCGCATCCGGTCGGCGGTCAGTTCGGTGATCCGGGCGGTGCAGTGCAGGCGTTCCCCCGGTTCCGGCGGCGGGCCGAACCAGCGGACCGTCTCGATACCGATCGGGAAGACCACCTGGTCCACGTCGGCGCTGACCTGCATCCAGTGGCCGATCAGCTGGCCGGCCGCGTCCAGCAGCGCGCCCGGAGCGGGCCGGGCGGTCAACTCACCCCGGATACCGTCGGCGGCCAGCGTGTCCAGGCTGGTCACTCCGGCGAACTCCGGGCCGTGGAACATCCAGTTGTCCGCGTAGAGCCGGAGGGCGTCGACCGGGGCTGGGCGCTCGTCTCGCAGTGGTCCGTCGTCCACCTGCGGAGGCACCGGGTAGGCGGCGGCCAGCAGGACCGTTCCGGAGGCGTACCCGGCAATGGTGATCTTGACCCGGTCTCTGCTCTCCGCGACGGCCCGGATCGTGGCGGTCGTCGGGGGCGCGACCACCAGCCAGCGGCGCACTCGCACCTGCTCCAAGCCGATGACGACGCGGTCCGGGGAGAGTTCGCGGGCGGCGTCGGCCATCATCTCCAGCAGGCCGGTCATCGGCACCACCGGGAAGCGGTCCGACGGGTCCGGCCAGCCGTCCGCCTGCGGAATCAGGCTGTGATCGGACAGCCAGGGCATGGCAGTCAGCGAACATTCCACCGTGCGAACCAGTCCGGGACCACCCGAACCCGGCAACGGCCGGGCTGGCGGGGACGGCCTTGAAAGGGCCGGCAGAGGCGGTCTCGGAAGGACCGGCGGAGACGCCGGAGACGGCGGGAATATCGGTGAAAGGGCTGGTGGTGACGGCAAGGACTGTCGCGAAAGGGCCGACCGGGACGGCACGGACTGCCGTGGCAGGACCGTCGGTGAGAGCGGGGATCGTGCCGGGTGGGCCGAGGCCGAGGGCTGCGGTGCCGGGCCGCGGGCCGGGATCACCGGCGACAGGCCGCGAGCCGGGCCAGTGACGGACCAGGCCTCGGTGACGGCTTGGGCTGCGGCGGTGGCTTCGGTGAGGGTCGCGGCCAGGGCTGCGAGGACCGGGTTGTCGGTGGGGGGCAACGTGACAGCGGGCCCGGTTTGTCCAGAGAAGGTCGCCGGGATCAAGGGCTCGACCAGACCGGCCAGTCGCACGGCAGGCGCTCCCAGCGCAAGCTGAAACAAGGCTCCAGTGATGCCAGCCGTAGCTGAGGACTGTTTCGCCGCGCTCTCGGCCTCGTTCGCCCGGATCGCCGCCCCGTTCGGGAGGACCGCAGCGCCGTTCGCGGCCCGGTTCCCGGCGATCGCGGTGATCGCGGTTGTCGACGCCGTCGGCAGGCGGTTCCACCGGGGCGAACGCCCCTCCACCCAGAGCGCTGCCGCCACCCGCCGCAACTGCGCAAGACCACCCCGCGCCGGTACGTGGGCCGCGATCGCCAGATGATCACGGCGTCCCAAGGTGTCCGCGACGAATCCGGTGAGACTCCCCGGCCCGACCTGGACGAACCCACGGACTCCGGTGTCGTGCAACCGCTCCAGCAGTTGCCGGAAGCGAACCGGCTCCAGCAGATGACGAACGAGCAGTTCCCGCACCTCGCCGGGCTCGTCCGGGTAGGGCGCGAGTGTGGTCGCCGACCACACCGGCGTGTGCGGCGGATCCAGTGGCAGCACCTCGAACGAGGCCCGCACCTCGGCCAGATAGGGCGTGGCCATCGGCGTATGGAAGCCGGACCGGAACGCCAGCACCTCCCCGGGAACCCCGGCGGCGCGAAGCCGTTCGAGCCCCGCCGCGATCGCATCCGGCGGCCCGCACAGCACCGACTGATGCGGACAGTTGTCGTGCGAGATCACCACCGCGGGCCCACGGGGTTCCGCGACGTGCTCGGAGACCTGATCCGTGGCGATGGCCAGGGCACGTTCGGCACCGCAGCCGACGGCCGCGTAGTCCACCTCCGGCACCGCGACCGTGCCCGGCCGCAGCGAGTCCACGAACTTGTCGACAGCGTCGGCCCGGTAGCTGCCGGCCGCCACCATCGCGGTCCACTCCCCCAGGCTGTGACCGGACACCAGATCCGGTACGACCCCCAGCTCACCCAGCGCCTCAGCCAGGAACCGCCCGACCGCCACCACGTCAGCACCGCGGGAATGCAGTTCGCCGCCGCCGGTGAGGCGTGGCCCCGGCAGCCCGAAATGCCGGGCGACGTCAGCGACCCGAGGGGCGAACTCCGGCTCGAACCCGGGAAACAGGAACGCCAGAGTGCCGTCCCCGACGAGCAGCGGCTCGGTGGTGAACCAGATGTCCTCCCGCCCCCGCCACGGCCGCCCCCGCTCGACGACTTTGCGGGCCAGCGCGAGCCGGCGCGGGGTAGGCGCCACGATCGCCAACCGGCACACTCCCGACCCGGTCGTCGCCTGGTGTGGTGAGCTCGGGTGCGATTCGAACCCGAACTCACCACGCGAGAAGGCGGCTGCCCGGGCAAGGAGCTCGGCGTCGGTAACCGCGAGCTGCGCGAACAGGTTCTCCCGGCTGTCCGCAGCGAACAGAAGCAGCGTCTCCACGGCGTCGCTCGCCTCCTCGGCGCTGCCCGTCCCGGCGTTCCCGGCACCGATGGCACTTCCCGATCGGACGGCGTTCCTGCCGCCCCCGCCGGAAGCCCCGGCACCGGCACCGGCACCGGCACCACCGAAGCCAGTGCCAAGACCGGTACCAGCGGGAACGGAGGCGGGCGGGATCGCGGCCGACGAGGCGACAGCCTCCAGGACTATGTGGGCGTTGATGCCGCCGAACCCGAACGCGTTGACGCCCGCCCGGCGTGGGGTGTCCGACGGCCACGGGGTGGTTTCGGTCTGGGGGCGGCAGCGGGTGTTCTGGAAAGCCGGGTGGGGTTCGTCGACGTGCAGGGTCGGCGGGAGGATGCCGTGGTGGACGGCCAGGGCGGCCTTGATCAGGCCGGCCATTCCGGCGGCCGGCATGGCGTGGCCGATCATCGACTTGACGGTGCCTACGCCGATCGGGGGTCCGTCGGTGCCGAAGACCCGGGACAGGGTGGTCAGTTCTACCGAGTCGCCCACCGGGGTGGCGGTGCCGTGGGCCTCGATGAGACCCACCGCATCCGGGGTGGCCGGGTCCAAGCCGGCCGCCGCCCACGCGCGCTGCACGGCCAGGACCTGACCGTCGGCGCTGGGGCTGACCAGGCTGGCGGCCCGGCCGTCGCTGGCCACCCCGACACCGCGGACCACCGCGTAGACACGGTCTCCGGCCCGGATCGCGTCGGCGTAGCGTTTCAGCACCACCACTCCGGTGCCCTCGGCCATCAGGGTGCCGTCGGCGCGGCGGTCGAAGGGGCGGATCCGTTCGCTCGGGCTCAGTGCCCGGAGCTGGGTGAACACACTCCACAGCGTGGGGTCGTGGCAGACGTGCACCGCCCCGGCGAGGACGGCGTCGCAGCGGCCGGAGGTCAGTTCCCGGACTGCCGCGTCGACGGCGAGCAGGCCGGAGGCGCAGGCGGCGTCGATCGTGTAGGACGGGCCGCGCAGGTCGAACCGGTTGGCGAGCCGAGCGGCGGCGAAGTTCGGTACCAGGCCGATCGCCGCGTCGGGGCTCGCCGGGCCGAGGGCGGTCAGGAACTGTTCGCGGACGTTCGCGAGTTGGCCGCCGGACAGGCCGGGCACCAGTTCCCGCAGGGTCGACAACAGTTGGGTGACGGTGCGTACCCGCTGGTCCAGCCGTGCCATGCCGGGTGTCAGGTAACCGCCCCGGCCGATGATCACCCCGATCCGGGCCCGGTCCGGCAGGGCGTCCACACCGCCGGCGTCCTCGATCGCCTCAGCGGCGGCCCGCAGGGCGAGCAACTGGTCGGGGTCGGTACTGGCGACCACGGCGGGCATGATGCCGAACCGGGTCGGGTCGAACGACGCCACATCGTCGACGAATCCGCCGCGCCGGCAGTAGAACCGGTCCGCCACCGGCGGCCGGTGATAGGCCTCCGGGTCGTAGAAGGTCGCCGGATCCCACCGCGACACCGGAACCTCACCGGTCGCGTCCACTCCGGCCACGATGTTGCGCCAGAACGCGCCGACGTCACCGGCTCCGGGAAAGACCGCGCCCATCCCGACGATCGCCACCGCATCAGGCTCCGACGCGATCATCGGGACCCGGCGTCGTCAAGCGACTCCTGCGAACCGGCGTCGTCAAAGGAGCCCAGCGGACCGGCGAGGAAACCGATCTGGCACTGGTCAGGCCGGCCCCAGGCCAATTCGGCGAGGAGCGCGGCCACGCCTTCGGCCGGGTCGATCAGGTCGACGCCGCGGCGGGCGTACTCGCGGGCCAGTTCCGGGGTGATCATGCCGCCGGCTTCGGACGACCACGGCCCCCAGTCCACCGACAGGACCCGGCGGGCGACTCGGCCGTGCCAGGTCCGGGCCAGGGTGTCCAGGGCGTCGTTGGCGGCGGAGTAGTCGACCTGACCACGGTTGCCGAAGACTCCGGAGACACTGCCGAACAGCACCAGATGCGCCAACTCGGGGGGCGCCGACCGGACGACGGCCCGTGCGCCGTCGACTTTCGTGCCGAACACCCGGTCGAACGAGTCCGGTGTCTTCTCGGCCAGCAGTCTGTCCTCGCAGAGTCCGGCGCCGTGCACGATCGTGTCGAGTCGTCCATGCCGGGCCCGAACGTCGCTGACCAGCTGAGACACGGCTACGGCGTCGCGGACGTCCACGGCGGTGTACCGCACCGACGCGGCCCGGCCGGCCAGCCGGTCGAGGGTCAGACGGATCTCCCGCTCGGCGGCGAGACGGCGTGCGGCGGCACCGATCTCCGCCGGGTCCCGCATGCCGCGTTCGACGAGCAGACGGCGCAGGGCCGGTTCGCTGTCGGCCGCCATCACTGCGGGGTCCGGGCCTTCCACCCCCAGCTGGGTACGCCCGGCAAGCTCCAAGTGGCATCCCGCGACTCCGGCGAGCACGTCGGCGACCGCGGCCGTGATCCCGCGCGCTCCTCCGGTCAACAGCACCACCGACTCAGGCCCGATCCCGGCAGCCCGGCAGGCCGCCCCCACATCCACCGAACCGCCCGTCGACTCCCCCACCCCGCCGCCGCGCGAGGCGGGACCGGCCGTCGGCTGACCGGCCGCTCGCAGTGTGGTGCGGGTGCCGTTGGTGTAACCGACGACGGTCGGGCCGTCGGGGCTGGCGAGTTCGTCGAGCAGGTGCCGGGCGATCTTGCGGGGCGCTTCCTTGAGGTCGATGTCGACCGCCCGGACCAGCAGGTTCGGGTACTCCCGGGCGATCGTGCGGATCAGGCCGCGCAGTCCGGCACCGACGGTGGGGTCGGTGGCGGGATCACCGGACCAGCCGTGCCCGAAGGTCCCGGCCGAACCGGTCACCACGATCAGCTTCCGGACACCGCCGAGGACGGCCCGGCGCAGGATGCCGAAGACGGCGGGTACGTCGGGGGCCGGTTCGGGTCCGAGCCCCGCCAGGTAGACGAGCCCGTCCACGGCGGGCAGTTCGGCGCCGGTGTCGTGGACCGACGCCGACGCCCCGTGTTCGTCGAGCAGATCGGCCAGTTCCAGTCCGATGCCCCGCCCGTCGGCGACGATGGCGACACCACTGCCGGTGAACGCGGCGGACAACGCCGGAGCCGGATGGGCGATCTCCCGCACTTCAACAGCGAACCGCTGCAGACCCGGCGAGGTCTCGACAGGCGAAGAGGGAGCGGTACGTGACTCGATCCAGTCGGCGATGCCTCGGATCGTCTTGATCCGCGCCAGCTCCTCGACCACCGCCTCATCGACCTGACCACCGACTCCACCGAACCCGAGACGATCAGCCAACTCACCGATCAACTCAGTCCGCTTGATCGAGTCGACCGACAGATCCGCCTCCAGATCCAGACCCGGATCCAACATCTCCGGCGGATACCCCGTCCGCTCACTGACCGTCGCCACCACCAGCGCCAGCACGTCCAGCGAAGGCGCCTCAGGGGCGACCGGTACCGGGCTCGGAATACTGCTGATCACTGGTTCGATCGCCGGAGCCAGTGCGGGAAACTCGGCGACCGGCAACATCGGCGTGCCCAGATACCCGAGCATCACCTCACGCTGGGTGGCGACCAGCTCCCGCGTACCGCGCAGGAACTCCATCACGGCCGCGTCCCGTTCGGCGACCACCGGAGCGACGGCCGGTTCCGGGGAACGAGGAGCCACCACCACTGCGGCGGGCCGCAGGCCTCCGGCCAGGGGTGAGCCGTCGACGGTCCGGACCATGTGGCCGTCGACGGTCCAGCCCGGCCGAGCCGGAACCGACGCGGCGGTGACGACTGCCGCGTCCCTCCCGGCGAACAGCGCCTCGGGGTCGACCGGGACTCCGGTGACGGCTAGTTCGGCGAGCACCCGCAGCAGCCGGGGCAGGCCGGGGTCGCCGGCCCGGTCGAGGGCGACGGCGACGTACGGACGGTCGCCGAGGATGCCGCTGACCAGCCGGGTGAGGACGTCACCGGGACCGGCTTCGACGAACGTGCGCGTGCCGGACGCGTACATCGCCTCGATCTGCTCCGCGAAGCGGACCGGGTCGGCGATCTGGCGGGCGAGCAGCGACCGGATCCGGCCGGGCTGGGTGGGGTAGGGCGCCGCGTCGGTGTTGCTCCACACTTCGACGGCGGGGGTGCCGACGGTGCGTTCGGCGAGCGTGGCCAGGAAGGTGACGGCTCCGGCGGCGACCACCGGACTGTGGAACGCGCAGGCCACCGGCAGTCGTTTGGCGCCGATCCGGCGGCTCGCCAGGGTGGTGAGGGCGGCGTCGACGGCGGCGGTGGGGCCGGAGATGACGGTCTGGGCGGGGGCGTTGTGGTTGGCCAGGACGACGTCCGGGTGACCGGAGAGAGCGTCCCGGACGTCCTCTGCGGACGCGGCCACGGCGGCCATCGTGCCGGGGTCGTCGCCGGTCGCGCCGAGGATCGCCTCGGCGCGGGCGCGGCTGAGCGGGACCAGGTCGGCCGGGTCGAGGGCACCGGCGGCGGTCAGCGCCACCACTTCGCCGTAGCTGTGCCCGGCCAGCTGGCCGGGGTGCACGCCCAGGCCGGTGAGCAGCCGGTAGGCCGCCAGGTCGGCGATGCCGAGGGCCGGCTGTGCGTTGCGGGTGTCGGCGAGGGCGGTCCGCTGGGCCTGTTCGGTGGCAGGGTCGAAGGCGGTGGGCGGGAACATCAGGTCGGCGTACGCGGCGGCCGGTCCGGTGATCGCGGCGCGCAGTGCGGGGAACGCCACGAACAGGTCGGCGAGCATGCCGGGGCGCTGGCTGCCCTGGCCGGGGAAGAGGAACGCGACCTGGCCCGGGCCGGTGGCGTCCGGGTCGGCCACGAACACCCCGAGGCGGGCGTCGGCGGTGAAGGCGCGGGCCGGGGCCAGGGCGGCGATCAAACCCTCGATGTCGTACGCCACCACGGCCACCTGCACCGGGAGGTCGGTGTCCACGCCCGCGGCCAGGGTCCACGCCAGGTCGCGCAGTCGCCACGGCCGGCCGGCCGCGTCGTTGGCGGTGATCAGCCCGGTGAGCCGGTCGAGGTGCCGGACGGCGGACGCTTGGTCGACGCCACGGAACAGGAACAGTTCGGCGGGCCACTCGTCGAGGCCGTGGTCGGGTTCGCCACCGCCGTCGTAGCCGGACACGACGGCGTGGAAGTTGGTGCCACCGAACCCGAACGCGCTGACACCGGCGATCCGCTCACCCGGCGGGCGGGCCCACGGGCGGGCGGTCCGGTCGAAGGTGAACGGGCTGGACGTGCCGTCCCAGTACGGGTTGGGCGCGTCCAGGTGCAGGGTCGGCGGCCGGACCCCGGTGTGCACCGCGAGCGCGGCCTTGATCAGTCCGGCCAGTCCGGCGGCGCACTTGGTGTGCCCGACCTGGGATTTGACCGAGCCGAGCGCGGTGCTGCCGGGGGCGGCCCCGGCTTCGGTGAAGACTTCGGTCAGCACTTTCAGCTCGGTGCGGTCGCCGACGACCGTGCCGGTGCCGTGTGCTTCGACCATGCCGACGTCGGCCATCGACAGTCCGGCGGTGGCGTAGGCCCGTTGCAGGGCCAGGCGCTGGCCTTCCGGGCGGGGCGCGGTCAGTCCGAGGGACCGGCCGTCGCTGGATCCGGCGACCGCTTTGACCACCGCGTACACCCGGTCGCCGTCGCGTTCCGCGTCGGCCAGGCGTTTCAAGGCGACGCAGGCGACACCTTCGCCGAGGGCGATACCGTCGGCCTCGGCTCCGAACGTGGCGCACCGGCCGGACGGTGACAGGGCCCGGACCGCGGCGAACATCAGGTAGTCGTAGATGCCGTTGTGCAGGTCGGCGGCACCGCAGAGGACCAGGTCGCTGGTACCGGCGGTGAGTTCCTTGCAGGCCAGGTCCAGGGCGGCGAGCGAAGCGGCACAGGCCGCGTCGACGGTGTAGTTGACGCCGCCGAGGTCGAGGCGGTTGGCGATCCGGCCGGCGATCACGTTGGACAGCACGCCCGGGAACGAGTCCTCGGTCACCCGGGGCAGGTGCTCGTCCAGTTCCGGCGGGAGTTCACCGAGGTAGCCGGGGATCAGGGCACGGAAGCCGTACGCGGTGGCCAGGTCGTGCCCGGCTTCGGCGCCGAAGATGACCGAGGCGCGGTCGCGGGCGAACGGGCGGTCGGCGTACCCGGCGTCCTCGAGGGCCCGGGCGGCCACCTCCAGGGCGAGCAGCTGCACCGGTTCGATGCTGGCCAGGGAGGCTGGCGGGATCCCGTACGCCAAGGGGTCGAATTTGATCCTGGGAATGAATCCACCCCACTTGGACGGGGTGGCGTCGCGTTTGGCCCGGCTGTAGGCGTCCGGGTCGAAGTAGCGGCCGATGTCCCACCGCCCGGACGGGACCTCGGTGATGGCGTCGACGCCGGTCACCGTGTGATGCCAGTAGCGGGTGACGTCCTCGGCCTGCGGCAGCACACAGGCCATGCCGACGATGGCGATGTCGAGTGGTTCCGGTTCGCGGACGATCGTGGGTGCCGGGGCGAGCGCTTTCGCCCGTCGTAGAAGAAAATCGGTCGCCCCGGTGGTGACCTGGCGGTGCAGTTCACCGATGGTGGTCGTGGTGGAGCGCAGGGTGGCGACGTCGCCGAGCATGTACATGCCGTCGCGGTGCTGGATCTCGCCGTCGACCTCCCGCAGGGCTCCGTCCTCACGGCGCAGGCCTTTGCTCGCGACGCGCAGCCGGCCGAGGTTCAGGCGTTCCAGTTCGGCCCAGCTGTCCTGCACTCCCGATCCGGTCTCGGCAAGGCGTTGCCGGGCCAGGGCGAAGGTCTGGACATAGCCGGTACGGGCGCAGCGGGTGGCGTGGCCGGGCGAGGTCTCCAGCAGCACCGTCTCGGCGGTCTCCACCGCTACCTGCTGGAATCGCGGCACGATCGCCCCGGCGCTGACCGCCTCGGCGGTGAACAGGTACGCGGTGCCCATCAGCACGCCGACGGTGGCGCCCCGGCTGGTGAGCGGGGCGGCGAGGGCGGCCACCATGGCGGCCGACCGTTCGTCGTGGATGCCGCCGGCGAAGAGGACCCGCACGTCGCTGAGGTCCTCGCCGAACTCCAGCAGCCGGTCCGTCTGGCTCTGCCAGAGCGGGAAGCTGGCGCGCGGGCCGACGTGGCCGCCGCATTCGGAACCTTCGAAGATGAACCGGCGGGCGCCCTGGGCGAGGAACCGGTCCAGCAGGCCGGGTGACGGCACGTGCAGGAACGTGACGATGCCGGCGGCGTCGAGCGGCGCGGCCTGGTCGGGGCGGCCACCGGCGATGATCGCGTACGGCGGGCGGACGGCGAGAACCGCGGCGAGCTGCGCGGACCGGATCTCGGGCGGGGAGAAGCCGAGCAGCCCGACACCCCAGGGACGGTCGCCGAGCAGAGCGGCGGTCGAGTCCAGCAGCCGGGCGGTCTGGTCGCCGTCCATCAGGGCCAGGGCCAGGAACGGTAGCCCTGCCCCGTCGGCGACCGCGGCGGCGAAGGTGGCCTGGTCGCTGACCCGGGTCATCGGGCCCTGCACCACCTGCTGCAGGGGTGCCGCGGTCGCCGCCCCCGCCCGGGCCGCTTCGGCGACCGCCCGGACCACGGCTGCCGCGGACCGGTGGCGTTCGGCGAGCGGGCGGGCGAACGCGGCCTCGGCCCCGACCGGCAGCAGCTGGCGGTTCAGGTCTCCGGCCCCGAACCGGGTGAGAGTGGCGATCGGCAGGTCCGGTCGGGTGTAGACACGATGGCCGTCGATCACGGTGGTCTCGGTGCCGTCCATCGCCCGGATCGCGGCGGCGACCCGGTAGGGCAGTTTCACCTCGGCGACCAGGGCGAGCTGTCCGTCGAGGACCACTCCGGCGGCACCTCCGGCGACGGCTGCCGCGGCGGTGTGCGGCCCGATGCCGCCGGCCACCCAGACCGGAAGGTCCGGCAGCTCCTCCAGCAGTGTCTGGAGCAGCACGAACGCGGTGAGGGAGCCGATCCGGCCGCCGGCTTCGCTGCCGCGGGCCAGCAGACCTGCCGCACCGGCTTCCCGGGCCGCCCGGGCCTCCTGCAGGGACACCACCTGGACCAGGACCGGCAGGTCGGTGGCGGGCATTCCGTCGGGGGCGTCCACGACGACGGCCCGGACCGCACTCGGCAGATCTGCCGTCAGCGCCGCGGACTTCGCGAGGCGGACCGCGAAGCCTTCCGGCACCAGGCGGTCGGTCTCCTCCAGGGCCCGGCGGTCCGGGCCCAGGTCCAGGACGCCGAGTCCGCCGCCTCGGGCGACGGCCGCGACGAGCCGGGGGTTGGGCTCGCCGGTGGGACACAGGCCAATCACGAGATTGCGGGGTACGGCTGCCATCGTCGGCCCTTTCCGTCACGCAGAGGTGATCTACCTTTTCACTGATTTGTACAGCTTCAGGCGTTTCCAAAGCTACCAGCGATCGAGCCCCGTGGATGCATACCGCTGCAACGAGGAAACGCCATTGCATCGAGATATGTCAATAAGAATCTAGGATCACGCCAGGTTAAGGCCCTGTTACGCCAGCGTGTCAGATCAAACGAAGGGCGTACATCATCGACTTTCGTCAATGGAAACGCCCACAACTTCCCACCCACGGCACTGTTAACAATCAGTAAACGGCCGGGACGATCACCGACGACGTTACCGCCGGGTAGCCTCGCATGTCGACAGTCAGCCGAGCTTCATCATCGTGGTCGAGCGTGCCCGGAACCGGATCCGGCGGGCCCCCGGCCAGGCGGTCGAACGCCGCCGGGAACCGCGTCGGTCGTCAGCTCCGGCTTACCGCCTTGTCGACGTTCAGGGCGCCCGCCTTGACCACGGTCCGGCTCAACGGCCGGGTCAACTCGGCGAGCCGGGTGCACCCGTCCACACCGAGCACCGCGTAGGCCGGCGCGGCGAGCCGGTCGGTGGTCTCCTCGATCGAGGCCCGCAACGCCCGTCCACCCTCGCTCAGCGCCGGTTCGTCCCCGTCGACCAGCCCGCGTTCGCGCAGCCCGGCGACCGCAGCGTCCCACTCCTCGGCGCTCCAGCCCCGGCTCAGCTGCAGGAAACGGCGCGGGATCTCACCGCTCGCGACGTGCAGAACCACCGCTTCCAGGCCGGACAGGCCGGACAGCAGCAGGGCCGCGACGTGCCCATCACCGCGGAACTCTCGCAGAACCGTCTGGGCGTGCCAGAGGACCAGATGCGGCTGCTCCGGCCACGGCAGGGCGACGTGGGCGGCGAAGAGCGGACGTCCTTGCGGGTACGCCGCGGCCGACTCGGCGGCACGCCGGGCCAGGTCGGCGGCCTCCCGCAGCTCCGGGGAGTCCACCGCCTCGCCGAGCAGCCGGGTCAACGCGGCACCGGCCGCCTCCACCCGGGCCTCCAGCACGGCCGCCGGCGTCGTCCGCTCCCACGCCGCCGGCAGCGCCCGGGCGACCAGTCGCGGGTTGAAGTTGAAGAAGGTGGCCGTCACCGGACCCGGACCGACCGGTCCCATCGCCGCCGACCGGGACGCGAAGTAGCCTTCGGTGGCGTCGAGACCCAGTGCCGCGTAACGCTCCCGCGCCTCCGGCACGAAGTAGATCAGCCCGTGCAACGGTTCCGCCGACCGCCAGGCATTCCGCGCCGCCTGCTCGTGGACCTCGGTCATGCCCGCCGCCTCTCGTCGCCACCATTACCGACCGGTAGCCTCGCACGCCGCAGCCGAGCTGTCACCCGCCCCCCGGTGGATGATCTTGTGCAAGATCATCCACCGGGGGACCGTACTGGCTGGTGGCACAATGGTCGGTTGTGGACAGTTTCGTGCGGCAGGGCGTCGACTACTGCCAATACCAGGTGCGTTCGGCGCCGTACTGGCGTACCGGAATGGAGATCTTCGTCGTCGGTGACGACCTGCTGCATGCCAGCAGCAGCACCGAGTGCACCGGATTCGCCGGCACCCACACCGGCGGGATCCAGATGCGGGTGGTCGTGCTCGACGGGCCGCCGGACGAGATCTCGGACGACTGGGACGCGATCAGCGAGACGACACTCTGGTGCCCGCACGGGGAACTGTCGGTGCACGCCCTGATGGGCGGCTCCGGCGAAGGGCTGGACGCGATCTCCGTACCGCCGGGTCTGATCCGGATCCGGGCCCACGCCCGCGACCGGATCCACGAGGTCACCCGCACCGACGACGACCCGCCGGAGCAGCACGAACTGCTCGTCTGGCCGGTGTCGGAGGAGATCGGGCCACTCACCTTGCGCGAGGACCACATCCGCCGCGGGCGGGAACAGAAGCGGGCGAAAGCCGCTGTCTACGCGATGCTCGACGTGATCCGCCCGTACGGCACGCACGAGGACCACGATCCGGACCTGCCCCGCGTCACCGTGGTCCGCCGACTACCCGGCACGATGCCCAAGCTGGCGCGACGTCTGCCGGTCGGCGACCGCTCGGTGCACCTCACCCGGACCGGCGCCGACACCTTCGAGTGGCGGTGGACCGGCGGGTCCGCCGCACTTCCGGACGACAAGCCCAGCGTGGTACGCATCGAGAACGGCTCACTCCGCCACGAGGGGGTGCTCGGCCGGCACGCCGTCATGCTGGGCCTGATCTGGGACCACCTGCTGGAGCGCAACCCGGACGACCCGCCCGCCTGGGAACGCGAACGGGCCGAATAGCACCGCCGTCACGATCGACGGTCATCCACATCGGCCACGCGAGTGGCTGGGAAAAGTCAGCCGAACCGCTGACCCGTTCCGGTTTCGGGTGGGCTTTCGGGCCGGGATTCGCGGATACGATCGGCGCATGTTCGAGCTTCTCGACGACCTCTGGATGGTTCTGGACAAGACAGAGGAGTGGTATCTCAGCGAGCGCCGGTGGGCGCTCATCGACGTTCTGCTGGAGCGGGTGTCGGTTGCTCTCGGGAACGGCTCGGTCGATGCTCTCCGCCAGGCCATCCGCGACCTGGAGCTTAGTGGCCACGACCGGGGCCGGAGCGCGGACAGCGGCCCGCCCGGTAAACAGCCGCCGAAGACCAGGGACAAGGTGCAGCAGATCAGGGACCAGCTCGACCCGCCGAAGGCCGCAGCTAAGGAGGCGTCGCGCGGTGGCTCCGGCCGCTGACCAGGAGCTGGTGATTCATCTCTTCGCCCGGAGCGAGGGCCCGTCCGCCGTCACGGCGTACGCCGAGATCCGGGCGATCTGGGATCGTTGCCGGGACGTTCTGGGACTGACCGTTCCGCTGGCCGGGGTGGGGCTGCCCACCGATCTGCCGACGGTGCTGCCCCGGGATCCGGGTGAGCTGGTGGTGGCCGCGCGAAAACATCCCGGCCTGCTGTACCAGGCGATCCTGCGCCGCTTCCCGACGACCGTCAACCTGTCGGTGGTGCTGTCCCCCGGCCCGGGCGGTCCCGGCTGGCGGGACCTGGACCGGCTGTGGCAGTCCGTCGCGGGGCCCTGGTCGGGCACGTTGCTCGGGGTCGCGTACCTGTTCCTCGGCAAGAGCGCCGACCTGACCTGCACCGAACGGGACGCCGCGGATCTCCCGGTGTCCGGGCCGGTCGGCTGGTGGTTTCACGGGGTGCCGACCGCGGACGGCTTCGCGCTGTGGGAGCCCGGTGTCCACGACGCCGACGGTCGCGCCGAGCGCCGGTTCCTGGTGCTCGCCCGCCCGGACGAGGACGACCGGCTCGCCGACTGGACCTGGTCGTCAGGTGTACCGGTGCTGCCGCCGCTCGGTCACCACCTGCGGCACGCCGCCGTGCTGCGGCATCAGGTCCGGGTCTGGCAGCGGGCCGACGGGCTGCGCCGGGTCCAGGATCGGCTGGACGACGGCGGTGATCCCGCGGAGGTCCGCCGGGACATCGCCTACTGGCGGTCGGCGCTGCGCGACATGCGGCGCACCGTCAAGAACCTGGAGACGGCCATCCACGAGGTCGGCGGAGCCGAGGCCGGGCCGCTCGCCGACGACCTGGCGGTGGCCGTCTGGTTCCGCGGTGCCCTCAAGGACGACCTGGCCGCCCTGGCCGTCGCCGACGAAAGAGCGGCCGCTCTGAGCACTTTGCCCATCCCATCAGGAGAGATCGAACCCATGCCCGATCCGCGTCATGTCTTCGTCATCCACGGCCGCGACGAGCAGGCCCGTTCAGCCCTGTGGACGTTTCTGCAAGCCATCGACCTGCACCCGCTCGACTGGGAGGAGGTGGTGCAGCGGACCGGCGCGCCCTCCCCGTACATGGGCGAGGTTCTGGCGAAAGCCTTCGAGTCCAACCAGGCGGCCATCGTCCTGATGACCCCCGACGACGGCGCGCTCCTGCACGAGAGTCTGCGCAACCGCGGGGACCGCGACTTCGAGGGCAAGCTGACCGGGCAGGTCCGGCCGAACGTGCTGCTGGAAGCCGGCATGGCCCTGGCGGTGCAGCGCGACCGCACGATCATCATCGAGATCGGCGATCTGCGGCCGGTCTCCGATCTGGCGGGTATCAACACGATCCACTTCAACGGCACGGTCGCCAGCCTGCACAAGATCGCCCAACGGCTGCGGGGTGCGGGCTGCGCGGTCAACACCGACGGCACCGATTGGCTGGACGCCACCCGCTTCACCGATCTGGACGCGTACGACCGCAAGTTCTGAGGTTCTGAAGTTCGTGGGCCGGTGGCGGCCGGCCCACGACCCGGCGGTCAGTTCAGGATGACGACGGGGTCGCCGAGGGAGGCGTTGGTGTTGCGTTCCTCGTTGGTCTTCGAGTCGCGGGTGGAGCAGGTCATCCGGAGGCTGGTGACACCGGCCAGCGACAGGGTGATGTCCTTGGGGCGGCCCATCGAGACCTCGACCGGCTTGCCCAGTTTGCGGCCGTCCTGGTCGTAGAACTCGAATTCGACGACCTTGCCGAACGTGTTCTCGGTGTTGTCGTCGATACCGCCGACGGCCTGGAACTGGCTGAAGCCGGCCACGTTCCACTGGTAGGCGTTCTCGCTGGCGGACCGGCAGTAGAAGGTGATGCCGCGGGGGTAGCGTTTCGCGGCGAAGGCGACCGCGTCCGCCTCGGTGTAACCCTCCAGTTCGTCCTCGTTGTCCAGGTACTTGGTCGATCCGGGCGCCGGGTCCAGACTCGGGTCGACGCTGGGCGATTCGCTGAGTTCCTCAGTCAGCGATGGCGACGGCGGCTCGGTGAAGGTCGGTTCCGTGAAGGTCGGTTCCACGGGAGTCGGCTCCACGACGGTCGGCACCGGAAGCGGAGTGAGAGCGACCGGCTCCCCGGAACGGCTGAGGACCCGCACACCGGTGAACGCTCCGGTGCCGACCGCCACGAAACTGAGACCGACCAGCAGGATCAGCCACTGGCGCAGGTCCAGGACGTGCAGGAGCCGGCTCGGTGGCAGGCCGGCCTCGGTCATCTTCGCGCTGCGACGGAACGCCATCACGATGCGCACGGCGGCGATCGCCATCACGAACGCGACAAGCACACAGCCGATCACCAGGGGGACGGCGGTCCGGTCGGCACCGCTGTGGGCAAGATAGAGGATCACGCCCGCGATCAGCGCGGCCACCAGGAAGAGGAAGACGAACAGAGCGGCGTTGCGGCTCTTGGTCACGGCGTTCACAGTTTCCTCCTGTTACGAGAATCGCGAAATGCACTGCCCCGATCTGACGGACGGCGCGGTGACTCAGCCGCCGTGGTGGGCGAACGCGGCCCAGTGGGCCGGGTGCGCCAGCCGGGCCGGGCGATGGGTCCACACCGGGGCCAGTTCGGCCGGCAGGGTGGGGCCGGGGTCGAGCATCCAGTTCTGGGCGGCGCGCAGCGCGTCCCGGTCGCCGAGTCCGCCGGTCCGGAACCGGTGGAACATGTGCATCAGGCAGACCGTCGCCGGTTCCAGCATCGCCCATTTGGTGCCGACCACACTGGCCGCGCCCGCAGCGAGGAAGGCGGTGGCCAGGGTCAGCGCCTCGTCGAAGTCGGCCGCGGCGAAGTCGCTGGTGCACGACGACAGCACGATCAGTCCGCCGGGGCTGTCCGGGTCCCGGGTGTAGGCCTCGGCCAGGATCTCGGCGACGCTGCGATCACCGCCGGGTACGGCGAGCAGCGATTCGGCGGGTCTGCGCGCCGCGACGGCGTGGGCGGCGACGTGCACCACCGGGGCGCCGCTGAACCGCACGGCCGCGGTGGTCGCCGGGTAGTGCGAGGCGACGAGGGCGAGTTCGGTGGCCACCAGCGGCAGGTCCGGGGCGGTCCCGGCGACCAGGACGGTCTCCCCTTCGGCCAGGCGGGGCCGGTGGACTGCCGCGATCCACTGCCGGGCTGAGGCGGCGTACGAGAAGGCGAAGTCCTGGCAGGCGTATCGCTCCCCGAGACGGGCCGCGTGCCAGGGCACATAACCGAGGACGCCGTACGGGATCAGCACCAACCGGCCGCCCGGCAACGCCCCGATCAGTGCCTTGCCCGCCCACTCGCAGACGTCGTCCAGCGCGCCGCTCCACGACGGCGCGTCCGGGTCCTGTGCCCGGCGGGCGTCGTGCGCGAGAAGATATCCGCTCAGCTCCGGGGCGTCGAGACGGAGAAGCGGAAGATCAATGGCGGACACCGCGCCGGTACGGTCGACCAGAAGCATCCACCCGTCCAGCAGATAGACCAGCGCGTCGGCATCCGCGTCCACCAGAGTCGCCGCGATCTCCCCCGGACCCGGCACGGTCACCGGCCGCAGTTCCCGCCCGGCCGCCTCCAGCGTCGCCAGTACCCGTGGCGTCAGGTCGTCGAGGACTCCGGGTGTACCGGCCATCACGTGCGCGATGACGCCGGTGAGCGGGGTTCCGGGTGACGGCCGGGCGGCCCATTCCCGGGCCAGGTCCGGTTGTCCGGCCGCGCGCAGCATCCCCGGCACCCGGGCGGCGGTCATCGCGCCGTGCAGTACCAGGCCCCGGCCCAGTTCGGCGGCTTCCAGGGCCGCTTCGGGACGGCCGGCGTCCCGGCACCATCCGGCGACCAGCAGCCCGAGACCGGCGGCTTCACGGCCCGCGTCCAGCGCGTGCGCGGCCCCGGCCTGCAGGAGGGTGTCGTGGCCGTACGCCCGTAACGCCGCGAGTCCGGCGTCGATGGCCCCGGCCCGGTCGCCCGCCGCGTGACCGGCCAGCGCGAGCCGTTTCGCGACGTGCGCGGCCAGCGGATGCCCGGGGGCGAACCGCAGTTCCCGCAGGCCGTCGACGGCGAGGCGCAACTGTTCGGGGTCGCCCCACCGCTCGTACCGGGCGAACGCCGTCTCCGCCCGCAACACCGCGAGGTCGGTCAGGTCCGGGGCCGCGTCGACGACCCGGTCGAGAGCTTCCGCGGCGGCGGCGGCCTGATCGGGGTCGCCGGTGCTGAGGCCGTCCAGCAGGCCGGCGAGGGCGGCGGCGGCTTTCAGGGCCGGGCGCCCGGACATCTCGACGGCCAGTTCCGCTCCGGCACGGCGCAGGCCGTCGAGGCCGAGGCGCAGGTCGTCGCGGTCGCCGCCGACGGTCAGCCGGCTCAGGTGGGCGAGGCCCAGGGCGGCGTCGAAACGGGAGCGCCAGGGATAGTCGGCGGGCAGGGCGGCGAGGTGCCCGGTCAGTTCGGTGACTGATGCGTCCAGTTCGGCGCGGTCCCGGCGCTGCACGGCCGCGATGGCACGGGACATCGCCCCGGCGTACGCCGCCATCGGCTCGTGATCGGCGACCGCGTCGAGCAGTTCCCGGGCCGCGTCGCCGTCGGCCCGGACACCCGCGGTCAGGTGCCGGTCGTGGATCAGCGCGCCGAGCATCCCGGTGATGGCCGAGTGCAGGTCGTCGGTGGGCGGCACCGCCCGTACCGCCGCTTGAAGGTCGTGAACCGCGGCTCGTAGATCGTCAGGGTCGTTGCGTAACCGGCCACGCAGCGTCAGCGCCATCGCCCGCAGGAAACGGTCCCGGCCCACCGTGACCGGATCACCACCGGCGGCGATCAGGGTGTCGGCCACCCGCAGGATCGGCGCCACACTGTCCATGTCGCCCTGATGGGCGGCACCGCTGAGCAGCAGTCCGGCCAGCCTGCGCAGCGTCTCGGCCCGCAGCGGATCGTCGGGCTGGACGGCCTCGAGGCTGTCCCGGATGACCCCGTGCATCCCGGCCAGCGCGGACGGGAGGCCGCCCACGTGACCACGCTGAGCGAGCAGCGCCCCGGCTTCGGCGACGATCATCGGACGCAGCCGGTGCCCGGCCGGAAGCTGCCGCAGCACCGCGTCGAAGGCCGCGCCCAATTGGTCGTGGTCGTCGTCGTTCCAGGTCCGGACCAGGTCCACCAGTTCGTCCAGGCCCTGGCCGAGCCGGGGCAGTTTGGCGAACGCGGCCGGGATCCCGGCGAGACCGTGGCCGTCGAAGATGCCGAGCACCGCCAGCAGGGCCTCGGCCACCGCCCGGATGTCGGCCTCCGGCGGCTGGTGCTCGACCACCCACGCGAGGTGGGCGGCGACCCGGCGCCGGTCGGCGGCACTCTCCGGAGTGTTCAGTTCGCCGCGCATCAGGGCCATCCCGAGCGAGATTCCCGCCGCGCCGAACGGGTCGCCGCCGACCGGGATGGGCAGCGCCCGGAACAGCAGCAACGCGGCCAGCCCGACGTGGGTGACGGTGGCGTCCTGCACGGACTGCGGGCGGGTCAGCGACTCGTCGAGGCGTTCGGCGGCCTCGTCCCGGTCGGCGGTACCGCTGCGCTGTTGGAAGTGCCGCAGGAAGAGCTGCCGGCCGAGGGCCCCGGCGAGCCGGGCCGCTTCCGGACTGCCGGTCGGCGCGTCGCTCCAACTCTGCCGTAGGCGGTCGATCTCGTCACGCTCGTCGGTCACAGCGGCTCGCTTCCGTCAGTCGGCCCGGGCGGTGGATACGCCGGTGACTGACGGACGGCCTGCTTCTCAGGGGTTCGGGAAAAAGCCACCGCCGGTCTTGCGGCCCAGACGGCCTTCGGCGACCAGCGTGCGCAGCAAGGCCGGGGGCGCGTAGATCGGGTCGCCGAACTCGGCGTGCAGGGCCCCGGCGACCGAGGCGATCACGTCCAGGCCGATCAGGTCGGTCAGTTCGAGCGGTCCCAGCGGGTGCGAGCAGCCGAGTCGCATCCCCCGGTCGATGTCGGCGGCCGAGGCGTGGCCGGTCTCCACCATCCGGATCGCGCCGAGCAGGTACGGGATCAGCAGCGCGTTGACCACGAAACCACCCCGGTCGGCGGACCGGATCGGCTGTTTGCCCAGCACCTCGACGGCGAAGGCCTCGGCTCCGGCGGTGACGTGCGGGGCGGTCTGGGCGGTGGGCACCACCTCGACCAGTGGCAGCACCTGCACCGGGTTGAAGAAGTGGGTGCCGATCACCCGCCACGGCTGTCCGGTGTACCCGGCGAGCTGGGTGATCCGGAACGAGGACGTGTTGGACGCCAGGATCGCGTCCGGGTCCTCGATCGCCGCGTCCAGGGCGGTGAAGACGTCACGCTTGAGTTTCTCGTCCTCAGGCACCGACTCGATGACCAGTTGCCGGTCGGCGAGCCCGGTCAGCGTGCCGGTGAACGAGACGGCGCCGAGGGCCCGCTCCCGGTCGTCGGCGCTGATCTTGCCGCGGGTCACCGCCCGGTCGAGGGACCGGCTGATCCGGTCGCGGCCCCGCGTCATCGAGTCGGCTGACGAGACCGCGACCCTCACGTCCAGGCCGGCCCGGGCGCAGAGTTCGGCGAGCCCGGCGCCCATGGTGCCGCAGCCGACGATGCCGACCCGGGTGATCGTCGAGTTCATCGCTGTCCCGTCCAGCGCAGCAGTGCGGCACCGAGGGACATGCCGCCGCCGAACCCGGCCAGCAGCACCAGGTCGCCGTCGTGCAGGTGCCCGTTGGTGGCGGCGTCGTCCAGGGCGAGGGCGGTGGACGCGCTGCCGGTGTTGCCGTAGCGTTCCAGGTTCCGGTGGGTGTGCGCGTGATCCAGCCCGGACCGGGTCACGAGTTCGCTGAGCATCACCCCGTTGGCCTGGTGCGGCACGAAGTGGCCGACGTCGGCGAGTTGGTGGCCGGCCCGTTCGACCAGGGTGCGCAGCGCGCCGGGCACGGTGTCCATGACGAAGTCCCGCACGCCCCGGCCGTCCATCCGGAACAGGTGGTCGCCGTTGTCGACGGTCTCGTGGGTGGTGGGGGTGCGGCTGCCGCCGGCGGTGACACTGATCAGGCCGTGGGCGTGACCGTGGCTGGACAGTTCCATGTCGAGGAAACCGCCGGTGGGCACCGGGCCGACGACTGCCGCGCCCGCGCCGTCGCCGAGCAGCACCACCGTCTTACGGTCGGTGACGTCCAGGATCCGGGAGTAGACGTCGGCGGCGACCACCAGCGCGTACGTGCCGGGGTCCTGGGCCACCAGCGCCCGGGCCAGGGCAAGGCCGTAGACGAAACCGCTGCACACGACGTTGATGTCGAGGCAGGCGGCGCCGGTCGTACCGAGGAGGTTCTGCACCAGGTAGGAGGTCGGCGGCTGCGGTGAGTCCGGGGTGGAGGTGGAGACGATGAGATAGCGGATCGCCGAGGCGTCCAGCCCGGCCCGGTCGAGGGCCTGGGCCGCGGCGTGCGCCGCCAGGTCGGAGGTGGCCTCGTCCGGGGCGGCGTACCGGCGGGCGGCGATCTGCGTCTTACGTTCGATCCACTCCGGCGTGACACCGGCCGGGCCGGCCACGTCCTCGCCGGTCACGATCTGTTTCGGGACGTACGCCCCGGTGGCCAGGATCCCGATCGCTGACACGAGTCACACCTTCGCTGTCGAGGAGTACCGGCGCCACCCGGTGAGCCGGTCGGCACCGATGCGGGCACGCGCCAGCGGATCGGTCACGCCGAGGCCTTCGGTGGGGGCGAGACAGAGCACACCGACCTTGCCGATGTGACCGTTGTTCTGGACCAGGCGCAGTGCCTCGCCGGTGTCCGCCATGGTGAAGACGTCGGTCAGGATCGGGACGAGGCCGCCCTGCCGGAACAGGCGTGCGGTGTCCCACTGCTCCTGCAGGTTGGCGATGTGGCTGCCGATCACCCGTTTCAGGTTCATCCACAGGTACCGGTTGTCGAACTGGTGGTGATAGCCGGTGCTGGAACCGCAGGTGACGACCGAGCCGCCGCGGCGGACCACGTGCACGGACGTACCGAAGGTGGCCCGGCCGACGTAGTCGAACGCGATGTGCGGGTCCTCGCCGAGTTCGGCCCGGATCCGGCGGCCGAGCCGTTTGCCGTACTCGACGGCCTCCGCCGGGGTGTCCGCGCCGTCGCCCATGCCCAGTTCGCGACGGTCGATGACCAGGTCACAGCCCTGTTCGCGGAGGATCGCCGCCTTGCGTTCGGAGCTGACCACACCGACCGCGACGCCGCCGCCGTTCTTGACCATCTGGACCGCGAAGCCGCCGAGACCACCGGTGGCGCCCCAGACCAGCACGATGTCGCCCTGTTTCATCCGGGCGCCGCGGTCGCTGATCAGCATCCGGTACGCGGTTCCCGCGCACAGCGTGACCGAGGCGGCCTCCTCCCAGGTCAGATGCGGCGGCTTCGGGACGAGCTGGCTGGCACGCACCACCGTGTAGTGGGCGAGCCCGCCGAAGTTGGTCTCGTAACCCCAGGCCCGGCCCTCGGTGCCCATCATGGCGTCGGCGTGCGAGCCGGGGTCCTGGTCGTCGACGTACGCGGGACTCACCATCACGTGATCGCCGACGTTCCAGTGCCGGACCCCGTCGCCGACGCGCACCACCACGCCGGCCGCGTCCGAACCGACCACCTGGTGCGGCAGGTCGTGACGGGCCGCGTAGCCGCCCTGCTTGGCGAACCGGCGCACCGCCGTGAACGTGGAGATCGGCTGGTACATCGCCGACCACACGGTGTTGTAGTTGACCGAACTGGCCATCACCGCGACCACGACCTCATCGGGTGCGAGCACCGGCATCGGAACCGGCCCGACGTGGGTGGTCCGCCGGACGTCCCGGTCGGCCTCCTCCGCACCGAACAGGGTGGCGTCCTGTTCCCGCAGGTGCACGGCGGTGAACGACTCCGGCAGAGGGATTCGGGCCAGCTCGTCCGGTGGCGCGCCGGCGAGTACCGCTGCGGCCAAGGTGTCCATGGGTGTCCTCGCGATCGTGGTGCGGTCAGCCGGTTGCCGTCCGGGCGATCCTGGCGCCCGGACGGCCCTGCTCCCACCCCAGCGGCACCCCTACGCGGGCACCGCGATCGCGGTGACGACCAGCCCGTTCGCGCAGATCCAGCGGCCGGTGAACCCGGCCGGGTCGCCCGCGCGACGGTCCAGCATGGTGGCGGCGAAGGTGCCGCCGGGATCCAGTTCGATCCGGGCCGCCTCGAAGCCGATGAACCGGCGGGTGAGCGGGAACCACGCCTTGTAGACGGATTCCTTGGCGCTGAACAGCAGCCGGTCCCACGGCACCCCGGAGTTCTCCACGGGCAGCTTCTCCTCCGGGAGCGCGATGGCGTTCAGGACACCGTCCGGCAGGGGGGCGGCGGGTTCGGCGTCCAGGCCGATGGTGAGCACGTCGGCGGCCCACGCCACCGCGCTGCCCCGGAAACCGTCGCAGTGGGTCATGCTGCCGACCACGCCGGCCGGCCAGCCCGGGGCGCCGCGGTCGCCGGGCAGGATCGGCACGGCCGCCGTCCCGAGCCGGGCGAGGGCGGTCCGCGCGCAGTGCCGCACGGTGGTGAACTCACGGCGCCGCTTACCGACGGCCCGCGCGATCACCGCCTCCTCGGCCGGGAACAGCACCAGACCGGGCGGGTCCGTGTACGTCTCCGCGGTGACGACCGTCGCCGGCAGCAACCCGGCCAGGATGCCCGCGTTCACAGCGGCACGTGCAGCAGGACGCCGGCGGCGGCCGCCACGGCCTTGTCGATCGCCGTGCCGGGGGCGCACGACCGGCGCAGGGCCGCTCGCAGGCGTGAGTCCAGGCGTGCCGCACCGGTGCGCCGGCCGTCGTCGACGAGTGCCGCCGACGCGGTCAGCCACGACCGGTTCGCCGGCACCCCGAGGAACCCGGCCAGCCGGGTGAGCTGGCCGCGGGTGTCGGCGATCAGGTTCTCGTAGGACAGCATCGTCCACCGGTCGGCGGGCAGGCGCAGCAGTTCGTCGGCGCCGTCGCGGGTCATCTCGGACCACAGTGCCCCGAACGCGGTGACCGGCACGTCCCGCGACATCAGTCCGGGCAGCTCCCGCGGGTCGGCGAGCATCCGGCCGATCTCGGACGGCAGCATCGGCATCTGGGCGGGCCCGAGCTGGTCCGGGCCGCGGACGCCGCTGAGCCGGGCGGCTTCCCGGCCGACCAGCATCAGCCGGAACCCGGCATGGCCGCTCATCGAGACCGCCGAGTCGGCGCCGTCGCGGGTCAGGTAGACGAAACGCGCGTCCGGGAACGCCGCCCGCAACTGCGGCAGCATGTTCAGCGAGCCGCCGGAGCGTTCCACCACGACCGGCCGGTCGCAGCGGGCGGACAGGAAGGAGAACAGGGCCCGGTACTGGTCGGCGACCGGCCGCGACGGCCATGCCGGCACTTCGGCGGCCAGCTCGTCGTAGAGCGTGTCCGGGTCGTCGGTGAGCATCGGCAAGGTCATGTGGCAGATCGCAGGAACGCCTTCGGCGGGATCGAAACGACCGCGGCCGTACGGGTAGATCAGCTCGGAGACCGTCAGTCCCTCGGTGACCATCAGGTCGACGGCGGGATCGGGGTCGCTGAGCATCCGCCAGAACTCGGCGCCGTCGGTCTCACCGCCGAACGGATGCCGGGACCGCACCGTGCTGAGCAGCTCACTGAGGCTGAGCACGTCGGGGTGCAGGCGCAGCATCCGGGAGAGCAGGGTGGAGCCGCACCGGCCGGTGCTGATGACGAAGGTCGGAGCCATCCGTGCTCCTCAGGAGACCACGGTCAGCAGCTGATCGCTGATCAGGTTGATCACCGCGCGCTGGTGCTGGGCCAGGAAGAAGTGCCCGCCGGGGAAGGTGCGCAGCTCGAAACCGCCGGTGGTGTGCTCACCCCACGCCTGCGCCTCGTCCCGGCTGACCTTCGGGTCGCTGTCACCGGTGAGGGCGACGATCGGGCAGGTCAACGGCGGGCTCGGCGACCAGCGGTAGGTCTCGGCGGCGTGGTAGTCGCTGCGGATCGCCGGCAGGATCATCCGCAGCAGTTCCGGGTCGCCGAGAACCCGCGCGTCGGTGCCGCTGAGGGTCTTCAGCTCGGCCACGATGCCGTCGTCGTCACTGCGGTGCACGGTCTCGTCCCGGTGCCGGGACGGCGCCCGGCGGCCGGAGGCGAACAGGGTGACCGGGGCGGTGCCCAGTGCGGTGCGCATCCGTTCGGCGACCTCGAAGGCCAGGGTGGCGCCCATGCTGTGCCCGAAGAACGCCAGCGGCTGGTCCATCAACGGGCGCAACGCGGCGAACGACGCGTCGGCCAGGGCGGCGATGCTGGTCAGCGGCTTCTCCAGGTGCCGGTCCTGACGGCCCGGGTATTGCAGCGCCACCACCTGCGCGGTGGACTGCATGGCGTCGGAGACCGGGTAGAAGAAGCTGGCCGAGCCGCCTGCGTGCGGGAAACAGACCAGGGTGGCCCGGCTGTTCGGCTCGTGGTGGAACCGGCGGATCCACAGGTTGTCGGCGGGGTTGGTCATCGGCTGGCCGCTTTCGGAGAGGTAGGACGGAGACCGGACAGCCAGGTGTCGACGGTCCGGGCGGTGGTGAGGGCATGCTCCTCCATCACGGAGAAGTGGTTGCCGGGAGTGTCGGCGACGCTGTGCGGCAGGGTCCACGAGGAACGCCAGTCGCCGTCGCGGGACCAGCCGAACATCGGTTCGGCCGCCCGTACCAGCAGGGTCGGTGCCTTGACCGGCACCGGCTGCCAGCCGTGGAAGAGACGGACGTAGCCGCCCATCGCGGTGAGCCGGGTGTCGTCCATCGGGACGTAACCGTCCTCCCGTTCGATCATTCCGGCGCTCAGCACCGGCTGGATACCGGCGAGCGCCTCCACGTCGTGAGAATAGATGTCGATCAGGACGAGCGCGTCGACGGTGACGCCGCGGCTCTCCAGTTCGGCGGCCACACCGTGCGCGAGCATCCCACCGGACGAGTGCCCGACCAGCACGATCGGCTGGTCGCCGGCGGTCGCGAGGGCCGCGTCGGCCTGGACGCCGATGACCGCGCCGACGGTGGCGGGCAGCAGTTCGCCCCGGCCGAACCCGGGTGCGGCGATCGCGGCCACCGTCCGGTGGCCGCGCAGCACCCCGGCGAACCGGACGTACTGGTGCGGGCCGGAGATCGCCAGGATCGACGGCAGGCAGATCAGCGCCGGGCCGTCGGCGCCGGTGGCGAGCCGGACCACCTCGACCGGGCGGGGCAGGTCGGCGCTACCGTGGAACGCCGGACGGAACGCCGCCGCCGACGTCAGCACCTGGAAGAACTCGCCGCTGCGCCCGGTCGCCGAGGCCTCCCGGAACATCACGCTCAACGTTCCGGCCGCCGCCGGCCCGGTCTGGCCCGGCCGGGCCAGCCGGTCGGTGAGGTGGCGGACCACGGCGTCCGGGGAGGGGTGGTCGAACAGCAGCGTGGTCGGCAGTTTCAGCCCGGTGGCACCGGCGAGCCGGTTACGCAACTCCACCGAGGTCAGCGAGTCGAACCCGGCTTCCAGGAACGGCCGGTCCGGATCGACGTCGCCGGTCCCGGTGTGGCCGAGGACCACCGCGGTCTGCCGGGCCACCAGTTCGGTGAGGGCGGCCCGCAGTGCGTCCGGGGGCAGGGTGGCGAGCCGTCGCTGGAAGGCGGCGAGTGCCCGCCGATCCGGTGCGCCGTCAGCCTTTTCGGCCGGGACCAGGCCGTCTTCGGCCGGAACAAGGCCGTCTTCGGCCGGGACCAGGCCGGTGAGGACCGCGGGCAGTGCTCCGGCGGACGCGGCGGCGTGCAGACCGGCCGGGTCGAGGGCCACCGGCACCACGACCGGTTCGCCGGAGGCCAGAGCGGCGTCGAACGCGGCGAGCCCCTGCGCCGCGGTGAGCGCGAGGATGCCGCCCTGGCGCATCCGCCGCCGGCCGGCCTCACCGAGTGAGCCGGCCATGCCGTCCTCCCACAGGCCCCACGCGAGCGAGGTCGCCGGCACTCCATCGGCGCGCAGGGCGACGGCGTAGGCGTCGAGGAACGCGTTGGCGGCGGCATAGTTGGCCTGCCCCGGGTTGCCGAGCGTGCCGGCGGCCGAGGAGTACAGGACAAACGCCGACAGCGGCTGGTCACGGGTGGCGTCGGCGAGCGCCCGGGCGGCGTCCACCTTGGCGCCGAAAACCCGGCTCAGGCGTTCCGGGGTGAGGTCGGCCAGCAGCGCGTCGTCGAGGACACCGGCAGCGTGCACCACAGCGGTGATCCGCTCCCCGCGCAGAGCCCCCGCCACCGCCTCCGCATCGCCGACATCACAGGACAACGACCTGACGACCACCTCGGGTACGTCCACCGAACGCCCCGACCGGGACAGCAACAACAGGTCACGCACCCCGTACTCGCGAGCCAGGTGCCGGACGAGTAGCCCACCGAGCGTGCCGCTGGCGCCGGTGACCACCACCGTGCCGTCCCCGAGGTCACCGCGCACGCTGGCCGGGCGCAGCCGGGTCAGGAGCGGTACGAGGGCCATCCCGTCCCGGATCAGTGCCTGCGGCAGCGCGCTGGTCACGTTCTCCGGCCCGTCGATCAGGTGCAGCCGGTCCGGGTACTCGGCCTGTGCCGACCGGACCAGCCCCCACAACGCGGCACCGTCGGCGTCGGTGACCCGCTCCCCCACGGCCCCGTCGGTGCGGACCACCAGGCGGGAGCCGGCCCAGGACGGTGCCACCAGCCAGGACTGCAAGATCTCCAACAACGCGGCGGTACGATCACCGGCGGTCCCCGGCCCGGAGGCGTCCACGAGCAGCGTCCCCACCGGAGCCGGCAGCCCCGCACCCAGCGGAACAACCGCATCAGGCACACCGATCACCGTCTCCTGAGGCGTCCAGATGATCTGGTGCAGCAGACGATCCACCACACTGCCGCCATCCGGACCGACCGAGCCGTCATGGCCAACCCAGCTGTCCTGGCCGACCGATCCGAGCGGACCGACCGAGCCGGACAGTCCGCCCGGGTTGGCCGGGGCAGCCGGGGCCGGGCGCAGGGTGAGCCGGTCGATGCGGGCGACCGGCAGACCGGTGCCATCGGCCAGATCGATGCTCACCGCGTCGGGCCCGGCCGGCGTCAGCCGAGCCCGAAGGGTGTCGCCGGCCGGGCCGAACCGGTGCACCCCCGCGAACACGAACGGCAGCCGCAGCCCTTCACCGAGCAGCACCTGAGCCGGTCCGATGGCATGCAGAACCGCGTCTGCCAGCGCCGGATGCAGCCGGTATCCGTCGTCCGGAGCCTCGATGCGCACCTCGGCGAACACGTCGTCGTCCCGCCGCCACAGCCGTCGCAGGCCTCGGAATGCCGGTCCATAGCCGAGACCAACGGCGGCAAAGGTGTCGTAGAGCCCGTCCAGCGGCAGTTCCCGGGCCCCTGCAGGCGGCCAAGTGACCAGGTCAGCGTCGACTTCGTCGGGTTCGTTCCCGGAGAGAACACCTTGCGCGTGCAGTGTCCAGGGCGCGTCGTCGGCGATCCGGGAGTAGATGGCGACCGGGCGACTGCCGTCGCCGTCGGACGGAGAGTCGATGGTGACCAGGTCGTCGGCATCGGTCGGAGAGTGGATGGTGACCGGGTGGCTGTCGGCGGCGGCGGGCCTGGAGCGGATGGTGGCCTGGCTGTCGTCGTCCTCGGTCACCGTGACTCGGATCGAGGCTGTGCCCGTTGCGGGCAGGGTGAGCGGCGCGTGGAGGACCAGTTCGTCCAAGGTCGGGACGCCGGCCTGTTCCCCGGCGGCCAGAGCCAGTTCGGTCAGTGCGGTGCCGGGCAGCATGAGGCGGCCCTGCACGGTGTGCTCGGTGAGCCATGGTTGGGCGGCGGGATCGAGGGTTCCGGTGAGGATCAGGGTCCCGGTGTCCGGGACGGCGACCGCGGCACCCAGCAGCGGATGTCCGATCGGGTCCAGGCCGAGACCGGCGGCGTCGACGCGGGCGCGTGGACGCGGGCGGGGCCAGAGTCGGCGGTGGGTGAACGGGTAGGTGGGCAGGTCCGCGTGCCCGGTACCGCCGGTGATCGCCTGCCAGTCGACATCCTGGCCGCTGGTGAACAGGGTCGCCACCGCGGTGAGCAGGGTCTCCGGTTCGTCACGGTCCCGGCGCAGCGCGGCGACCGCGGTCGTGTCCGGGAGAAGGTGGTGCAGCAGAGCGGTGAGAATCCCATCCGGTCCGACCTCGATGAATCGGGCGGCGTTCAGCCTGGTCACGGCTTCGGCGAAGCGGACCGGCTCGCGGACCTGCCGCACCCAATACGACGGATCCATCCAGTCACCCGTTGAATCAACAGTTGACACATACGACAGGCGCGGCTCATGGAACGTCAATGTTGATACGACCGCATGGAAGTCAGTCAACATCGGATCCATCAATCTTGAATGGAACGCGTGACTGGTACGCAGCCGGGTCGTCTTCCACTCGGCCGCCATGACTTCCGAAATATCGGATTCCTGCCCGGACACCACCACCGCTCGGGAACCGTTCACCGCGGCGATGTCGATATCCGGGAACGCCGACCGCACCTCGGCCTCGGACGCCAGCACCGACACCATCACCCCACCGGGCGGCAACGCCTGCATCAGACGAGCACGAGCAGACACCAGCGTCGCCGCGTCCTCCAGCGACAGCACTCCGGCCGCGTGAGCGGCGGCGATCTCACCGGTCGAATGACCCACCACCACGTCGGGGACGACACCCCAGGAACGCAGCAACGCCAGGAGGGCCACTTCCAGGGAGAAGATCGCCGGTTGTGCGTAACCCGTGTCGTCGATGTCGCCGGACAGATCCAGCAGCGCGGCCACTTCGTCATGTGCGGCCCGATAGACCGGGAACGCCTCGTAGAGCCCTCGGCCCATGTCCAGGCGCTGGGCGCCCTGGCCGGTGAAGACAACAGCGAGCCGTCCGGGCTGCCCGGCGACGCCCCGGACGGTGCCGCCCGCGGCGAGGTCCGTGGCCAGGCGGGACCAGGTTCGGCCGAGAGCCACCGCGCGGTGCGGCAGGCGGGCCCGTCCGGCCAGCGTCCGCGCCACCTCAGGCCGGACCAGTTCAGGCCAGGCGGCCAGTCGGCTGAGCTGGATGTCCAGAGCGGTCTCATCCGCAGCCGTGATCACGAGCGCGACGACCGCCGCGTCAGCGACGAATTCGGGAACGGATTTGGCTTCGGCGCGCTCACCCGGTTCCAGGGCGGGTCCAACGCTGCCACGCGCGACAGATTCCAAGGCCGGTCCGGCCTCGCCGGGTTCCGGAGTGGACGGGGACGGGGACGGGGACGGGGACGGGGACGGGGACGGGGACGGGGACGGGGACGGGGACGGGGACGGGGACGGGGATGCCTCGAGGATTATGTGGGCGTTGGTGCCGCTGATGCCGAAGGAGGACACGGCTGCTCGGCGGGGGCGGTCGGCTAGGGGCCAGTCGCGGGCCTCCGTGAGGAGTTCCACCGCGCCGGCTGACCAGTCGACCTGCGTCGACGGGGCGTCGACGTGCAGTGTTGCCGGGAGAACGCCGTGCCGCATGGCCTGGACCATCTTGATGATTCCCGCGACACCGGCGGCGGCCTGAGTGTGACCGAGGTTCGACTTCACCGAACCCAACCACAACGGGTCACCGGAACGGTCCTGACCGTACGTAGCCAGCAGAGCCTGCGCCTCGATCGGGTCGCCCAGGGACGTGCCGGTGCCGTGTGCCTCAACGACGTCGACGTCGGACGGTTCGAGGCGGGCCGTAGCCAGGGCCTGGCGGATGACGCGCTGCTGGGAGGGGCCGTTCGGGGCGGTGAGGCCGTTGGAGGCGCCGTCGGAGTTGACCGCGCTCCCGCGTACCACCGCAAGGATCTGGTGACCTTGACGTTGGGCATCGGACAGGCGCTCGACCAGCAGCATTCCGGCGCCCTCGCCCCAGCCGGTGCCGTCGGCGCCGTCGGCGAACGACTTGCAGCGGCCGTCGACGGCCAGGCCGCGCTGCCGGGAGAAGCCGATGAACGTGTTCGGGGTGGCCATCACCGTCACCCCACCGGCCAGGGCCAGGTCGCATTCCCGGTTGCGCAGCGCCTGCACGGCCAGGTGCAGTGCGACCAGCGACGACGAACAGGCGGTGTCAACGGTGACGGTCGGGCCTTCGAGGCCGAAGGTGTAGGCGATCCGGCCGGAGGCGATGCTGCCGCCGGTGCCCATGAAACCTTCGGCGGCGTCCGCCGATTCGCCCACGACCAGGGCGTAGTCGTTGTACATGACTCCGGCGAACACCCCGGTCCGGGAGCCGCGCTGTCCTTGCGGGTCGAGTCCGGCGCGTTCAAACGCCTCCCAGGTGACTTCCAGCAGCAGCCGGTGCTGCGGGTCCATGGCCAGCGCCTCGCGGGGCGAGATGCCGAACAGTCCCGGGTCGAAGTCGGCGGCGCCGGACAGGAAGGCACCGTCGCGGGAGTACGTCGTACCAGGGTGATCGGGGTCGGGGTGGTAAAGGTTGTCGATGTCCCAGCCACGGTCCTCCGGGAACGTGCCGACCGCGTCCCGGCCCGCCGACACCAGATCCCAGAGGTCCTCGGGTGAGCCGACCCCACCGGGGAACCGGCAGGCCATCGCGACGATCGCGATCGGCTCGGCAGCCGCCTGTTCAGCGCTCCGCAGCCGTTCCCGGGTGTCGTGGAGTTCGGTGGTGACCCGCTTGAGGAAGTACCTCAGGCGGTCCTCCGGGACCTGGCCCGACTCGCTCATGTCTGTGTCGCCTTTCGTGTCTCGATCGGGGCCGGCCGGTCAGGAGATGCCGAATTCCTTGCCGAGCAGGTCGAACATCTGGTCGTCGCTGGCCGACTCCAGTTCGTCGGCGAGCGACGCGCCACCGGCCGGTGCGGTGCCGGTGCCCTGCCAGGCCGCGAGCAGCCCGTGCAGGCGGGCGGTGACCCGGGACCGGTCCTGTTCGTCGGCGCTGGTGTCGAGCAGGCCGCGTTCCAGCTGATCCAGTTCGGCCAGCAGGGCCACCATCGGCGAGACCACCGCGGGCCGCAGTCGCTCCACCAGGTGGGCGGCCAGGGTTCCGGCGTTCGGGTAGTCGAAGACCAGCGTCGACGGCAGCCGCAGGCCGGTGGCGGCACCGAGCCGGTTGCGTAGTTCGACGGCGGTCAGCGAGTCGAAGCCGAGTTCGGAGAAGGCCCGTCCGGCCGGTACCGCCGCACCCGAGTCGTGGCCGAGCACCGCGGCGACCTGGTCCCTTACCACGTCGAGCACGAGCCGGTCCTGATCGTCCTCGGACAGTCCGGTGAGGCGCTGCCCGAGCGACGGCCCGGCCGGTGCCTCGGCACGCTGCCGTGGGGTGCGGATCAGCCCGGCGAGCAGCGGCGGCAGCATTCCGGCCGCGGCGGCCTGCCCGAGCGCCGCCGGGTCGAGGGCGAGCGGGGCGATCACCGGCACTCCGGCGCCGAGCGCGGCGTCGAAGGCGGCGAGACCCTGCTCGGCGGTGAGCGGCAGGATGCCACCGCGGCGCATCCGGGCCAGGTCGGCGGTCTCCCCCATGCCCGCGTCCCACAAACCCCAGGCCAGCGAGAGCGCCGGTACGCCGGTGGCCCGCAACGTGGTCGCATAGCCGTCGAGGAACGCGTTCGCCGCCGCGTAGTTGGCCTGTCCCCCGGTGCCGAACAGTCCCGCCGCCGACGAGTACAGGACGAACGCCGTCAGCGGCTGTTCCCGGGTGACCTCGGCGAGTGCCCGGACGGCGTCCACCTTGGCCCGGAACACGGTGTCCAGCCGGGCCGGGGTCAGCGACTCCAGCGCCCCGTCGTCGAGCACACCGGCCGCGTGCACCACGGCTGTGATCCGTTCCCCGGCGAGCGCGGCCCGGAGCGCTTGCTCGTCAGCGACGTCGCAGGCCACCGCCCGCACCCGGGCGTCCTCGATCACCAAGCCACGGCCGGAGCGGGACAGCAGGATCAGATTCTGCACGCCGTGTGCTCGCACCAGGTGCCGAGCGACGAGTTCGCCCAGGGTTCCGGTCGCCCCGGTGACCACCACGGCCCCGTCGCCCAGGTCCACCGGCGCGCCGGGGATGATCCGGGACAGCCGCGGCACACCGGCCACGCCGTCCCGGACCAGGACCTCCGGCGCCGGGTAGAAGAGGTCCGCCGGACCGTCGACCAGGTGGAACCGGTCGGGGTGTTCGGACTGCGCCGAACGGACCAGGCCCCAGAGGGCGGCACCGTCGGGGTCGGTCACGTCGGCGCCCACCGCACCGGAGGTCCGCACGACCAGCCGGGAATCGGCCCAGCCGGGGTCGGCCAGCCAGGTCTGGAGAAGGATCAGCAGGGCCGCCGAACGGTTCCGGGCGGTTCCCGGTGCGGTGGCGTCGACGACCAGGATCGGCGCCGGGGCGGGCAGGTCCCCGCCGAGGGTCAGGACCGCCGGGCGGACGGGGTCCGGGGTCAGGGCGGACGGGGTCCAATCCACCGTGTACAGCAGGCGGTCGGCGGGGCTGGTGGCGGCGACCGGCCGGAGCGAGAGGCTTTCGACGGCCGCGACCGGGAGGCCGGACGGGTCGGCGAGGGTGATCCGGACGGTGTCGGTTCCCGGGGCGGGGGTGATCTCGGCACGCAAGGCGGTTCCGGCCTTGCCCGTGATCCGCAGGCCGGTGAAGCCGAACGGTAGCCGGGCACCACCCTCGGCGGGCAGTGCGCCACCCGCGCCGATGGCGTGCAGTACCGCGTCGAACAGGGCCGGGTGCAGGGCGTATCCGCGGCCCACGTCGTCGATGGCGGCTTCGGCGTACACCGTGTCGGCGAGTCTCCAGACCCGGCGCAGCCCCTGGAAGGCGGGACCGTAGTCCAGCCCTCCGGCGGCCGCCGTGGCGTAGAAGCCGGAGATGTCGAGTTCCTGAGCGCCGACCGGGGGCCAGGTTCCGGCAGGGAGCTCCGGCACCGGGTCGGCCGTCTCGGTCAGCAGGCCCGCGGCGTGCAGTGTCCACGGTTCGCCCGTGCCGGTACGGGAGTGGATGGTCACCGCGGAGCGTCCGGCGTCCGGGACGGCCAGGGTCACCCGGACCTCGGCCGGCTCCCCGGCGTCGAGGGTCAGCGGCGCTTGGAGCAGCAGTTCGTCCAGGACCGGAAGGCCGGCCTGGTGACCGGCGGCGAGGGCGAGTTCGGCGAGGGCGGTGCCCGGTACGACCGTCCGGCCGCCGATCGTGTGATCGGTCAGCCACGGGTAGGCGGCGGTCGACAGGCGGCCGGTGAGCACCCGTTCGCCGGACGGCAGTTCGACGGCGGCACCGGCGAGCGGGTGACCGGTTCCGGTCAGGCCGAGCCCGGCCGCGTCACCTGCCGGGCCGGTTCGGGCCCGCGGCCAGAAACGCCGGTGCTGGAAGGCGTAGGTCGGCAGGTCGGCGCGTGGCCCGTCACCGAGGACCGCGGTCCAGTCCACCTCGACACCGGCGGTGAACAGTGTGCCGACGGCGGTGAGCAGCGTGGTGACCTCGTCCCGGTCCCGGCGGAGCGCGGCGACGGCGGTGATCCCGTCCCGCTCGTGCGCCTCGGTCACGGCCGGGATCAGGCTGGTCAGGACGGTGTCCGGGCCCAGCTCCAGGACATGGACGTGCCCCAGTCGTGTCACCGCGTCGGCGAAGCGGACCGGTTCGCGGACCTGCCGCACCCAGTACGACGGGTCGGTCCAGTCGGCTTGCGCGCCCACGGTCGACACGTAGGCCAGGTCCGGGGTGTGGAAGGTGAGGGTCTCCACCACGGCCCGGAAGTCGTCAAGCATCGGGTCCATCAGCCGGGAGTGGAACGCGTGGCTGGTGCGCAGCCGGGTCGTCTTCCAGTCCGGCATCTCCGGAACGTCCGGGCCGGAGACGACCACCGCGCGGGGCCCGTTGACCGCGGCGATGTCGAGGTCCGGGAACGCCGCGCGCACCTCGGCCTCGGACGCCTGCACCGCCACCATCGCCCCACCGGCCGGAAGAGCCTGCATGAGACGGGCACGGGCGGACACCAGGGTCGCCGCGTCCGTCAGGGAGAGCACTCCGGCGGCGTGGGCGGCGGCGATCTCACCGATCGAGTGGCCGGCCACCACGTCGGGTTCCAGGCCCCACGATCGGATCAGCGCCAGCAGGGCCACTTCCAGGGCGAAGATCGCCGGCTGGGCATAGCCGGTGTCGTCGA
Source organism: Actinoplanes derwentensis (assembly GCF_900104725.1). Lineage (NCBI taxonomy): Bacteria > Bacillati > Actinomycetota > Actinomycetes > Micromonosporales > Micromonosporaceae > Actinoplanes > Actinoplanes derwentensis. The sequence continues at coordinate 2,989,074 of NZ_LT629758.1, forward strand.
CGTCGAGAGACGTTGCACGGGCAAGGTCCGAGCGCCTTTCAGCGTGGTGATCCGGGGTTCGATTCGCACCCGAAGTCACCACGCTCTTCGGGGCACGGGACGTCTCCAGCAGCGCGGTCACCTCGTCGTAGGCGGCCCGGTAGACCGGGAACGCCTCGTAGAGTCCGCGGCCCATGTCGCGACGCTGCGAGCCCTGGCCGGTGAAGAGGACGGCTAGGGGTGCCCGGTGGGCTTCGCCTGAGGTGATCGGGCCGGTCAGGGCGTGGTCGAGGGCAGTGCGGTCGGCGGCCACGAAGACGGCGCGGTGACGCAGTGGTGCCCGGCTGGCCAGGGTCCGGGCCAGCTCGCCGAGCGGGGCGTTCGTCCGGTGCAGGCGGTCGGCCTGAGCACGGAGGGCGTTCTCGTCGGCTGCGGTGATCACCACCGGCACGGCCGACGCCAGCGGCACGGCCGACGCCAGCGGCACGGCCGTCACTACCGGCACGGCCGGGCGGGCCGTGCCGGTGACGGGGAGCGCGGTGCTGGTTGGGGACGGTGCTGCTTCGAGGATGACGTGGGCGTTGGTGCCGCTGATGCCGAACGACGACACGGCTGCACGACGTGGGCGGTTCGCGGACGGCCATTCGCGAGACGACGTCAGCAGCTCCACTGAACCAGCCGACCAGTCGACCTGCGAGGACGGGCTGTCCACGTGCAGCGTTGCCGGGAGCACCCCGTACCGCATCGCCTGAACCATCTTGATGATCCCGGCTACACCAGCCGCAGCCTGCGTATGACCCAGATTGGACTTCACCGAACCCAACCACAACGGGTCACCGGAACGATCCTGACCATAGGTGGCCAGCAGCGCCTGCGCCTCGATCGGGTCGCCGAGGGACGTGCCGGTGCCGTGTGCCTCCACGACGTCGACGTCGGCGGTGCTGAGCCGGGCCGCAGTAAGGGCCTGGCGGATGACCCGTTGCTGTGAGGGGCCGTTCGGGGCGGTCAACCCGTTGGAGGCGCCGTCCTGGTTGACCGCGCTCCCTCGTACCACAGCAAGGACCTTGTGCCCTTGCCGTTGAGCGTCGGACAAACGCTCCACCAGCAGCATGCCGACACCCTCGCCCCAGCCCGTGCCGTCAGCGGCCTCCGCGAACGACTTGCAGCGGCCGTCCGCGGCCAGACCACGCTGGCGGGAGAAACCGACGAACGTGGACGGCGTCGCCATCACCGTCACACCACCGGCCAGCGCCATCGAACACTCACCGTTACGCAACGCCTGCACCGCCAGGTGCAGGGCGACCAGTGACGACGAGCAGGCGGTGTCGACGGTGACGGCCGGCCCTTCCAGGCCGAACGTGTAGGAGACCCGGCCGGAAGCGATGCTGCCGCCCGTACCCATGAAGCCTTCGGTCTCTTCGTCTGATCCTCCGAGGACCATGGCGTAGTCGTTGTACATGACGCCCACGAACACGCCGGTCCGTGAGCCGCGCAGTCCGAGCGGGTTCGCTCCGGCCCGTTCGAACGCCTCCCACGACGTTTCGAGGAGCAGCCGGTGCTGCGGGTCCATGGCCAGGGCCTCGCGCGGCGCGATCCCGAACAGTGCCGGGTCGAAGTCCGCGGCGTCGTGCAGGAAGCCGCCCTCACGGGTGTAGGACGTGCCGGGATTGTCCGGGTCGGGGTGATACAGATCAGGCCAGCCACGGTCGGTGGGGAATAGGCCGATGCCGTCCCGGCCGGTGGACACCAGCTCCCACAGATCGTCCGGCGACGCCACCCCACCCGGATAACGGCAGGCCATGCCGACGATCGCGATCGGCTCGTCGGCGGCGGTGACCGGGGTGGCCGCTGTCGGAACGGTGGCGGCCGGGGCGGGCCCGGCGAGTTCGGTGGCCAGGTGACCGGCGAGGACCTGCGCGTTCGGGTAGTCGAAGACCAGCGTGGAGGGCAACCGCAAGCCGGTGACCGTGGCCAGGCGGTTGCGCAGGTCGACGGCGGTCAGCGAGTCGAAGCCGAGTTCGCGGAACGCCCGGTCCGCTTCGACCGCGTCCGGCCCGGGGTAGCCGAGCACCCCGGCCACGTGAGTGCGGACCAGGTCGAGGGCGGCCCGTTCCCGCTGGTTGGTGGGCAGGCCGGCCAGCCGCCGGGCCAGGGCGTTGTCGGTGCCGGCGTTCGCGCGGACCGGTACCCGGACCAGGCCGGCGAGCAGCGGCGGCAGCAGCCCGGCAGCGGCGGCGACCCGCATCGGCGCGAGGTCGAGAGCCAGCGGTGCGACGGCGGCGTGGCCGGCGCCGAGGGCCGCGTCGAAAGCGGCCAGGCCCTGCTCCGGGGTCAGTGGCAAGATGCCACCCTGCCGGGCTCGGGCCCGTTCGGCGTCACTCAGCGACGCGCCCATGCCGGCTTCCCACAGGCCCCAGGCCAGCGAGGTGACAGGCACGCCTTCGGCGCGGAGATTGCTGGCGTACGCGTCGAGGAAAGCGTTCGCGGCGGCGTAGTTGGCCTGTCCCGCGTTACCGAGCACGCCCGCCGCCGACGAGTAGAGCACCACCGCCGTGAGCTGCTTGTCCCGAGTGGCGGCGACGAGGTTCCGGGCCGCGTCGATCTTGGTGCGGAAGACGGTGTCCAGGCGTTCCGGGGTCAACGACTCGACAATGCCGTCGTCGAGCACCCCGGCGGCGTGGATCACCGCGGTCACCGGTTCGTCGCGCAGCGCCGCCGACACCGCGTCGGGATCCGCGACGTCGCAGGCCAGCGCCCGCACACGGACGCCGTCAACAGCGAGAGAGCGGCCGGTACGGGACAACAACAACAGATCCCGTACGCCGTACCGGTCCACCAGGTGCCGGGTGATCAGCTCACCGAGTGTGCCGGTGGCGCCGGTGACCACCACGACGCCGTCGCCGAGCCCGATCGGGGCGGCGGCCGGAACCCGCGACAGCCGGGGCACCCTCACCACCCCGTCCCGGCTCAGCGCCTGCGGCACCGGTAGGTACACGTCGTCCGGCCCGTCCAGCAGGTGAACCCGGTCCGGGTGCTCGGACTGCACGGCCCGGACCAGGCCCCACAGCGCGGCACCGTCCGGGTCGGTGATCTTCTCACCGGCTGCGCCGTGGGTGCGGACGACGAGCCGGGAGCCGGACCATTCCGGGGCGGCGAGCCAGTTCTGCACCAGCCGCAGCAGGTCGGCCGCCCGGTCCCGGGCGGTGCCCGGCGCGGTCGCATCCACCAGAAGGACCGGCGGGCGGATCCCGGTGGCGGCCGGCGCGGCCGCCGTTTGGTTCTGGGTGGTGCCGGGCTCTGTCAAGGCGGCCGGCAGGTCCTGCCCCAAAGTGATGACGTGCGGGGCCTCCGGTGCGGCCTGGATGTCCTGCGGGGTCCAGGTGACCGTGTAGAGGAGACGGTCGGCGGCGCCGGTACTGACACCGGCCGTGGCCGGGCGCAGCGCCAGGCTGTCCACCTCGGCTACCGGTGTGTCGGCCGGATCGGTGATCGTGATGCGGACGGCGTCGGCTCCGGTGGTCCGGGTGAGCCGGGCCAGCAGGCGGTTCCCGGCCGTTCCGAAGACGCGCAGACCGGTGACCGCGAACGGCAACCGGGTCTCACCGTCGGCGAACATGCCACCGGCGGCGATCGCATGCAGAACCGCGTCGAACAGGGCAGGGTGCAGCCCATACCCGGTGACCGGATGGTCGAGTTCGACCTCCGCGAAGATATCGTCACCACGTCGGTGCACCGTCCGCAGCCCCTGGAAGGCGGGGCCGTAGACGAGCCCGGTGGCAGCCGTCGCCGTATAGAAGCCGGTCAGATCAAGCGGTTCAGCACCGTCCACCCCGTTCCAGACGGGGCCCGTCTTGGACGAGGCGGTGGGTTTGCCCGAGGCGGAGCTTGGGTGGGCGAGGCTTGGGTGTGCGGGCTCGGCCAGGGCGAAGCCTGGGTGGGTGGGTTCGGCCGAGGCGGTCAGGACGCCGGTGGCGTGGCTGATCCAGGATTCGTCGTCCTCGGTTCGGGCGTGCACGGTCACCGTTCGGCGGCTGTCCGGGCCGGGCTCGGCAAGCGTGACCCGCAACTGGACACCACCCTGTGCGGGTAGTGGTAGCGGGGCCTGGAGCAGCAGTTCCTCGACCACCGGCACACCCACGTGCTCTCCGGCGGCGCGGGCCATCTCGGCCAGCGCGGTGCCGGGAACCAGCGGGCGGCCCAGCACGACGTGGTCGGCCAGCCACGGGTGGGTGCTCAGCGACAGCCATCCGGTGAACAGGGCGGTGGTGGCGTCCGGCGCTTCCACGGCAGCACCGAGCAGCGGGTGGCCGGTGTCGGCGAGCCCGAGACCGAGGGCGTCCCGGCTGCCGCCGTCCCGCGGGCGCGGCCAGAAACGCCGGTGCTGGAACGGATAGGTGGGCAGGGCGGCGATGGGTCCGTCACCCAGTACCGCGGACCAGTCCACCGAGGTGCCCCGCCGGTACAACTCCCCGAGAGCGGTAAGCAGGGTCGCAACCTCGTCATGGCCACGACGCAGAGCCGCGACAGCGGTGACGACTTCCTGATGACCGGGCCGCGAGGCGGCCATAGCGGTGACGGCGTCGTCATGGTCGGGACGTGGTGCGGTGGCGGCCTCATCGTCGTCGTGGACCGTGTTCGAGATCAGGGTGGCCAGGACCGTGTCCGGGCCCAGTTCGAGGACAAGATCTGCGTCCAAGGCGTTGACAGCATCGGCGAAGCGGACCGGCTCGCGGACCTGACGTACCCAATATGACGGATCCATCCAGTCACCCGTTGAATCAACAGATGACACGTACGACAGCCGCGGCTCACGGAACGTCAATGTCGATACAACCGCACCGAAGTCAACCAGCATCGGATCCATCAACCGCGAATGAAACGCATGACTCGTCCGCAGACGAGTCGTCCTCCACGGCGACGCCACGACCTCCGCGATCTCGGACTCGCGACCAGAGACCACCACCGAACGCGGACCGTTCACCGCGGCGATGTCGATATCCGGGAACTCTGCCCGAATCTCAGCCTCAGACGCCTGCACCGCAACCATCGCCCCACCCGCGGGAAGAGCCTGCATCAGGCGAGCACGAGCAGACACCAAAGTCGCGGCATCCGCCAGCGAGAGGACCCCGGCCGCATAGGCAGCCGCGATCTCACCGATCGAATGACCCGCCACCACATCCGGCTCGACACCCCAGGAACGCACCAGCGCCAGCAGCGCCACCTCCAAAGCGAAGATCGCCGGCTGCGCACAACCCGTGTCGTCGATGTCTCCGGACAGATCCAACAACGCGGTGACCTCGTCATAGGCGGCCCGATACACCGGGAAAGCCTGGTACAGACCCCGGCCCATGCCGAGACGCTGCGCGCCCTGGCCGGTGAACAACACCGCCAGAGAGGTACGCCGGGCTTCACCGATGACGATGTCGCCGGTGAGGGCGCGATCGAGTGCGGCGCGGTCGGCGGCCACGATCACCGCGCGGTGGCGCAGTGGCGCACGCCGGGTCAGGGTTCGGGCGAGTTCCGCGAGTGGGGCGCGCGTGCGGAGCAGGCGGGCGGCGTGCTCACGAAGGGCGTTCGCGTCCGCACCGGTGAGCACGACCGGAACAGCAGCCAAAGCGGAGGGCTGCCCTGGAATCGATGTCAGCGCGGCGAATTCACCCGGAACAGCTGTCGGCTCATCCGGAATAGCTGCCAAGGCGTGCTCACCCGGAATGGAGCCTAGAGCCGCGGGTCCTCCCAGGACGCCTGACCGGTCCGTGGGCTCGGCGGCTGAGTCCGGAGACCAGGAATGGGCCGGCAACGGAGACGCCGACGGGGACGGGGACGGGGACGGGGACGGGGACGGGGACGGGGACGCTTCGAGGATGATGTGGGCGTTGGTGCCGCTGATGCCGAAGGACGACACGGCCGCACGACGGGGGCGGTCGACGGCGGGCCATGAGCGGGATTCCGCTAGTAGTTCGACCGCTCCGGATTCCCAGTCGACCTGGGTGGACGGGGCGTCGGCGTGCAGCGTTGCCGGGAGAACCCCGTACCGCATCGCCTGAACCATCTTGATGATTCCGGCTACACCGGCGGCGGCCTGGGTGTGACCGAGGTTCGACTTGATCGAACCCAACCACAACGGGTCACCGGAACGGTCCTGACCGTACGTAGCGAGCAGGGCCTGTGCCTCGATCGGGTCGCCCAGCGGCGTTCCGGTGCCGTGCGCCTCCACCACGTCGACGTCGGCGCTGGTCACCCGGGCGTTGGCCAGGGCCTGCCGGATGACGCGCTGCTGGGACGGGCCGTTGGGGGCGGTCAGGCCGTTGGACGCGCCGTCCTGGTTGACCGCGCTGCCCCGGACGATCGCGAGCACCGGATGACCGAGCCGCTCGGCGTCCGACAGACGTTCGACCAGGAGCATGCCGACGCCCTCGGACCAGCCCGTGCCGTCGGCGCCGTCGGCGAACGATTTGCACCGGCCGTCAGCCGACAGACCGCGCTGGCGGGAGAAACCGACGAACGTGTTCGGCGTCGCCATCACCGTCACACCACCGGCCAGCGCCATCGAACACTCACCGTTACGCAACGCCTGCACCGCCAGATGCAGCGCCACCAACGACGACGAACAGGCCGTGTCGACGGTGACCGCCGGGCCCTCCAGGCCGAACGTGTAGGAGACCCGGCCGGAGGCGATGCTGCCGCCCGTACCCATGAAGCCTTCGTCGCTGTCGGCCGACGCCCCCAGCGCCATCGAGTAGTCGTTGTACATGACACCGACGAACACACCCGTGCGTGTTCCGTGCAGCCCGAGCGGGTTGACCCCGGCACTCTCGAACGTCTCCCACGACGTTTCGAGGAGCAGCCGGTGCTGCGGGTCCATCGCCAGGGCCTCACGCGGCGCGATCCCGAACAGCGCCGGGTCGAAGTCGCCGGCCCCGTAGAGGAAGCCGCCTTCTCGCGTGTAGGACGTGCCGGGATTGTCCGGGTCGGGGTGATACAGATCAGGCCAGCCACGGTCGGTGGGGAATAGGCCGATGCCGTCCCGGCCGGTGGACACCAGCTCCCACAGATCGTCCGGCGACGCCACCCCACCCGGATAACGGCAGGCCATGCCGACGATCGCGATCGGCTCGCTGGAGGCGGCGGTGGCCGTCACCACCGGTACGTCCGGAACCACCGCGCCGAGGAGTTCGCCGAGCAGGTAGGTGCCGAGCGCGGTGACGGTCGGGTAGTCGAAGACCAGGGTGGACGGCAGTCTCAGGCCGGTAGCGGTGGCCAGGCGATTGCGCAGTTCGACGGCGGTGAGCGAGTCGAAGCCCAGGTTGCTGAAGGCGAGTGCCGGGTCGACGGCGGTCGCGTCGGCATGTCCGAGGACCGCGGCCACGTGGGTGCGGACCAGGTCGAGGACGGCGCGTTCCCGGTCGGTGGTGCTCAGCCCGGCGAGGCGGCCGGCGAGACCTCCGGCGGCCGGGTCCGTGCTGGTGCGGCGGCCGGTGGCACGGACCAGGCCGTGCAGCAGCGGGGAGATTCCGGGCCTGCCGACAAGGGAGGAACGGGAAGCGAAGGAAGAACCGGAGTCAAGGGGGGAACCGGAGGCCAAGGAAGAACCAGAGGCAAGGGGGGAACCGGAGGCGAGGGAGCCGAGGGCGGCGAGGTCGAGGCCGAGCGGCACGACGATGGCGCGATCGGCGTCGAGAGCGGCGTCGAACGCGGCCAGACCCTGCTCCTCGGTGAGCGGGATGATGCCGGCCTGCCGGGCGCGGGCGCGTTCGGCATCGCTGAGCGCACCGCCCATGCCGGCTTCCCAGAGACCCCAGGCCAGCGAGATCAACGGCACGCCTTCGGCGCGGAGCTTGCTGGCGTACGCGTCCAGAAAGGCGTTCGCGGCGCTGTAATTGGCCTGTCCCGCGTTGCCGAACAGTCCCGCCGCCGATGAGAACAGCACCAGCGCGCGCAGGTCCGGCCCGGTGGCCGCCGCGGCCAGGTTGCGGGCGGCGTCCACCTTGGCCCGGAACACCGTCGCGAGCCGTTCCGCTGTCAGGCTGGTGAGCAGGGCGTCGTCGAGCACTCCGGCGGCGTGGATGATCGCGGTCACCGGTTCGCCGCGCAGTGCCGTGGCGACCGCGCCGGGGTCGGCCAGGTCGCACGCGACGGTGCGGATCCGGGCGCCGTCGATGCCGGGGTCGCCGCCGGAGCGCGACAGCAGCAGCAGGTCCTGGACACCGTGTTCGGTGACGAGGTGCCGGGTGATCAGGCGGCCGAGGGTGCCGGTGGCACCGGTGACGACCACGACACCGGCACCGAGCCCGCCCGAAGCTGAGGCCGGGGCGGGAGCGGGGGCCGGGGCGGGAGCGGGGGCCGGGGCGGTGAGGCGTTCGAGGCGTGGTACGAGGACCTCGCCGTCGCGTACCACCGCTTCGGGAAGGTCTTCGAGGATCGTGTCGTCGGCCGCGTCGACGAGCTGGAGCCGGCCGGGGTGTTCGGCCTGGGCGGAACGGATCAGGCCCCACAGGGCAGCGCCGTCGGGGTCGGTGATGTGGTCGCCGGCCGCGCCATGGGTGCGCAGTACGAGCCGCGCCGCCGACCACTTCGGGTCATCGAGCCACTTCTGCAGGAGTGTGAGCAGGGCGGACGTGCGGTCCAGGGCGGTTCCCGGCGCGGTGGCGTCGACCAGCAGCCGTGCGGCGGGGTCGGGGAGTTCGGCGCCGAGCGTGATGGCGGTGAACGGTTCGGTCGTCGGGGTGGCGTCGGCCGGGGTCCAGCGCACGCCGTACAGGAGCCGGTCGGCGGTGGACAGCTGGGCGCCGGTGACGGGGCGCAGGGTGAGACGGTCGACTTCGGCGATCGGGCGGCCGTCGCCGTCGGCCAGTTCGACGCGGACTCCGTCGGGGCCGGTGGCGGTGAGGCGGGCCCGCAGTACCGGTCCGGCCTCCCCGGACGTGCGCACGCCGGTGAACGTGAACGGCAGCCGGATGCCTTGCGTGTCGAGCAGGCCACCGGCACCGACGGCGTGCAGGGCGGCGTCGAACAGGGCCGGATGTACCGCGTACCCGGCGCCGGTGTGCTCGTTGCCGACCTCGGCGAACACCTCGTTGCCGACTTCGGCGAACACTTCGTCGCCGCGGCGCCAGACCGCGCGCAGCCCTTGGAAGGCGGGCCCGTAGACCATGCCGGTCGCGGCCAGTGCGGGGTAGAAGCCGTCGAGCGGGACGGGTTCGGCGCCGGTCGGTGGCCAGACGGTCAGCCCGGCGTCGTGCGGGCGTGTCTCGTCGCGGGTCAGGGTTCCGGTGGCGTGGGCGGTCCACGGTTCGGTCTCGTCGGCGCGGGCGTGCAGGGTGACGGCGTTCCGGCCGTCCACGGTGTCGGCGGCCACGGTCACCCGGACCTGGACGCCACCGGCGGCGGGCAGGGTCAGCGGGGCCTGCAGCAGCAGTTCCTCGACGGCGGGCGTACCGGCTCGCACGCCGGCGGCGACGGCCATCTCGAGCAGGGCAGTGCCGGGTACGACGATGCGGTCGAGGACGGTGTGGTCGGCCAGCCACGGGTGGGTGGTGACGGCGAGGCGGCCGGTGAGGACGGTGTCGGCCGAGCCGGGTAGTTCGACCGCCGCACCGAGCAGGGCGTGACCGGTGCCGACCAGGCCGAGCCCGGCCGGGTCGGTGGCGGGGGCGGCCGGGCGGGGCCGGGGCCAGTAGTTGACGTGCTGGAAGGCGTAGGTCGGCAACTCGACGCGGGCCGCACCGGTGACGACGGCTCTCCAGTCGACGTCGACACCGGCCCGGTAGAGCGCGCCGACCGCGGTGAACAGGGTGGTGACCTCGTCGCGGTCCCGGCGGAGTGCGGCGACCGCGTCCGGGATCAGGGTGGCGAGAACGGTGTCCGGGCCCAGTTCGAGGACCCGGGCGGCGTCCAGCCTGGTGATCGCGTCGGCGAAGCGCACCGGTTCCCGGACCTGCCGCACCCAGTACGACGGGTCGGTCCAGTCGGCCAGCGCGTCCACGGTCGACACCACGGCCAGGCTCGGCTGGTGGAAGGTGAGGGTCTCCACCACGGCCCGGAAGTCGTCCAGCATCGGATCCATCAGCCGCGAATGGAACGCGTGGCTGGTCCGTAGCCGGGTGGTCTTCCACTGCGGCATCTCCGGAACATCCGCACCGGAGACGACCACCGCGCGGGGCCCGTTGACCGCGGCGATGTCGAGGTCCGGGAACGCCGCGCGCACCTCGGCCTCGGACGCCTGCACCGCCACCATCGCCCCACCGGCCGGAAGAGCCTGCATCAGCCGGGCACGCGCGGACACCAGGGTCGCGGCGTCCTGCAGCGACAGCACGCCGGCGGCGTACGCCGCGGTGATCTCTCCGATCGAATGCCCCGCCACCACGTCCGGCGTGACACCCCACGACCGGACCAGCGCCAGCAGCGCCACCTCCAGAGCGAAGATCGCCGGCTGTGCGTAACCGGTGTCGTCCACCTCACCGGTCAGCTCCAGCAACCCGGAGACCTCGTCATGGGCAGCCCGATACACCGGGAACGCCGCGTGAAGACCACGCCCCATGTCGAGACGCTGCGAGCCCTGGCCGGTGAAGACGACCGCCAGCCGCCCGTCGACGGCCGCGACCGGGGCGGGCACGCCGCCGGCGATGTCCATCAGGTCCATGACGGTCTGGTCGGCGGTGCGGGCCAGCACGACGGCCCGGTGGGTCAGCGCGGCCCGCCCGGCCAGTGCCGCGGCCACGTCCGGCAGCCGCACGGTGGGCCGGGTGTCCAGGAAGTCGAGCAGCCCGGTGGCCTGGGCGGCGAGCCCGTCCGGCCCGTGCCCGGAGAACACGAACGGCACGACCGGCAGCGGGTTCTCGGCCGGTTCCGGTTCGGTGGTGGCCGGGGGTTCCTCGAGGATGACGTGGGCGTTGGTGCCGCTGATCCCGAACGAGGAGATCCCGGCCCGGCGCGGATGCCCGGTACGGGGCCACAGGCGCGGTTCGGTGAGCAGTTCGACCGCTCCGGCGGACCAGTCGACCTGCCGGGACGGGCGGCCGACGTGCAGGGTGGCCGGGAGTTGCCCGTACCGCATGGCCAGCACCATCTTGATGATCCCGGCGACCCCGGCCGCCGCCTGGGTGTGCCCGATGTTCGATTTGATCGAACCGAGCCGCAGCGGTACGTCGCCGCGCCCTTTGCCGTAGGTGGCGAGCAGGGCCTGCGCTTCGATCGGGTCGCCGAGCGCGGTGCCGGTGCCGTGTGCCTCGACGGCGTCGACGGCGGTGGCGTCGAGTCCGGCGACGGTCAGGGCCTGCCGGATGACCCGCTGCTGGGAGGGCCCGTTCGGGGCGGTGATGCCGTTGCTGGCGCCGTCCTGGTTGACCGCGCTGCCGCGGACCACGGCCAGGATCGGGTGGCGGTGACGGCGGGCGTCGGAGAGCCGTTCGAGGGCGACCACTCCGGCACCCTCTCCCCAGCCGGTGCCGTCGCCGTCGTCGGAGAACGCCTTGCAGCGTCCGTCGGCGGCGAGTCCGCGCTGCCGGGAGAACTCGACGAACGCCCCGGCGGTGGCCATCACCGTGACACCACCGGCCAGGGCCAGGTCGCATTCGCCGGACCGCAGGGCCTGGGCGGCCAGGTGCAGGGCGACCAGTGACGACGAGCAGGCGGTGTCGACGGTGACGGCCGGCCCTTCCAGGCCGAACGTGTAGGAGACCCGGCCGGAGACGAGACTGCCGGGGCTGGTGCCGCCGGATCCGAGCAGGTTGGCGTAGTCGCCGTAGAGCACGCCGGTGTACACCCCGGTCCGGCTGCCGCGCAGCGAGTGCGGATCGATGCCGGCCCGTTCCAGGGCTTCCCAGGAGGTCTCCAGCATGAGCCGCTGCTGCGGGTCCATGGTGACGGCCTCGCGGGGGCTGACCCCGAAGAAACCGGCGTCGAAGTCGCCCGCCCCGGTGAGGAAGCCGCCCTGGTTCACGTACGAGGTGCCGGGGTGGTCGGGGTCGGGATGGTAGAGGGCGTCGAGGTCCCAGCCACGGTCGTCGGGGAAACCGGTCACGCCGTCGCGGCCGTCGGCGAGCAGCCGCCACAGCTGCTCGGGGGTGCTGACGCCGCCGGGGTAGCGCAGGCCCATGCCGACGATGACGATCGGGTCGTCCAGGTCGGTGGTGACCGTACGGGCGGGAGTGGCCGGGCCGGTGTCGGTGAGGTCGCCGACCAGTTCGTCACGCAGGTACCCGGCCAGCACGACGGGTGTCGGGTAGTCGAAGGTGAGCGTGGCGGGCAGGCGCAGCCCGGTCGCGGTGTTGAGACGGTTGCGCAGTTCGACGGCGGTCAGCGAGTCGAAGCCGAGTTCGTTGAACGGCCGGGCGGCGGGCACCCCGTCGGCGCCGGCGTGGCCGAGAACGGCGGCGGCCTGCACCCGGACCAGGTCCAGCAGCAGCCGGTCCCGGTCGGCGGGGGCGAGCCCGGACAGCCGCCGCGGCAGCGATCCGGCGTCGGTTCCGGCGGCCGCGCGGCGGTTGGTGTCCGGGGCCAGGTCCCGCAGCATCGGCGGCAGCCCGGCGTCACCCTGCCGGGCGCGCAGCACGGTGTGGTCGATGCGGATCGGCACGAGCAGCGGGCGTTCGCTGGTGCGGGCGGCGTCGAACAGGGCGAGGGCTTCGGGTAGCGGCAGCGGGGCGATGCCCCCGCGGGTCAGTCGCCGCCGGTCGACCTCGGACAGGTCGGCGGCCATCCCGGCGGTGGTGTCCCAGGCACCCCATGCCAGCGAGACACCCGGCAGGCCACGGCGGCGGCGGGCGGCGGCGAACGCGTCGAGGAACGCGTTGGCGGCGGCGTAGTTGCTCTGGCCGGGGGTGCCGAACAGGCCGGCCACCGAGGAGTAGGTGACGAAACTGTCCAGGTCGGCACCGGCGGTGGCCTCGTGCAGGTTGATCACGGCGTCGACCTTGGCGCGCAGCACCGCGCCGAGCCGGGCGGCGGTCAGGCCGGTGAGGACGGTGTCGTCGAGGACTCCGGCGACGTGCACGACCGCGCGGACGTCGACGCCGTCGAGGACCCGGTCGAGGTCGGCACGGTCGGCGACGTCGCAGCGCGCCAGCCGGACCCGGGCACCGGCCTCGGTCAGTTCCGACCACAGCTGTTCGGCGCCGGGCGCCCCGGTGCCGCTGCGGCTGAGCAGCAGCAGATCCCGGACACCGCGGGTGTGGACGAGGTGGCGGGCGAGCAGGGCGCCGAGGGTTCCGGTGGCGCCGGTGACGACGGTGGTGCCGGTGTCCCGGTCCGGGCGCGGCATGACGAGCACATTCTTGCCGATGTGCCGAGCCTGGCTGACGAACCGGAACGCCTCCGGGGCGTGCCGGATGTCCCAGGCGCGGACCGGCGGCAGCCGCAGCACACCCTGGCCGAAGAGGGCGGCGAGGTGGGTGAGCATGTCGTGGATGCGGTCCGGGCCGGCTTCGAACAGGTCGAACGGCCGGTACGTGACGCCGGGCAGGGTCGCCGGGTCGCGCAGGTCGGTCTTGCCCATCTCCAGGAATCGGCCGCCGGGGCGCAGCAGCCCGATCGAGGCGTCGATCAGGTCGCCGGCGAGGGAGTTGAGGACCACGTCGACCGGCGGGAACACGGCGGCGAACCCGGTGTCGCGGGAGGACGCGATGTCCCCGGCGGCCACGCCGAGGGCCCGGACGGCGTCCCATTTGGCCGGGCTGGCGGTGGCTACCACGCGGGCGCCGAGGTGCCGGGCGATCTGCACGGCGGCGGTGCCGACACCTCCGGCGGCCGCGTGCACGAGCACGGTGTCACCGGGCTGGACGCCGCCCAGATCGACCAGGGCGTACCAGGCGGTCAGGAAGGTCATCGGGACGGCGGCGGCCTCCGGGAACGTCCAGCCGCCGGGGATGTGCGTGAGCAGCCGCGCGTCGGTGACCGCGACCGGCCCGAACCCGCCGGCGAAAGCGCCCATCACCCGGTCGCCGGGGACCAGCCCGGTGACGCCGGGCCCGGTCTGCAGGACCACACCGGCACCCTCACTGCCCAGGTCGAGAGGGTTGTCGCTGGGGTGCACGCCGAGGGCGATGAGAACGTCGCGGAAGTTCAGTCCGGCCGCCCGGACACCGACCCGGACCATGCCGGGGCCGAGCGGGCCCGGGTCCGGGTAGGCGGCGAGCCGCAGCCGGTCGAGGGTGCCGCCGCCGGTGCTCTCCAGCCGCCAGGCCGGGGCGTCCGGCGGGGTCATCGCGGGGTTCGGCAGCACCCGGCTCAGCCGGGGCACGGCCACACTCCCGGCCCGGACCAGGGCCTGCGACACTCCGGCGGCGACCAGGGCGGGCAGGACGGCCCAGGACGCGGGGCTGCCGTCGACGTCGGCGAGCACGATGCGGGCCGGGTACTCCGACTGCGCGGACCGGATCAGGCCCCACACCGCCGCGTGCACCAGATCGGTGGGTTCCTCACCGGGCCCGCCGGCGACCGCCCCGGTGGTGGTGACCAGCAGGGTGGTGGCGGTGTACCGGTCGTCGGCCAGCCACTGCCGCACCGCCGTCAACACCCGCGCGGTGGCGGTGTGGACGTCGGCGGCCAGATCGGGGGTGCCCGGCTGCGGCGGGCAGTCCAGCAGCAGCACGGCCGGGGTGAGCGCGGTCAACGGCAGGCCGGTGTCGCGGGCCGGCCCGAACGCGGCCCAGTCCGCGGGTACCGGCACGTCGTCGACCGGTGTCTCGGCCCAGTCCACGCCCCACATCGAACGGCCCGGTCCCGCACCGGCGGCCGGATCACCGACCGGCCGCATGACCAGCGATCCAACGGTGACGACCGGGGCTCCGGTCCCGTCGGCGGCGGCCAGCGCCACCCGGTCGGCGCCGTCGGGGGTGAGCCGGACCCGCAGGGTGGTGGCCCCGACCGCGTGCACGGTGACGTCGGTGAACACGAACGCCATCCGCGCCGACCGGTCCGCACCGGTCTCGGCGAGCGCCACACCGTGCAGGGCCGCGTCCAGCAGCGCTGGATGCAGGTGGAAACGGCCCGCCGCGGCGGTCTCCGACTCGGGCAGAGTGACCTCGGCGTACACGTCACCGCCGAGGCGCCAGGCGGCGGTCAGGCCCCGGAACGCCGGCCCGTAGCCGAACCCGGCGCCGGCCAGCCGCTCGTAGAAGCCGTCCACCGGCAGCGCGACGGCCCCGTCCGGCGGCCACACACTGAGATCGAGATCGGTCACGGCGGCGGACGCCGGGACCAGACGGCCGGTGGCGTGCGTGACCCACGGCTCGCCGGGCAGGGCGTCCTCGTGCCGGGAGTGGACACTGACCGGGCGGCCGCCCGTCTCGTCCACGGCACCGGCGACGACCTGCAAGGCCACTCCCCCGGTGGCCGGCACGGCGAGCGGCGCCTGGACGGTGATCTCCTCCAGAACCGGGGTACCGGCCTGGTCCCCGGCACGCAGGGCCAGTTCGACCATCGCGGTGCCGGGCAGCACCGCAGTCCCGGCGACCGCGTGGTCGGCGAGCCACGGATGGGTGGCCGCGGCGATCCGGCCGGTGAGCACACTCCCGTCCCCACCGGCCAGGGTGAGCACGGCACCGAGCAGCGGGTGCCCGGTCGCGGCCAGACCGAGCCCGGCCGCGTCGACGGTGACCAGGTCGGCCGGCGACGGCCAGTAGACCCGATGCTGGAACGGGTAGGTGGGCAGGTCCAGACGGGCACCGCCGGCCGGGTACAGGCGCGGCCAGGTCACCGTGGAACCAGCGGCGTGCAGGCGGCCGAACGCGGTCAGCATCGACGTCGTCTCGTCCCGGTCACGGTGCAGCACGGCCACGCTGACAGCGGTCTCGGGCAGGGACTCGGCGGCCATCGCGGCGAGCACGGTGTCCGGCCCGAGTTCCAGCAAGTGCCCGGCACCCAGCTCGCCGAGGGCGGTGACGGCGTCGGCGAACCGGACCGGACGCCGCACCTGGTCCACCCAGTAGCCGGGGTCACTCCACTGGCCGACGGCCACCGGACGGCCGGTCACCGTGGACACCGCGGCGATCCGCGGTTCGGCGAAGGTCAGTCCGGCGACGACGGCCCGGAAGTCGTCGAGCATCGGCTCCATCAGCCGCGAATGGAACGCGTGACTGGTCCGCAGCCGGGTCGTCTTCCACTGCGGCATCTCCGGGACGTCCGCACCGGACACGACGACCGACTGCGGCCCGTTCACGGCGGCGATGTCGAGATCCGGGTAGGCCGCCCGCACCTGAGCCTCGGTCGCCCGCACCGCCACCATCACACCACCGGCGGCGGGCAGGGCCTGCATCAGCCGGCCCCGGGCGGTGACCAGCGCCGCGGCGTCGTCGAGGGACAACACCCCGGCGGCGTACGCGGCGGCGACCTCCCCGATCGAGTGGCCGGCGACGACCTCCGGTTCCAGGCCGAGCCCGCGGACCGTCTCCAGCAGGGCGACCTCGACCGCGAACAGGGCGGGCTGCGCGTACCCGGTGAGGTGAACATCGTCGGTGTCGAGCACCTCGTGCAGTGGCCGGTCCAGGTGCCGGTCGACCGCCGCGGCCACCGTGGCGAACGCCGCGGCATAACCGGGAAACCGTTCGGCCAGTCCACGGCCCATGCCGGGACGCTGCGAACCCTGCCCGGTGAACAGGAACGCGAGTTTCCCGGCGACCGGTTCCCCGGTGACCAGACCGACGCCGGGCTCCCCGACGGCGAGCGCGGCCAGCGCCCCGGTCAGGGTGTCCCGGTCGGCGGCCAGCACGACCGCCCGGTGTTCCAGCGCGGTCCGGCCGGCGGACAGGGCCCGGCCCAGGTCGGCGACCCCGACGTCCGGACGGTCCTCGACATACGTGTAGAGCTGCTGGGCTTGGGCGCGCAGGGCCGCCGCGTCCCGGGCGGACAGCACCACCGGATGCGGCGCCACCACCGGGACGGTCTCGGCCGGTGCGGCGGCGGGCGCCGGCGGCTCCTCGATGATCATGTGAACGTTGGTGCCGCTCACCCCGAACGACGACACCCCGGCCCGGCGCGGAACAGCCCCACGCGGCCACGGCCGGGCCTCGGTCAGCAACTCGACCGCACCGGCCGTCCAGTCCACGTGCGGACTGGGCTCGTCCAGATGCAACGACCGCGGCATCGTGTCGTGCCGCATCGCCAACACCGCTTTGAGGACCCCGGCGACACCCGCGGCCGCCTGCGTGTGCCCGATGTTGGACTTGACCGACCCCAGCCGCGCCGGCCCCCCGGCCCGGTCCTGGCCGTAGGTGGCCAGCACCGCCTGCGCCTCGATCGGATCACCGAGCCGCGTACCGGTGCCGTGCGCCTCGACCAGGTCCACGTCGTCGACCGACAGACCAGCATTGGCCAGAGCCTGCCGGATCACCCGCTGCTGGGACGGACCGTTCGGGGCGGCGATCCCGTTGGACGCGCCGTCCTGGTTGACCGCACTGCCCCGGATCACCCCGACGACCGGATGACCGAGCCGCTGCGCCCGCGACAGCCGCTCCAGCAGCACCACACCGACACCCTCGGACAGGCCGATCCCGTCCGCCCCGGCCGAGAACGCCTTGCACCGGCCGTCGGCGGCGATCCCCCGCTGACGGCTGAACTCGGTGAACGCGTCCGGGGTCGCCATCACCGTCACCCCACCGGCCAGCGCCATCGTGCACTCGTCGTTGCGCAGCGCCTGCGCGGCCAGGTGGATGGCGACCAGCGACGACGAACAGGCGGTGTCGACGGTGACCGCCGGGCCCTCCAGGCCAAGGGTGTACGACACCCGCCCGGACAACACGGCAGCGGTCGTACCGGTGATCAGGAACCCCTCGGCGGCCTGCACGGTGCCACCGATCAGGCGTACGTAATCCTGGGTGTTGGAACCGATGAACACCCCCGTGCGACTGCCCCGCAGCGTGGCCGCGTCCATCCCGGCCCGCTCGATGACCTCCCAGGACGCTTCGAGGACCTGCCGCTGCTGCGGATCCATCGACAGCGCCTCACGCGGGCTGACGTCGAAGAACGCCGCGTCGAACTCGGCTGCCCCGTCCAGGAAACCACCGGCCGGCTGATGACCGTCGCCGCCGTCGGCCAGGTTCCAGCCCCGGTCCGCGGGTGGCCGGCCGATCGCGTCACCACCGGAATTGATCAGCCGCCACAGGTCGTCGGGAGTACGCACCCCACCCGGATAACGGCAGCTCATCGCCACGATAGCGATCGGCTCCCGATCGGCGGACTCCGCCTGGCGCAGCCGCTCACGGGTCTGGTGCAGATCCGCGGTGACCCGCTTGAGATAGTCGAGGAGCTTCTCTTGGTCCGTCAACTCGGGCCTCACCTGTCGGTTCGCGCGGTCAGCGCGGGGAAAGCGACGCAGAACCCGCCGGAGCGTCGTCTCCACTACCGGCAGCCTGGCCCGAAGGTAGGGGCCGACCGGCGCACCGGCCTACCCCTACCGCGCCCCTGCCGGAACCCCTCAGACGCCGAGTTCGTCGATGAACCGGAACACGTCGTCGGCACTCGCCGACTCCAGCCGCTCACTCACCGCGGCCGGCACCGCGACCGCACCGTCACCGAGACCGAGACCGTCGAGCAGCCCCCGCAACCGCATCTCCACCCGCAACCGCAACGCGGTGTCCCCGGCCGTGGCGGCCAGCGCAGCGGCGAGCTGGTCCACGGTGGCCATCACCGTCTCCGGCGTACTGCCGCCCGCATCGACCAGACGGTCCAGCAGCAGCCGGGTCACCGCCACCGGCGTCGGATGGTCGAACACCAGCGTGGCCGGCAACGTCACCCCGGTGGCCGCGGTCAGCCGGTTCCGCAGGTCCACCGCGGTCAGCGAATCGAACCCGATCTCCTTGAACGGGCGGCGCGGATCGACCGCGTCCGGGCCGTCATGACCCAGCACCGCCGCACCGTGCGCCCGGACCAGGTCGAGAACGATCTGCTCATGCTCGTGCGGAGCCGCCGCGCCCAACCGGGTCCGCAACGCCGCCCCGGCGTCGGCCGCCGGAGCCTGCTCAGCGGTCGCGGCGAGCGCCTTGACCGCGGGCAGGTCGGCGATCAGCGGCCGGGACCGGGAGAAGGCGAACGTCGGCGCGAACGTGGCCCAGTCGACGTCCGCCACCGCCAGGAACGTCTCGCCCGCACCGGCGGCCTGCCGCATCGCCGTGATCGCCGCCTCCGGCGCCATCCCGCGGAATCCACGCCGCCGCATGTAGTCCTCACCACCGGAGTCCTCGGCCATCCCGCCGCCGTCCCACAACCCCCACGCCACCGACGTCACCGGCAGCCCACGGTGCCGGGCCTGCTCGGCCAGGGCGTCGAGAGCCGCGTTCGCCGCACCGTAGACACCCTGCCGGGCACTGCCCCACACACCAGCGTTCGACGAGAACAGCACCACCTGCTCCAGATGCGCCGGATCCAGCAGATCCAGCAGATGCCGCGCCCCGTCGACCTTGCCGGACCGGACCTCGTCCAGATCCTCCCGGGTCGAATCGGCCAACAGGACCGGGCTGAGCGTGCCGGCGGCGTGCACCAGCGCCGTGACCGGCTCCGGCAGACCGGCGATCAACTTCGCGACCTGGTCCCGGTCGGCGGTGTCACAGGCCACGATCGTCACTTCCGCGCCGTACGACGTCAGCTCCGCCCGCAACTCGCCCGCACCGGCCGCGGCCGCACCACGCCGGCTGGTCAGCACCACATGCCGGGCCCCGTCACGGGCCGCCCACCGGGCCACGTGCGCACCGAGCGAACCGGTACCGCCGGTGATCAGCACCGTGCCGCTCGGCTGCCACAGCGGCGTGCCCACCGCGGCCGGCGCCGGACGCAGCCGCCGGGCCAGCACCCCGGTCACCCGTACCGCCACCTGGTCCTCGTCGTTCAACCCGGCCAGCACCGCCGCGACCCGCCCGGCAGCCCGCTCATCCAGCACCACCGGCAGATCGATCACCCCACCCCAGGACTCCGGGTGCTCCAGCGCGAACGTCCGCGCCAGAGCCCACACCTGCGCTCCGGCCACATCCGACGGACCGTCACCGGGCACCGCGCACACCCCGCCCCGGGTGAGAATCCACAACGGCGACCCCAGCCCGCCGACCGCCCGCAGCAGAGCCAGGGTCCCCGCGACATCACCGGTCAGCCAGACCACACCCGCCCACCGCCGCGCGGAGAGAGCCGTCTCGTCGCCGGTCACCGCCTCCGCACCGGCCGCCGTCAACAGCCCCACCACGGCACTCGGATCGACACCGTCGTCGTGCCGCACCAGCCAGGCCCCGGCCAGCCGCCCCGGCTCCGGCTCCGGCAGCGGCTTGAACACCACCCGGAACCGCCAGTCGTCCACCTGCGAACGCTCCCGGCGGGCCCGCCGCCACCCGGCCAGAGCCGGCAACACCGGCGCCACCGCGTCCGCGCCGACCCCGAGCGCCCGCCCGAGCGCCGTCGCGTCAGCGGCCTCGACCGCACCCCAGAAATCGTCGTCCGGATCGCCAGCCGCCACACCCGGAACATCAGCCAGCCAGTAATGCTGGTGCTGGAAAGCGTAGGTCGGCAGATCCGGCGCCCGCCGGCCACCGGTGAACACCGTCGACCAGTCCACCGGGAACCCGGCCGTCCACGCCTCGGCCAACGCCCGGACCACCCGCTCCGGACCGTCCTCGGCACGCCGCAACGTACCGGTCACCGCCACCGGCACACCGGCCGCGGCGGCCACGTCCTGCAACCCGGCGGTCAGCACCGGATGCGGACTGACCTCGACGAAATGCCGGTAACCGTCTGCGATCAACCGCTGTGCGGCGGCGGCGAACCGGACCGGACGGCGCATGTTGTCGTACCAGTACCCGGCACCGTCCACCAGCGTCACCGGCTCGGCGTGCACCGTCGAATACCACGGCACCCCCGGCACCGCCGCCCGCACCGGACCCAGCAACTCCAGAACCCGCTCCCGCAACACCTCGACCTGAGCGGTGTGCCCGGCCGCGCTCGCCCGGATCCGCTTGGCCCGCACCCCGTCCCGCTCACAATCAGCGGCAAGCATGTCGATCGCGACGGTGTTCCCGGCGACGATGACCGCCGCCGGCCCGTTCACCGCGGCGACCTCCACACCGTCCAGCGCGGCCAGCCGGACCGCCACCTCGGCCTCCGACTCGGCGATCGACAGCATCGCCCCCGAACCGGCGATCGTCGTCATCTCCCGGCTGCGCAACGCCACCACACGAGCCGCGTCGTCCAGACTCAGCGCCCCGGCCACACACGCCGCCGCGATCTCACCCTGCGAATGACCGACGACCGCCGCCGGAACCACCCCGTGCTCCCGCCACCAGGCAGCGAGCGACACCATCACCGCGAACAACACCGGCTGCACCACATCCAGCCGATCCAGATCGGGCGCCTGCGGGTCGCGGCGCAGCACCGACTCCACCGAGTAGTCCAGGTACCGCCCGAGCGCCGCGTCACAGGCACGCAGCCGCTTTGCGAACGCCGGGGAACCCTCCAGCAGCCCGGCGGCCATCCCCTCCCACTGACTGCCCTGACCAGGGAAGACGAACACCACACCGCCGTCCGGGCCGGCCACCCCGGTGACCACCGCCGCCGACGGACGCCCCTCGGCCAAAGCCGCCGGACCGGCCGCGTCCAGCGCCACCGCACGATGCTCCAGCCGGGCCCGGCCCACCAGCGCATGCCCCACGTCAGTCAGCGGCACGTCGGCCCGATCCCGCAGATAGGTGTCCAGACGGCGGGCCTGCCCGGCCAGCGCGCCCCGGTCCCGGCCGGACAGCAGCAACGGCACCACCGGCAGCTCCGGGTTCGCCCGCTCCGCGACCGCGGGCGGCGCCTGCTCCAGGATGATGTGGGCGTTGGTGCCGCTGATACCGAACGACGAGACACCGGCACGACGCGGACGCGCCGTCACCGGCCAGTCCACCGCCTCGGTCAGCAACTCGACCGCACCACTGGCCCAGTCGATCTGCGGGGACGGCGCGTCGATGTGCAGACTCCGCGGCAGACGGCCGTGCCCGAGCGCCAGCACCGTCTTGATCAGGCCGGCCACACCGGCGGCGGCCTGCGTGTGCCCCAGGTTCGACTTGACGCTACCGAGTCGCAGCGGGATCTCACGACCTTGGCCGTACGTGGCCAGCAACGCCTGAGCCTCGATCGGGTCGCCGAGACGGGTACCCGTGCCGTGCGCCTCCACCGCGTCCACCTCGTGCGGCTCCAGCCCCGCCGACTCCAGCGCCGCCCGGATGACCCGCTGTTGCGACGGCCCGTTCGGAGCCGTCAGCCCGTTCGAGGCACCGTCCTGGTTGACCGCGGTCCCGCGTACCACAGCAAGAACGGGGTGGCCCTGACGCCGGGCATCGGACAACCGCTCCACCAGCAGCACCCCGGCCCCCTCCGACCAGGTGGCACCGTCGGCCGCCGCCGAGAACGGCTTGCACCGCCCGTCCGGCGCGGACCCGCCCTGCCGCGCCACCTCCACGAACGTCGCCGGATTCGCCATCACCGACACCCCACCGGCCAGCGCCACATCACACTCGCCGCGGCGCAGCGACTCCACCGCCAGATGCAACGTGACCAGCGACGACGAACAGGCGGTGTCGACCGTCAGCGCCGGACCCTCCAGCCCGAACACATACGACACCCGGCCCGACACCACACTCCCGGACACGCCGGTGGCCCGGTATCCTTCGACCCCTTCCGGCAGCGAGGTCAGCCCCGTGCCGTAGTCGTGGTACATCAAACCCGCGAACACGCCGGTACGGGTACCGCGCTGGCCCATCGGGTCGAGGCCGGCCCGTTCGAACGCCTCCCAGCTCGTCTCCAGCATCAGCCGCTGCTGCGGATCCATCGCGAGGGCCTCCCGCGGCGAGATCCCGAACAGCCCCGCGTCGAACTCACCGGCGTCGTAGAGGAACCCGCCCTGCCGGGTGAAATCGGTGCCGCTCAGATCCCAGCCCCGATCCGTCGGGAACCCGGAGATCGCGTCCACATCGTCGCTGAGCAGCCGCCACAGATCCTCCGGCGACCGCACCCCACCGGGGAACCGGCAGGCCATCCCGATGATCGCGATCGGCTCGTCCGCGCTGACGCCGCTTCGTGCGCCGCCCCGCACGATGCCGTCGGCGCTGTCGGTCCCCACGGCGCGGTCGATGAGGTGGCGGGCGATGGCGCGGGCATTCGGGTAGTCGAAAGCCAGCGTCGCCGGCAGGGTCAGCCCGGTGACCAGTTGCAGCCGGTTACGCAGCTCGACCGCTGTCAGCGAGTCGAAACCCAGCTCCCGCAGCGCCCGGTTCCCGTCGATCGCGGCACCACCGGCGAACCCGAGCACCCCGGCGATCGTGCTCCGGACCAGTTCCACCACGGTCTGCTCCCGCTCGGCGACCGCCAGCCCCGCCAGCCGCCGCGCGAACGACCCCGGATCGGCCGCGACCCCGGCCCGGCGCGGCCCGGTGCGCACCAGCCCCGACAACACCGCCGGCAGCAGCCCGCTCTCGGCGGTGGCCCGCAACGCGGACAGACTGAGCGCCACCGGCACGGTCAGCGCCCGGTCCGCCCGCAGGGCCGCGTCGAACAGGGCGAGCCCCTGCTCCGGCGCCAACGGCAGCACTCCACCGCGCCGCAGCCGCCGCCGGTCGGCATCGGTGAGCCCACCGGCCATCCCGGCATCGGTCTCCCACAGCCCCCAGGCGAGCGAGGTACCCGGAAGCCCGAGCCCACGCCGGTACGCGGCGAACGCGTCGACGAACGTGTTGGCCGCCGCATAGTTGGCCTGACCGGCGTTCCCGAGCAGTCCGGCAGCCGACGAGAACAGCACGAACGCGACAACCGGATGCCCCGCCACCGCCTCGTGCAGGTTGATCACGGCATCCACCTTGGGCCGCATCACCACGTCGAGCCGCTCCGGCGTCAGCCCGTCGAGCAGCCCGTCGTCGAGAACCCCGGCGGTATGCACCACAGCACTGACCGTCACCCCGGCCAGGGCTTCCGCCACCGCCACCCGATCGGTGACGTCGCAGGCGACCGCCCGGATCCGCACTCCCCCGGCTGTCTCCGTGCTCCCGGTTTCGCCTCCCCCGGACCGGGACAGCAGCAGGAGGTCCCGCACGCCGTGCTCGGCGATCAGATGCCGGGTGATCAGCCGGCCGAGGGTGCCGGTGGCGCCGGTGACCACGACGGTCCCACCGGTGAGGTCCGGCAGTTCAGCGATGTCGCCGGAGTCCCGGACCACCCGCGGCACCAGGATCCGGCCATCCCGGACGGCGGCCTGCGGATGGCCGGAGGCGAGTACCGAGGAGATCACCGCCGGGTCGTCGGTGTCCACGAGGGTGAGCCGACCGGGATGTTCACTCTGCACCGACCGCACCAGACCCCACACCGCCGACGCATCCAGATCCGCGACGGATTCCCCGGCGGCCACGGCAATGGCGCCATCAGTGCGAACAACCAGATGCAGCCCGGTCGTGCCCGTTCCGCCGGCGACACCCGGTTCGTCTTCGCTGTCGCTGGCGTCTTCGCGAAGGAAACGCTGAAGAGTCGCCAGCACCTGGGCGGTCAGCTCGCGAACGCCGGCCGCATCGGTGAACCCGGAGCCGGCGCAGTCGAGCATGAGCGCGTCGCCACCACCCCTAAAGCTTCCTAGGAAGACAGCCTGATCGCCTGGCGCGATCGCGGTGGGCGCATCCGTGGCCGAAGCCAGAAGCCCGCTATCGGCCCAGTCCAGGGTGTACAACGGCAGGGCCCGATCCGCAGCGGTCCGTTCGGCGACGGCCGGGCGGACGCTGAGCGCCTCGACCGTGAGCACCAGCCCACCGGTGCCGTCCAGGGCGGTGAGCCGGACGGTGTCCTGCCCCTCCGCCGCCGTGAGGCGTACCCGCAGCTCACCGGCACCGATCGCGTGCAACCGGACGTCCCGGAAGGCGAACGGCAGCCGGGCCGCACCGTCCGCACCGTCCACCAGTCCCCCGGCCGCCAGCGCGTGCAGGGTCGCGTCGAGCAGAGCGGGATGCACCCCGTAACCGTCATCGCCGAGCCCGTCGGGCAGCACGACCTCGGCGAGGATCTCACCGTCGCGCCGCCACGCTCGCCGCAGACCTTGAAAGGCGGGACCGTACTCGAGCCCGGTCGCGGCCAGGGCGGAGTACAGCTCGGCGGCGTCCACCGGTTCGGCGTCGGCGGGCGGCCACGCCTGATCCACCGCCACGGGCCCCGCGCCCGGATCGGCCGGGTGCAAGGTGCCGGTGGCGTGTGCCGTCCACGGGTCTTCGGGGGTGGGGCGGGAGTGGATGGTCAGTTCGCGGCGGCCGGTGACCGGGTCCGGGTCGGTGACGGTGACCCGCAGGTCGGCGCCGCCGGTCGCGGGCAGCGCGAACGGGGCCTGCAGCAACAGTTCCCCGACGACCGGGGTGCCGGTCCATTCGCCGGCGGCGAGCGCTGCCTCGAGGAGGGCCGCGCCGGGGACCAGAACCGTGCCGAGCACGTCATGGTCGGTCAGCCATGGCTGGGTACGGCGGGAGACGTGGCCGGTGAACACGACGGTTCCGGAGCCGGGCAGCAGCACCGCGGCGGCGAGCAGCGGATGGCCGGTGCCGTCGATCCCGGATCCGGCGAGGTCTCCGGTGCCGGGTGCACCGGTCAGCCAGTAGTGCTGCCGCTGGAACGGGTAGGTGGGCAGTCCGGGCAGGCGGTGGCCGTCGGTGGGCCATGCGTGCCAGTCGACGGTGGCGCCGCGTACCCAGGCCTCGCCGAGGGCGCGGATCCGCCCGGCCGGACCGTCCTCGCCGCGCCGCAGGGTGCCCCAGACACCGGCGCCGGGGGCGCACTGTTCGAGGGCGACGGTGAGAACCGGATGGCCGGAGACTTCGGCGAACAAGCGGAAACCATCAACGGCGAGGCGTTGTACGACCGGAGCGAAGCGCACCTGGTTCCGCAGGTTGGACCACCAGTAGTCGGCCCCGGCCGGGGTGGTGACGGGCTCGCCGGTGACGGTGGAGTACCACGGGATCACCGGCACCGCGGCACGCAGCCCGTCGAGCGCGCTGATCACCGCGTCGTGCACGGGCTCCACATACGGCGAATGCGACGCGTAGCCGACCTCGACCAGCCGGGCCCGCACGCCGTCGTCCTCGACCCGGGACACGAACTCCTCGACCGTGTCCCGTTCGCCCGCCACGACGACCTGCGACGGTGAGTTGACCGCCGCGATCACCAGGCCGGCCCAGCGCGGATCAGCCAGATACGACTCCACCACGTCGGCCGGCGCGCCGATCGACGCCATCCGCCCGGTGCCGTCCAGGTCCACCAGGGCCCGCGACCGGGCGGCGACCACCCGGGCGCCGTCCGCGACGGACAGCGCCCCGGCCACCACCGCTGCGGCAACCTCACCCTGCGAGTGCCCGGCGACCGCCGCCGGGCGCACACCGAACGACTCCCACCACGCCGTCAGGGCGACCCCGACGGCCCACAGCACCGGCTGTACGACGGCGACCCGTGTCAGCCAGTCCTCGTCGCCGCGCAGCACGGCTTCCACGGAGAACCCGACGAGCGGCTCCAGCGCGGCATCACATTCCCGGAGCCGGTCCGCGAACGCCGCCGACTCCAGCAGCCCGACTGCCATCCGCAGCCACTGACCGCCCTGCCCCGGATAGACGAACACCACATCGGTGCTGCCCAGCGGGGATCCGGCGACCGGAGCGAGACCGGCGGCGACGGCGTCGAGCCCGGCGGTGTCCCAGGCGACCGCGCGGATCGGCAGCGCGCCCCGGCCGATCAGGGTGGCGCCCAGGTCGGCGAGGGTGCCGCCGGTGGCGCTCAGGTGGTCGCGGACGACGGCGGCCTGGGCGCGCAGCCCGTCCGGTCCGGCGCCGGAGAGCGGCAGCGGGACGATCGGGGTGCTGCCCGCCGGAACCTCGGCGGGCAGCGGCGGCTCCTCCAGGACGACGTGGGCGTTGGTGCCGCTGAAACCGAACGACGAGACCGCGGCCCGGCGGGGTGTCTCGCCGCGCGGCCAGGCCCGTGCCTCGGTGAGCAGTTCCAGCGCGCCGCTGGACCAGTCGACGTGTGTGGAGGGCGCGTCGACGTGCAGGGTCTTCGGCAGTAGGCCACGCCGCAGCGCTTCCACGATCTTGATGACGCCGCCGACACCGGCGGCGGCCTGCGTGTGGCCCAGGTTGGACTTGAGGCTGCCGAGTAACAGCGGTTCTTCTCGATCTTCGCCGTACGCCGCCAGCAGGGCCTGCGCCTCGATCGGGTCACCGAGACGGGTGCCCGTGCCGTGCGCCTCGACCACGCCGACCTGTTCCGGGGTGAGCCGGGCGTCGGCGAGCGCGTCGAGGATGACCCGCTGCTGGGCGGGCCCGTTCGGGGCGGTCAGCCCGTTGGAGGCACCGTCCTGGTTGACCGCGGTCCCCCGTACCACAGCAAGGATCTTGTGCCCTTGACGTTGAGCGTCGGACAGCCGCTCGACGAGGAGCAGCCCCGCCCCCTCGGACCACCCGGTGCCGTCGGCCGCCGCGGCGAACGGCTTGCACCGGCCGTCCGCGGCCAGACCGCCCTGCCGGGCGAACTCGACGAACGTGCTGGGACTGGCCATCACGGTGACCCCACCGGCCAGCGCCATCGTGCACTCGCCGCGACGCAGCGCCTGAATCGCCAGGTGCAGCGCGACCAGCGACGACGAACAAGCGGTGTCGATGGTCAGCGCCGGGCCTTCGAGCCCGAACGTGTAGGCGACCCGCCCGGACACCACACTGCCGGAGGTGCCGGTGGCCAGATAGCCCTCGACCCCTTCGGGCAGGGCGGTCAGCTGGGTGGCGTAGTCGTGGTACATCACTCCCGCGAAGACCCCGGTCCGGGACCCCTTCACCCCGAGCGGGTCGAGACCGGCCCGTTCGAAGGCCTCCCACGCGCATTCCAGGAGCAGCCGCTGCTGCGGGTCCATGGCGAGCGCCTCACGCGGCGAGATCCCGAAGACGGCCGGGTCGAATGCACCGGCGTCGTCGAGGAAACCGCCGCGCAGCGCGAAGTCCCCTTCGGCGACGTCCCAGCCGCGGTCGGACGGGAAGTCGCCGATCGCGTCCCGGCCGGCGTCGAGGAGATCGCCGAGTTGTTCGGGAGTGCCGACCCCGCCGGGATAACGGCAGGCCATCCCGATGATCGCGATCGGCTCCGCAGCCCGTTCCTGAACGTCGACCAGATCACGCCGGGCCTGCAGGAGGTCGGCGGTCGCCCGCTTCAGGTAGTCGCGGAGCTTCGCTTCGGTGTCCATGTCTCGCCCACTCCAGGTGATCGAAAGGGGTCAGTTCGCGCCGAGTTGACCGTCGAGCAGGCTGAACAGCTCGTCGTCGTCGGCAGCGGCGATATCGGTGTCCGGCGTCTCCGTGGACGTGCCGGAAGTGGTGGTCCGGCCGGACGTTGTGGTCCAGCCGGCCAGGAGCGCCCGCAGCCGCAGTGTCACCGCGGTCCGGGTGGCGGTGCTCGGCGCGGCGCCGGCCAGGCTGCTCTCCAGCCCCGCCAGCTCGGCCAGCAGGGCGGCGTCACCGTCGACGGTCTCCGGGGCCAGCCGGTCACGGAGCGCGCCGGCCAGCGCCAGCGGCGTCGGATGGTCGAAGATCAAGGTCGGGGCGAGACGCAGCCCCGTGTCGGCGGCCAGCCGGTTACGGAACTCGACCGCCATCAGCGAGTCGAACCCGAGATCCCCGAACGCCTGGTTGTCCCCGATCGCCGCCGGGTCGGCGTGCCCCAAAACCGCGACCGCGTGGGTACGGACGACGCCCAGCAGCATCCGCGTCCGCTCGACAGGCGTGAGCGTGGCCAGCCGCGCGGTCAGCGCCTGGTCCCGGCCGCTCGCCCCGTCCCGGCCGTTGCTGTCCCGGCCGTTGCTGTCCCGGCCGGTCTGGGTGGTCGGTCCGGACCGCATGGGTGTCAGGCTGGTGAACATCTCGGGCAGGCGCCCGGCGGCCACGCGCATCGCCGTGAGGTCGAGTCCGAGCGGCGCGAGTTGCGCGGCCCCGAGGGTGAGTGCGGTATCGAACAGATGGAGGGCTTCCGCAGTGACCAGCGGCACGATCCCACCACGGCGCATCCGTTCGAGATCCACTCCGGCGCCCAACCCGGCGTCCCACAACCCCCACGCGAGGGAGGTCGCCGGAACACCTTCGACCCGAAGACTTGCCGCGTACGCGTCCAGGAAGGTGTTCGCCGCGGCGTAGTTGGCCTGCCCGGCATTACCTAGCAGCCCCGCGACCGAGGAGAACAGCACGAACGCGCTCAGCTTCGACCCCGCGGTAGCCGCACGCAGATTGACCGCGGCGTCCACCTTGGCACTCAGAACGGCATCGAGACGTTCCGGCGTCAACGAGACGAGCGTGGCGTCGTCAGTCGTGCCGGCAGCGTGAACGACCGCACTGACCTCGCCCGCCACCGACCCGATCAGCCGTGCGACGGCGTCCGGGTCGGCGAGGTCACAGCTCTCCAGCCGAACCCGCGCACCCGACGCGCCCAGTTCACCCACCAGTTCGCCCGCACCGGGAGCGTCGTACCCCCGCCGGTTCACCAACAGCAGACTCTCGACCTGCCGACTGGCGACCAGGTGCCGGGCCAGAGCCGCACCGAGCGCCCCGGTCGCCCCGGTCAGCACCACGGTGCCGCCCCCAAGCGCACTCACCGAGGCCTCTGCCGCCGGGTCCGATGTCCCCACGGGCTCTCTCCCCCCGGTCTCTCTCCCGGCGGCGTTCTCCCTCGCGGTCTCGGCTGCTGCCGGATGGGTGTTCGCCGGGCCGGGCTGGGACGTGACCGGGACCAGCCGCGGAACCAGCGCCACCCCGGCACGGATCGCGACCTGCGGCAGCCCTGCCTCGACGATGCCCGGAAGCAGCGTGTGGTCCTCAGCACCATGACCGGTATCGATCAGAGTGAAGCGACCAGGGTTCTCGGTCTGAGCGGATCGAACCAGACCCCAGAGTCCGGCGTACGCCAGCCCGTCCACCGTGTCGTCGTCACCGGTCGCCACGGCACGGGAGGTGAGCACCACGAGGTGCGACTCGTCCCAGACCGGATCGCTGATCCAGGTCCGCAGCGTGTCCAGAGCGATCTCCACGGCCCGCCGAACGTGTACAGGCTCACCCGGCGGTGGGGCGGTAGCGTCGAGCAGGACGACCGAGGGCGCAACCGGCAGTTCCGGAAGCGGCTCACCGAACGGCAGGTGATGCCACCCGGCTGGTTCCGCATCGGAGTCCGGGAGCATGGCGGGCTGCCAGCGGATCGAATAGAGCCCAGCACCGGAGCCCTCGGACGTGACAGCCGTCCGGCGGAACGCGACCCGCTCGATGTGGGCCACCGGAAGGCCGGTGCCGTCAGCCACGGTCAGACGCACACCACCGGGCCCGTCCGGGCTGACCCTGACAAGCAGTCTCGGCGCCCCAGGCGCAAACAGCCGAACCCCGGTGAAGGCGAACGGCAGCCGAATGCCGTCCCCATCAAGCATCCCACCAGCGGCAACAGCATGAAGGACGCTGTCCAGCAGAGCCGGATGCAGGGCGAACCCAGCGCCTACGTCAGCAAGTTCAACCTCGGCGTACATCTCGTCACCAGCACCCGCAGGTCGAGTGGACCCAGTGCCGGCAACCCCGGTGCGAGCAATCTCGGTGCCAGGAGTGCCGGTTCCAGAAATGCCAGTGCCAGCCACACCGATGCCAGCGCTATCGGCGTCGGTGTCGGTGCCAACCCGCCAAGCACGGCGCAGACCCTGGAAGGCCGGGCCGTACCCGAGTCCGGCCGCGGCCATCGCCGGATAGAACCCGGTGAGGTCGAGCTCCTCGGCCCCATCCGGCACGACGACCGCCGCGGGCACCACGAATCCGGCGGGCACGGCGACCGCCGCGGGCATGGCGAATTCGGTGGACACGACGCCCGCAGCGGCAGGAACGCCCGAAATGGGCACGGCGACATCGACGGAAACCGCGGGGCCGTCCTCGCCGATGTCCGCGAAGGGCTGAGCGGTGGAAGGCTGAGCGGTGGAGGGCTGAGCTGGTGACAGGTGGCCGGTGGCGTGTTCGGTCCAGGGTGCGTCTGGGTTGGTGCGGGCGTGGATGGTGATCGGACGGTGGTCCCGGTCGTCGGGGGCACCGACGGTCACGCGGATCTGCACCGGATCTCCGGCCGGCAGGATCAGCGGGGCCTGGAGCAGTAGTTCCTCCAGTACCGGGACCCCCACCTCGGCGCCCGCGGTCAACAGCAGTTCGGCCAATACCGTTCCGGGCACGACGGTACTGCCGTGGACGGTGTGGTCAGCCAGCCAAGGATGAGTGGCCGTGGAGAGGGAACCGGTGAACAACACCATGTCCGTACCGGGAACCTCAGCTACGGCACCGAGAACAGGATGACCGATTCCGTTCAGGCCCAGTCCGGCCGCGTCCCCAGCAGGGGCGATCCGTGGACGGGGCCAGAAACGCCGATGCTGGAAGGGGTAGGTCGGCACGTCCACCGTGTCCCGCCCGACGATCGCGGCCCAGTCAACTCGACGGCCACGCACGAAGAGTTCAGCAACGGCAGTCAGCAGGGTGGTGGTCTCGTCCCCGTCCGGGTCCTGGGTCTGGTCCTGGCTGCGAGGGCGGCGTAGAACGGCGAACGCGGCCGGGCCGTCGATCATCGGGGTCAAGACCGCGTCCGGGCCCAGTTCGAGGACAAGATCTGCGTCCAAGGCGTTGACAGCGTCGGCGAAGCGGACCGGCTCGCGGACCTGACGCACCCAATACGACGGATCCATCCAATCACCCGTTGAATCAACAGATGACACGTACGACAGCCGCGGCTCACGGAACGTCAATGTCGAAACAACCGCACCGAAGTCGGTCAGCATCGGATCCATCAACCGCGAATGAAACGCATGACTCGTCCGCAGACGGGTGGTCTTCCATTCCGACGCCACGACTCCCGCGACATCGGACTCGTGACCGGAAACCACCACCGACCGGGGGCCGTTCACCGCGGCGATGTCGATATCCGGGAACACCGACCGCACCTCGGCCTCGGACGCCAGCACCGACACCATCACCCCACCGGCCGGCAACGCCTGCATCAGACGAGCACGCGCCGACACCAACGTGGCCGCATCCCGCAACGACAAGACCCCAGCCGCGTAAGCCGCCGCGATCTCACCGATCGAATGACCCACCACCACATCCGGCACGACACCCCACGAACGCAGCAGCGATAGCAGCGCCACCTCCAAAGCGAAGATCGCCGGCTGCGCACAACCCGTGTCGTCGATGTCTCCGGACAGATCCAACAACGCGGTGACCTCGTCATAGGCGGCCCGATACACCGGGAACACCTCGTAGAGGGAACGGCCCATCTCCGCACGCTGTGAACCCTGACCGGTGAAAGCGAAGGCGAGGCGCCCCTCGGCGGCCACACCACGCACCACACGGTCCCCGAGCCGGACAGCGCGCCGCGGCAGTACAGCCCGCGTGGCCAGGGTCGCCGCGACTCTGGCCGGCGGCAGATCAGTGCGGCCCGCGATCAACAGATCCAGGGCATCCACCGCAGCCTCGTCCGCCGCGGTGATCACGAGCGGCACGACCGGTAGGACCAAAGGCGCCGCAGGCACAGCGGGCACAGCGGCGGTCGCTACGGCCGGGATGACGGTGGAAGGCCCCACGGCCGAGGGGACGGTGGGCGCGGCTTCGAGGATCACGTGGGCGTTGGTGCCGCTGATGCCGAAGGAGGAGACCGCTGAGCGCCGGGGACGGTCCGTGGACGGCCAGGCACGGGACTCGGTAAGTACTTCCACGGCGCCCGCCGACCAGTCCACCCGGGACGACGGGGTGTCCACGTGCAGGGTTCGGGGCAGGGTCCCGTACCGCATGGCCTGCACCATCTTGATGATCCCGGCGACACCGGCCGCGGCCTGGGTGTGGCCGATGTTCGACTTCACCGAACCCAGCCACACCGGGTCACCGGAACGGTCCTGACCGTACGTGGCCAGCAGCGCCTGTGCCTCGATCGGGTCACCGAGGGACGTGCCGGTTCCGTGTGCCTCGACCGCGTCGATGTCGGCGGGGCGCAGACCGGCGGCCGACAGCGCCTGCCGGATCACCCGCTGCTGGGACGGCCCGTTGGGGGCGGTGAGCCCGTTGGACGCGCCGTCCTGGTTGATGGCACTGCCCCGGATCACCGCGAGCACCGGATGACCGTGGCGCTGGGCGTCGGAGAGCCGTTCGACAAGCAGCAGGCCGACGCCTTCGGACCAGCCCGTGCCGTCGGCGCCGTCGGCGAACGACTTGCACCGGCCGTCAGCCGACAAGCCGCGCTGGCGGGAGAAACCGACGAACGTGGACGGCGTGGCCATCACCGTCACACCACCGGCCAGCGCCATCGAACACTCACCGTTACGCAACGCCTGCACCGCCAGATGTAGCGCCACCAACGACGACGAACAGGCCGTGTCGACGGTGACCGCGGGGCCCTCCAGGCCGAACGTGTACGAGATCCGGCCCGACGCCACACTGCCGCTGACGCCGAGGAATCCTTCGGCGGAGCCGTCGAGGACGAGGCCGTAGTCGTTGTACATGACGCCCACGAACACGCCGGTCCGTGAGCCGCGCAGCCCGAGCGGGTTCACCCCGGCCCGTTCGAACGCCTCCCACGACGTCTCCAGGAGCAGCCGGTGCTGCGGATCCATCGCCAGGGCCTCACGCGGCGCGATCCCGAACAGTCCCGGATCGAAGTCGGCAGCGCCGGGCAGGAAACCACCGCGCCTGGTGTACGACGTACCAGGGTGATCGGGGTCGGGGTGGTAGAGGTCGTCGAGGTTCCAGCCACGGTCCTCGGGGAAGGTGACGATCCCGTCGCGCTCATCCGCTACCAGGTTCCACAGGTCGTCGGGGCTGGTGACGCCGCCCGGGTAACGGCAGGCCATGCCGACGATGACGATCGGGTCGTCGTCCACCCGCACCGGGCCGGTGTCGGCGGCCACCGTTCCGTCCGCCCCGGACAGCCGCTCCCCCAGGAACGTCGCCAGCAGCCCGGCGTTCGGGTAGTCGAAGACCAGCGTCGACGGCAGCCGCAGCCCGGTCGCCGCCGCGAGCCGGTTGCGCAGTTCGACGGCGGTCAGGGAGTCGAAGCCCAGTTCGGTGAAGGCCCGTTCGGGTGCCACCTGGGCGGCGGAGTGGTGTCCGAGCACGTCGGCGACCTGGGCGCGGACCAGCCCGAGTACCGCGTGGTCCCGGTCGGCGGGCGGCAGCGCGGCCAGTCTGCCGCCGAGTTCGCTGGTGGCGCGGGCGGTGGCCCGGGTCGGGGCGAGGCCGTGCAGCAGTGCCGGCACGCCGGGGGCGTTACGCAGCGCCACCAGGTCGAGCACGAGCGGCGCGACCAGGGGGAGACCGGAGCCCAGCGCGGCGTCGAACGCGGCCAGGCCCTGGTCGGCGGTCAGCGGCAGCACCCCGCCGCGGCTGAGCCGCTCCCGGTCCGCGCCCTCGCCCATGCCGGCGTCCCACAGTCCCCAGGCCAGCGAGGTCGCAGGCACGCCTTCGGCGCGGAGACTGCCGGCGTACGCGTCGAGAAAGGCATTCGCGGCCGCGTAGTTGGCCTGTCCCGGGTTGCCGAACAGTCCCGCCGCCGACGAGAACAGTACGAACGCACTAAGTGGTTTGCCGGCCGTGGCGGCGGCGAGGTTGCGGGCGGCGTCCACCTTGGCCCCGAAGACCGTGTCGAGCCGGGCCGGGGTCAACGATTCCAGGGTGCCGTCGTCGAGCACTCCAGCGGCGTGCACGACCGCGGTCACCGGCTCGTCGCGCAGCAGTTCCACGACCCGGGCGCGGTCGGCGAGGTCGCACACCTCCGACCGTACGACCGCTCCCTCGATGTTGATCTCACGCCTGGACCGGGACAGCAGCAGCAGTTCCCGCACACCGTGCGCCCGGACCAGATGTTCGGCCACCAGCCGGCCGAGAGTGCCGGTGGCGCCGGTGACCACCACCGTGCCGGTGCCGAGATCCGGCGAGCCGGTGGCTTCCGCCCGGGTCAGGTGCGGCACGCGGACCAGCCCGTCGCGGACCAGCGCCTGCGGCACCGGATACCAGGCGCCGCCGGGCCCGTCGAGCAGGTGCAGCCGGTCCGGATGTTCCGACTGGGCGGAGCGGACCAGGCCCCACAGCGCGGCGCCGTCCGGGTCGGTGACCTGGTCACCGACCGCGCCGAAGGTCCGCACGACGAGTCGCGCGCCGGACCAGACCGGGTCTGCCAGCCATTTCTGGATCAATTTCAACAGCGCGGCGGTACGGGTACCCGCCGGTCCCGCAGCAGTCGCGTCGACCAGCAGCACCGGTCCCGGAACAGGTAGTTCGTCACCCAGCGTCATCGGCACCGGCTCGGGACCGGGTACGACGGTCTGCGGGGTCCAGTCGACCCGGAACAGCAGACGGGCCGCCGTGTCCGCGGTGTCCCGTGCCGAGACCGGGCGCAGTACCAGGCTGTCCACTTCGGCGACCGGCAGTCCGGCGGCGTCGGCGAGTGCGATGCCGACGGTACCGGCCGTGGTGCCCGGAGTGAGACGAACCCGCAGCGTGGTGCCGGCCGGGCGTTCCCAGCGGGCGCCGGAGAACGCGAACGGCAGGTGAGCCCCGCCCGCGGGCAGCATTCCGGCGGCGCCGATCGCGTGCAGGGCGGCGTCGAACAGGGCCGGATGAACCGCGTACCCCTCGGTTGCCGCTTCGGTGCTGACCTCGGCGAACACCGTGTCGCCGCGGCGCCAGGCACGGCGCAGGTTGCGGAAGTCCGGGCCGTACCCGAGACCGGCCGCGGCGAAGTCGCCGTACAGGCCGTCGAGGGTGAGTTCGTCGGCGCCGGCCGGTGGCCAGACCAGCAGATCCGTACCGGCGGCCGTGGTCTCCGCGGTCAGCGAGCCGGTGGCGTGCAGAGTCCACGTGCCCGGCTCGTCGTCACGCCGCGAATGGATCGTCAGCGGCCGGCGGAACGCGGCGTCCGGCGCCGCGACCTGCACCCGCAGCCGGACCGAGACTCCCGGCGGGAGTGCCAGCGGGGTACGCAGCACCAACTCGTCGACGGTCGGGGTACCCGCCCGAGCGCCGGCTGCCTGCGCCAGTTCGAGCAGGGCGGTGCCCGGGACGACCGTGCTGCCGTGCACATGATGGCCGCCCAGCCAGGACGGGTTCGCGGCCGACAGCGTGCCGGTGAACAGCAGCGCCCCGAACCCGGGGAGTTCCACGGCGGCGGTCAGCAGCGGATGTCCCGGAGCGTCCAGGCCGGCGGCGGTGACGTCACCGGACGGCGGTGTCGCCTCCAGCCAGTAGCGCTGCCGCTGGAACGGATAGGTGGGCAGGTCGGCCCGAGGCCCGGCGCCCAGGACCGCCGCCCAGTCGACGTCGGTGCCGTGAACAAACAGGTCAGCAACCGCAGTCAGCAGGGTGGTGGCCTCATCGCGGTCGCGGCGCATCGCGGCTACCGCGTGCGGCTCGTCGATCATCGGGGTGAGGATCGCGTCGGGGCCGATCTCGAGGATCCGGGCGGCGTTCAGCCTGGTAACGGCTTCGGCGAAGCGAACCGGCTCGCGGACCTGACGCACCCAATACGACGGATCCATCCAGTCACCCGTTGAATCAACAGATGACACGTACGACAGCCGCGGCTCACGGAACGTCAATGTCGATACAACCGCACCGAAGTCGGTCAACATCGGATCCATCAACCGCGAATGAAACGCATGACTCGTCCGCAGACGAGTCGCCTTCCACTGCGACGCCAGGATCTCAGCGATCTCGGATTCATCGCCGGAAACCACCACCGAACGCGGACCATTCACCGCGGCGATGTCGATGCCCGGGAACACCGAACGCACCTCAGCCTCGGACGCCAGCACCGATACCATCACCCCACCGGGCGGCAGAGCCTGCATCAGACGAGCACGAGCAGACACCAGCGTCGCCGCATCCTGCAAAGACAACACCCCGGCGGCATAGGCTGCGGCGATCTCACCGATCGAATGACCCGCCACCACATCCGGCTCGACACCCCAGGAACGCACCAGCGCCAGGAGAGCCACCTCCAGGGCGAAAATCGCCGGTTGCGCGTAACCGGTGTCGTCCACCTCGCCGGTCAGATCCAGTAGCGCGGTCACCTCGTCATAAGCGGCACGGTAGACCGGGAACGCCGAGTAGAGCCCTCGGCCCATGTCACGCCGCTGCGAGCCCTGACCGGTAAAGATCACGGCCAAGCGGCCGGGCTCGGCCGACGCGGTCAACGGATGGGTGCCTGAAGCCAGTGCGGCCAGCCCACTCGCCAAGCTGTCCCGGCCCTCCTGGCCATCAACGATCAGGACCGCTCGGTGCCGGAGGCGGGACCGGGCCGCCAGTGCCCGGCCTGCCGAAGCCAGGGAGACTCCATCGAGAACGGATCGCAGACGGTGGGCCGCTTCGCGCAGGGCACCGGGCTCGGCGGCGGAGAGCACGACTGGGACGACCGGCAGTTCAACCGCATTGGTCGGCTCGGGGGCCGGGGGTGCTTCGAGGATTACGTGGGCGTTGGTGCCGCTGATGCCGAACGACGACACCGCCGCGCGCCGGGGGCGGTTCACCAGGGGCCATTCGCGCGGCTCGGTCAAGAGTTCCACCGCGCCTGCGGACCAGTCGACCTCGGTGGTCGGGGCGTTCACGTGCAGGGTCGCCGGGAGACTGCCGTGGCGCATCGCCTGAACCATCTTGATGATTCCGGCTACACCGGCGGCGGCCTGGGTGTGACCGAGGTTCGACTTGATCGAACCCAGCCACAACGGGTCACCGAAACGATCCTGACCATAGGTGGCCAGCAGCGCCTGTGCCTCGATCGGGTCGCCGAGGGACGTGCCGGTGCCGTGTGCCTCGACCGCGTCGACATCGCCGGCGCGAAGGCCCGCAGACGACAGCGCCTGCTGGATGACCCGCTGCTGTGAGGGGCCGTTCGGGGCGGTCAAGCCGTTGGAGGCACCGTCCTGGTTGACCGCGCTCCCTCGTACCACAGCAAGGACCTTGTGACCTTGCCGTTGAGCGTCGGACAAACGCTCCACCAGCAGCATGCCGACACCCTCGGCCCAGCCCGTTCCGTCGGCGCCGTCGGCGAACGACTTGCAGCGGCCGTCGGCTGACAGACCGCGCTGGCGGGAGAAACCGACGAACGTGTTCGGGGTGGCCATCACGGTCACGCCACCGGCCAGCGCCGCGTCGCACTCGCCGGTGCGCAGTGCCTGCACTGCCAGGTGCAGCGCCACCAGCGACGACGAGCACGCCGTGTCGACCGTTACCGCCGGGCCTTCCAAGCCGAACGTGTAGGAGACGCGGCCGGACGCGACGCTGCCGGAGGTGCCGGTGCTGAGGAAACCCTCCACACCGGCGGGTACCTCGGCGGTCTGCGAGGCGTAGTCGTGGTACATCACCCCGGCGAACACGCCGATCCGGGAACCGCGCAGCCCGAGCGGGTCGATGCCGGCCCGTTCGAACGCCTCCCACGACGTCTCCAGGAGCAGCCGCTGCTGCGGGTCCATGGCGAGGGCCTCACGCGGCGAGATCCCGAACAGCGCCGGATCGAAATCCCCGGCACCGGACAGGAAACCACCTTCGCGGGTGTACGACGTACCGGGATGTTCCGGGTCCGGGTCGTAGATATCCGGCCAGCCGCGGTCCTCCGGGAAGAATCCGACACCGTCCCGGCCGGCGGCGACCAGGTCCCACAGGTCGTCCGGCGAGGCGACCCCGCCCGGATAGCGGCAGGCCATGCCCACGATGACGATCGGGTCGTCGTCGTGGGCCGTCCGCGTCGTCACGGTCACCGGCGCCACGGTGGCCGAACCCGGCAGCCGTCCAGCCAGGAACTCGGCCAGCAGCCCGGCGTTCGGGTAGTCGAAGACCAGCGTCGACGGCAGCCGCAGCCCGGTCGCCGTCCCGAGCCGGTTCCGCAGTTCGACGGCGGTCAGCGAGTCGAACCCGAGCGCCGTGAAGGAACGGCCCGGATCCAGGGTCTCTCCCATCGCATAGCCGAGCACCGCGGCCACCTGCGCGCCGACCAGCGCGACCAGGGTGCGGATGCGCTCGTGCTCCGGCAACGCGGCCAGTCGCCGGGCAAGCGGCCCACCCTGCCCGCCGGTGCTCCCGGCGTCCGGGCCGCCATCTTGCGCGGTTCGAGCCAGCGAGCCGCCGCTCTGCGACACTCCGGCATGCGGGCCATCGCCTGGCGACACTCCGGTGTGCGGGCCGGGCATCGTTGTTCGGGCACGTGCACCGGTCAATGTGGTTCGGGTTGACACCAGGTCGGTGAGCAGCGATGGTACGTGACCGGCCGCGCCCACGGCCGGGAGATCGAGGCCGAGTGCCGCCAGCAGCGGCCGCTCGCTGGCGAGGGCGGCGTCGAAAGCGGCGAGGCCCTGCTCGGCGGTGAGCGCGACGACTCCGCCACGGCGCATCCGGGCCCGGTCGGCGTCGTCACCCATCCCGGCGTCCCACAGCCCCCATGCCATCGAGGTCGCAGGCACGCCTTCGGCGCGGAGACTGATGGCGTACGCGTCCAGAAACGCGTTGGCAGCCGAGTAATTGGCCTGCCCGGCATTGCCGAACAGCCCCGCAGCCGACGAGTACAGGACGAACGCCCGCAGTCGCCGCCCAGCGGTCGCCGCGGCCAGATTGCGGGCGGCGTCCACTTTGGCACCGAAGACCGTCGCCAGACGTTCCGGCGTCAACGATTCGAGAATCCCGTCGTCGAGCACACCGGCCGCATGCACGACAGCGGTCACCGGCTCGCCCGCCACGGCCGCCATGACCTCGCCCGCGTCGGCGAGATCGCAGGCGACCGCCCGGACCCGCGCTCCGTCGATGTCGAGACCATCGCCCGACCGGGACAGCAGAAGCAGCTCCCGAACTCCGTGCGCCCGAACCAGATGCCCGGCGACGAGCCGCCCCAGCTGCCCGGTGGCCCCGGTGACCACCACGACGCCGTCGCTCAGGTCCACCACGTCAGGGCCCGCCAGGCCGTCGGCGGGGTTCGCCGGAACCGGCTGCGGCACGCGGACCAGTCGAGGCTCGTGCACGGCGCCGTCGCTCACCCAAGCTTGTGGAACCGGGTAGAACGCCGTTTCCGGGCCGTCCAGCAGGTGAATCCGGCCCGGGTGCTCGGACTGGGCCGATCGGACGAGTCCCCACAGCGCGGCACCGTCGGGATCCGTGGGCCGCTCACCGGCCGCGCCTTCGGTACGGACCACCAGGCGGCCGTCTTCGTGGGCCGGATCAGCGAGCCACGACTGCAGCAGCGTGAGCAGGGCGGTTGCCCGATCGCGGGCACTACCGGGTGCGCTGGCGTCGACCAGGACGACCGGGGCGGGCGGCGGCAGCGGGTCACCGAGGCGGAACACCACCGGCTTCCCGGGCTCCGGCTCGATCCCCAGCGGAATCCAGTCCAGGCCGTAGAGCAGCTGGTCCGAGACATCGCCGTCCGGCTGCGCCACCGACGCCGGTCGCAGAGTAAGAGCGCCGACCCGGGCGACAGGCAGTCCAGAGCCGTCAGCAAGGTCCAACCGAACAGCCCCTGGCCCGCTGCTGATACCAGTGGCCCCGATACCAGTACCCGCTCCCGACTCAGCAGCGGCGGCGGGCTCGGAGGTCCCGGCGGTCGCGAGGGCTGAAACGGTCAGTCGGACCCGCAAGGTGTCGGTAGCGGTACCGAACAGGCGCACGTCGGAGAAGGCGAACGGCAACCGCGCGGCACCGTCGGCGGGCAGCAGGTCGTGAGTACCGAGAGCATGCAGTGCGGCATCGAACAACGCCGGATGCAGCCCGAACCCGCCCGCGCCATCGTCCAGGGTGACCTCGGCGAAGACCTCCGCGGCGGTACGCCAGACGCGCCGCAGTCCCCGGAACGCCGGCCCGTAGACCAGCCCAGCCTCCGCAAACGACTCGTAGAGCCCACCGAGATCGACTTCCTCAGCACCGTCAGGCGGCCACACGATCAGGTCGACGCCATCCGCGCCATCCGGGCCGCCCGTCGCCGCAGACTCGACCGAAGCGCGCGTTGGCCAGGACAGGCCGCCTCCGGTTCCCGTAGTACCACCATTGGTTCGAGTCGAATCACCGGGTGTAAGTACGCCCGTCGCGTGGGCGGTCCACGGCAGTTCGTCGGTGGTGCGGGCGTGCACGGCCACCGGGTGGCCTCCGTCGGGACCGGGAGCCGCGACGGTGACCCGGATCTGGGCACCGCCGGTTGCGGGGATGGTCAGCGGGGTGCCCAGGACCAGTTCGTCCAGGATCGGCGCTCCGGCGTGGCGACCGGCGGTGAGGGCCATCTCGACCAGGGCGGTACCCGGAACCACCACTTGCCCGAATACCCGGTGGTCGGCCAGCCAGGAGTGGGTCGCCAGGGACAGTCGGCCGGTGAGCACGGTCTCCGGCGCGTCCGGGAGAGCGATCGCCGCACCGAGCAGGGGGTGACCGGTCTCGGTCAGGCCCAGACCGGCCGCGTCGGCGGTGTGCCGGACACGCTGCCGCGGCCAGTACCGGCGATGGTCGAACGCGTAGACCGGCAGATCAAGCCCGGTACCGCCACCGAGAATCCCGGCCCAGTCGACGTCGATCCCGGCGGTGAACAGTTCCCCGACCGCAGCGAGCAGCGTCGCGACCTCATCGTGGCCGCGACGCAGCGCAGCAACAGCGGTGATACCGGGAACGGCAGTCACGGCGGGAACAGCGCCGATGGCAGGAACGGCCTCCGCGCGACCGTGACGCAACGCGGCGGAGTCCACATCCTCGCCGTCCGACCCGACCCGGCCTTCGGGGCTGTGCTCCTCGTCGTGAACCGCATTCGAGATCAGGGTGGCCAGGACCGTGTCCGGGCCCAGTTCCAGAACCAGGTCGGCGTCAAACGCTTCCACCGCGTCCGCGAACCGGACCGGCTCACGAACCTGACGCACCCAATACGACGGATCCATCCAATCACCCGTTGAATCAACAGATGACACGTACGACAGCCGCGGCTCACGGAACGTCAATGTCGATACAACCGCACCGAAGTCAACCAGCATCGGATCCATCAACCGCGAATGAAACGCATGACTCGTCCGCAGACGAGTCGTCCTCCACGGCGACGCCACGACCTCCGCGATCTCGGACTCGCGACCAGAGACCACCACCGAACGCGGACCATTCACCGCGGCGATGTCGATGCCCGGGAACACCGACCGCACCTCAGCCTCCGACGCCAGCACCGACACCATCACCCCACCGGCCGGCAACGCCTGCATCAGACGAGCACGCGCCGACACCAACGTGGCCGCATCCCGCAACGACAACACCCCAGCCGCATAAGCCGCCGCGATCTCACCGATCGAATGACCAGCCACGACGCCGGGCTCGACACCCCACGAGCGGACCAGAGCCAGAAGCGCCACCTCCAGCGCGAAGATCGCCGGCTGCGCATACCCGGTGTCATCCACATCGCCGGATAGATCCAGCAACGCCGCTACCTCGTCATAGGCGGCGCGATAAGCCGGGAAGACGGCATAGAGCCCTCGGCCCATGTCCAGCCGCTGTGAACCCTGACCGGTAAAGATCACAGCCAACCGGCCAGATCGAACGTTCTGCACAGGGATCGGCTCGGACAGGGCGTTCAGATCGGCCAAAGCGTTCAGAAGAGCTTTTCGATCGGCGGCGAGCACTACCGCACGGTGTGACAGCGGCGTCCGATGCGCGAGTGTCCAGGCGACATCGGCAACCGTAGCGGCCGGATCGCCGACCAGATGATCACGAAGCCGGGCCACCTGGCCGGCCAGTCCACCGACGGTCGCGGCAGCAAGGACCACCGGAACCACGCTCGAGAAGACACTGTCCGAAGAGCGACCGGACGGAGCGTGCGGAATCAGGGAAGCCTGGTCCGGCACAGAGACGACCGGCGGTGCTGCTTCGAGGATGACGTGGGCGTTGGTGCCGCTGATGCCGAACGACGACACGGCTGCACGACGTGGGCGGTTCGCGGACGGCCATTCGCGAGACGACGTCAGCAGCTCCACTGAACCAGCCGACCAGTCGACCTGCGAGGACGGGCTGTCCACGTGCAGCGTTGCCGGGAGCACCCCGTACCGCATCGCCTGAACCATCTTGATGATCCCGGCTACACCAGCCGCAGCCTGCGTATGACCCAGATTGGACTTCACCGAACCCAACCACAACGGGTCACCGGAACGATCCTTACCGTAAGTGGCCAGCAGCGCCTGCGCCTCGATCGGGTCACCCAGCGGAG
The DNA here is from genome assembly GCF_900104725.1 of Actinoplanes derwentensis. Taxonomy (NCBI): domain Bacteria; kingdom Bacillati; phylum Actinomycetota; class Actinomycetes; order Micromonosporales; family Micromonosporaceae; genus Actinoplanes; species Actinoplanes derwentensis. The sequence goes on from NZ_LT629758.1 coordinate 3,032,250, forward strand.
TCCCGGTGCCGTGCGCCTCCACCGCGTCGACATCGCCGCCGCGAAGGCCCGCAGACGACAGCGCCTGCTGGATCACCCGCTGCTGTGAGGGGCCGTTCGGGGCGGTCAACCCGTTGGAGGCACCGTCCTGGTTGACCGCGCTCCCTCGTACCACAGCAAGGACCTTGTGCCCTTGCCGTTGAGCGTCGGACAAACGCTCCACCAGCAGCATGCCGACACCCTCGCCCCAGCCCGTGCCGTCAGCGGCCTCCGCGAACGACTTGCAGCGGCCGTCAGCCGACAAGCCGCGCTGGCGGGAGAAACCGACGAACGTGGACGGCGTCGCCATCACCGTCACACCACCGGCCAGCGCCATCGAACACTCACCGTTACGCAACGCCTGCACCGCCAGGTGCAGGGCGACCAGTGACGACGAGCAGGCGGTGTCGACGGTGACGGCCGGCCCTTCCAGGCCGAACGTGTAGGAGACCCGGCCGGAAGCGATGCTGCCGCCCGTACCCATGAAGCCTTCGACCTGCGCCTCGGCCTGCTCCAGGACGGTGACGTAGTCGTTATACATGACGCCCGCGAAGACGCCGACACGGGAACCTCGCAGGTGGCGGGGGTCGATGCCGGCGCGTTCGACGGCTTCCCAGGAGGTTTCCAGGAGAAGGCGGTGCTGCGGGTCCATCGCCAGGGCCTCACGCGGGGAGATCCCGAACAGTGCCGGATCGAAATCGGCGGCTTCGTACAGGAAACCACCCTCCCGGGTGTAGGAGGTTCCCGGGTGGTCCGGGTCGGGGTGGTAGAGGTCGGGCCAGTCACGGTCGGCAGGGAACGGGCCGATGCCGTCACGGCCCGCGACGACCAGGTTCCACAGGTCGTCCGGGGAGGTGACGCCGCCCGGATAGCGGCAGGCCATGCCCACGATGGCGATGGGTTCGTCAGTGCGGACCACGGTGGCCGGGGTGGTGGGTCCGACCGGGGCCGGGGCGCCGGCGAATCCGGCGCTCAGGTGGACGGCCAGTGCGGTGGCGTTCGGGTAGTCGAAGACGAGTGTGGACGATAAGCGCAGACCGGTGGCCGCGGACAGACGGTTACGCAGTTCGACTGCGGACAGTGAGTCGAAGCCCAGATCGGTGAAGGCGCGGGCGGGATCGACCTGATCGGCACGGCGGTAACCGAGCACGTCCGCGACCTGTGCCCGGATCAGGCCGAGCACGACGGTGACCCGCTGGTCGGCAGGCAGCGCGGCGAGTTGCCGGCCGAGCCCGGTGCCGGAGATGGACCGCGCGGCAGCGGACGGCTCGGGCGATGTGGCCAGCTCGGGCGACGTGGTCGGTGTCACCAGGCGGCGGAGCAGCGGGTGCGCGCCGGGCGCGGCACGCACGGCCGGGAGGTCGAGAGCGAGCGGCACGACCTGCGCGAGCCCGGTCCCGAGCGCGGCGTCGAACGCGGCGAGCCCTTGCCCAGCGGTGAGCGCGAGCACACCGCCACGGCGCATCCGCTGCAGGTCGGCGCCCTCCCCCATCCCGGCATCCCAGAGACCCCAGGCCAGCGAGGTGACAGGCACGCCTTCGGCGCGGAGATTGCTGGCGTACGCGTCCAGAAACGCGTTGGCAGCCGAGTAATTGGCCTGCCCGGCGTTACCGAACAGTCCGGCAGCCGACGAGTACAGGACGAACGCGCGCAGTCGTCTACCGGCGGTGGCCGCGACCAGATTTCGCGCGGCGTCCACCTTGGCCCGGAACACGGTGTCGAGCCGCTCCGGAGTCAGCGACTCCAGGGTGCCGTCGTCGAGCACTCCGGCGGCGTGCACGACCGCGGTCACCGGTTCGTCGCGCAGCACCGCCACGACAGCGTCCGCGTCGGCGAGGTCACAGGCGACCGCCCGTACCTCCGCGCCTTCGATCACCGGCCCGCCACCCGACCGGGACAGCAGCAGAAGCCGCCGGACACCGTGCGCCCGAACCAGGTGCTCGGCAACGAGCCGCCCGAGCTGCCCGGTGGCCCCGGTGACGACCACGACCCCGTCACCGAAGTCCGCGGCACTCGCGCTCCGCACCCGCTCCAGCCGGGGAAGGTGAACCACCCCGCCCCGGACGACAGCCTCCGGCACGTCATAGAAGACGCCGCCGGCTCCGAGGGCGCTCCCGCTCCCCGGGACGACGGCTTCGACGGCCTCGACTGCGGGAACCGCCGGGACGACGCTGTCACCGACGTCGAGCAGGTGGAAACGGCCGGGATGTTCGGCCTGCGCGGCGCGGACCAGACCCCACAGTGCCGCACCATCGGGGTCGAAGACATCAGGGCCAACCGCGCCGCTGGTACGAATGACCAGCGCAACGTCATCGCGCCCCGGATCAGCAAGCCACGCCTGCAACTGGGTGAGCAGGGCAGCGGCCCGGTCACGCGCCGGCCCGGGCACGGTCGCGTCGACCATGACTACCCGCGCAGGCCCCGCCAAGGAGTCACCGGCCCCGACGGCGATCGGGATCGACTCCGCCAGCGGTTCGCCGGGCACGAGGACGGCTTGGACAGGGTCCGCCAGCAGATCGCCGGGCACGGCGACGACCTGGGCGGGGTCCGGCAGTGGATCGCCGAGGGTGATAACGGTCGGGATGTTCGGGGACGCGGGGACGGGTTGCGGCACCCAGGCGACGGTGAACAGCAGGCGGTCGGCCGGGCTGTTCGTGGTGTGGCCGGAAGTGACCGGGCGCAGTCGCAGGGAGTCGACCTCGGCGACCGGCAGGCCGGCTCCGTCGGCGAGCAACAGGCGCACGGCACCGTCGCCGTCGGCCCGGGACAGGCGGACCCGCAGCTCACCGGAGGCCGAGCCGGTGATCCGGGCGCCGGAGAACGCAAACGGCAACCGGACCTCGCCGTCGTCGAACAGACCACCGGCCCCGATCGCGTGCAGGGCCGCGTCGGACAGTGCCGGATGGACACCGAAACCGTCGGTCACACCGTCGGCGGCGACCTCGGCGAAGACCGTCCCCGCACGGCGCCAGGCACGCCGCAGCCCCTGGAACGATGGTCCGTAGGCGAGACCGGCTTCGGCATAGTCGGCGTACAAGCCGTCGAGGGAGATCTCCTCCGCCCCGGCCGGCGGCCAGGTGACCAGTTCGAGATCCGGTTCGCCGGTGGCAATGCCCGAGACGGGAGCGTTCCCGGTGGTGGCTGGGACGAGGGTGCCCTCGGCGTGGGCGGTCCAGTCGTCGGGGTCACCGTCCTCGGGCTGGGCGTGCACGGTCACCAGGCGGCGGCCCTCGGAGTCGGCCGGGCCTACCCGCACCTGGATGTGGACTCCGCCGGACGCCGGGAGAACCAGCGGCTCGTGCAGGACAAGTTCCTCAGCGGTTCCCGCTCCGACCCGTTGGCCGGCGGCCAGGACCAGGTCGAGCAGAGCCGTACCGGGAACCAGGATCTCACCGAAGACCCGGTGATCGGCCAGCCAGCCGGGGTCACCGGCAGCCAGACGGCCGGTGAGGAGAGCCCCGTCCCCACCGGCGAACAGCACCGCGGCGCCGAGCAGTGGATGCCCAGAGGGATGCAGCCCCGCAGTGGTCACGTCACCGGCGCCGGTTGCGGTGCCCAGCCAGAAGTGCTGGTGATCGAAGGCGTAGGTGGGCAGGTCGGCAGGACGGCCCCCGGTACCGTCGAGCAGGCTTCGCCAGTCAACGTGCCGCCCCCGAACGAACAGCTCAGCAACAGCACTCAGCAGGACGACACTCTCATCCCGCTCCCGGCTGCGAGGGCGGTGTAAGGCGGCAAACGCGGCCGGGCCGTCGATCAACGGAGTCAGAACCGCGTCCGGGCCCAGTTCCAGAACCAGGTCGGCGTTCAACGCTTCCACCGCGTCCGCGAACCGGACCGGCTCGCGGACCTGACGCACCCAATACGACGGATCCATCCAATCACCCGTTGAATCAACAGATGACACGTACGACAGCCGCGGCTCACGGAACGTCAATGTCGAAACAACCGCACCGAAGTCAACCAGCATCGGATCCATCAACCGCGAATGAAACGCATGACTCGTCCGCAGACGAGTCGTCCTCCACGGCGACGCCACGACCTCCGCGACATCGGACTCGCGACCGGAGACCACCACCGAACGCGGACCATTCACCGCGGCGATGTCGATATCCGGGAACACCGACCGCACCTCAGCCTCCGACGCCAGCACCGACACCATCGCCCCGCCGACCGGCAACGCCTGCATCAGGCGAGCACGCGCGGACACCAACCTCGCCGCATCCTGCAGCGACAGCACCCCAGCCGCGTAAGCCGCCGCGATCTCACCGATCGAATGACCCACCACCACATCCGGCACGACACCCCACGAACGCAGCAGCGATAGCAGCGCCACCTCCAAAGCGAAGATCGCCGGCTGCGCACAACCCGTGTCGTCGATGTCGCCGGACAGATCCAACAACGCGGTGACCTCGTCATAGGCGGCCCGATACACCGGAAACACCTCGTAGAGGTCCCGGCCCATCTCCGCACGCTGTGAACCCTGACCGGTGAAAGCGAAGGCGAGACGGCCCTCGGCGGCGATGCCCTGGATCATGCTGTCGCCGAGTAGTACCGCGCGCTGGTCCAGCATTGCCCGGCCACTGAGTGTGAAGGCGGCGTCGGTGGTGGCGGCTCCTGTCACCCGTACCGCAGCAATGTGGGCTTTGAGGGAGGTCGCTGACCTTGCGGTGACCACCAACGGTGACTCGGGCAGGACCACCGTCGGGTTGGCGAGCTCCGCCGGGGAGTCCTCCGGCGCCTCCTCCAGGATGACGTGGGCGTTGGTGCCGCTGATGCCGAACGAGGACACCGCCGCCCGTCGGGGGCGGTCACCGCGTGGCCAGTCGCGGGCCTCGGTCAGCAGCTCGACCGCGCCGGCCGACCAGTCGACCTGGGGTGTCGGGGCGTCCACGTGCAGGGTGGCGGGGAGAAGTTCGTTACGCAGGGCCTGGACCATCTTGATGATGCCGGCGACGCCCGCGGCGGCCTGGGTGTGGCCGATGTTCGACTTGACCGAACCGAGCCACAGTGGGTCGGTGGCGCGTTCCCGGCCGTACGTGGCCAGCAGCGCCTGTGCCTCGATCGGGTCACCCAGCCGGGTGCCGGTGCCGTGCGCCTCCACCACGTCCACGTCGGCGGCGGTCAGGCCGGCCAACGCCAGGGCCGCCCGGATCACCCGCTGCTGGGAAGGTCCGTTCGGGGCGGTCAGGCCGCTGGAGGCGCCGTCCTGGTTGATCGCCGAACCGCGGACCACGGCGAGCACCGGGTGGCCGAGACGCCGCGCGTCGGACAGCCGCTCCACCAGCAGCATGCCGACGCCCTCGCCCCAGCCGGTGCCGTCGGCGGCCGCCGCGAACGACTTGCACCGGCCGTCGCCCGCGAGACCGCCCTGGCGGCTGAACTCGACGAACGTGCCGGGCGTGGCCATCACCGTCACACCACCGGCCAGGGCCAGGTCGCATTCGCCGTTGCGCAGCGCCTGCCCGGCCAGGTGCAGGGCCACCAGCGACGACGAGCAGGCCGTGTCGACGGTGACGGCGGGGCCTTCGAGGCCGAACGTGTACGAGATCCGGCCCGACGCGACACTGCCCGCGTTGCCGTTGCCGAGATAGCCGGCGACACCCTCGGGGACGTCGAGCGGGCGGGAGCCGTAGTCGTGGTACATGACGCCGGTGAACACGCCGGTCCGTTTCAGCGGTACCGCGGTCGGGTCGAACCCGGCCCGCTCGAAAACCTCCCACGTGCTCTCCAGCAGCAGCCGCTGCTGGGGGTCCATGGCCAGGGCCTCGCGAGGGCTGATGCCGAACAGATCCGGGTCGAACCCGGCCGCGTCCCGCAGGAAACCACCCTGGAGGCTGGCCTGCCGGTCGAGTTCGCCGGTCTCGTGGTCGTAGAGGCCGTCGATGTCCCAGCCACGGTCGTCGGGCGGCGCGCCGACCGCGTCCGAACCGGAGGCGACCAGCCGCCACAGGTCCTCGGGGCCGGCTACGCCGCCCGGGTAGCGGCAGCTCATGGCCACGATGGCGAGTGGCTCGGCGGCCCGGTACTCCAGTTCCTCGACGCGGCGGCGGGCGGTGCGGAGGTCCGCGGTGGCCCGTTTCAGGTAGGCGAGGTACTTCTCGTCCGCGGCAGTCGCCGAGCCGGGGGCCGCCAGGCCGGCTGAGGCGGCACGGGCTGCGGTAGGTGAGCCGGCTCCGGCGGGAGTGCCGGGGGTTGAGCTGGCGGAGGACATGGCGGAACCGCCTTCGGATCTGGGCCGGGTCACGGAGTGCCGAGCTCGTCGAGGAGGTCGAACAACTCGTCGGCGGTCGCCGAGTCGAGGTCGTCTTCGGGGGTCGTCTCCGGGGTCGCCCAGGTGGCCAGGGCTCGCAGCCGCTGAGCCACTGCCGCCCGGTGATCGTCGTCGAGGGCGGCCGCCCGGAGACTCGTCTCCAGGGCGGTGATCTCGGCGAGGAACACGTCGGCGGGGTCGGCCGGAGCCGGAGGTGCCAGCAGTTCGCCGAGGTGGCGGGTCAGCGCGGTCGGCGACGGGTGATCGAACAGCAGGGTGGCGGGCAGGCGCAGACCGGTCTCGGCGTGCAGGCGATTGCGCAACTCCACCGCGGTCAGCGAGTCGAAGCCCAGTTCGAGGAAACCGCGGACCGGGTCGACGTCCCGCGCGGACGGGTAGCCGAGGATCGCGGCGGTACGCGTGCGGACCAGGTCCAGCAGGGTCCGCTCGCGGTCGGTCCCGCTCAGCGGCGCCAACTGGGCGGCCAGGTCCGGTTCCGGTGCCGAGGCGGCCGCCCGGCGGGTGACCGTGACCAGGCTGCGCAGCAGAGCGGGGACTTCGTCGCCGCCCTCGGCCGCCGCGGTGCGGACCGCGGCGAGGTTCAGGGCGATCGGGGCCAGCAGCGGGCGGCCGGTAGCCACCGCGGCGTCGAAAGCGGCCAGGCCGTCGGCGGGACTGAGCGCCCCGAACCCGGTGACGGCCATCCTTCGACGGTCGGCCCCGGCGAGGGTCGCGCCCATGCCGGCATCCCACAAACCCCAGGCGAGCGAGGTCGCGGGCACGCCTTCGGCGCACAACTTGATGGCGTACGCGTCGAGAAAAGCGTTCGCCGCCGCGTAGTTCGCCTGTCCCGCGTTGCCGAACAGGCCCGAGGCCGATGAGAACAGGACGAACGCTTGCAGCGGCTTGCCGCGAGTGGCGGCGGCCAGGTTCACGGCCGCGTTCACCTTCGCACCGAACACAGCCTCCAGGCGGTCCGCGGTCAGGTCGGTCAGGACACCGTCGTCGAGCAGGCCCGCGGCGTGGATGACCGCGGTCACCGGCTCGTCGCGGAGGACTGCGGCCACCGCTTCGGGGTCGGAGAGGTCGCAGGCGAGGGCACGGACCCGCACCCTTTCGGTGCCGTGGCCGTCGATGTCGAGCGACTTGCCGGAGCGGGACAGCAGCAGCAGGTCACGGACTCCGTGGGTGGCCGCGAGATGACGGGCGACGAGACCGCCGAGGGTTCCGGTCGCGCCGGTCACCACCACGACGCCGTCGCCGAAGCTCGCGGTTCCGTCGGTGCCGGCCCGGGTCAGGCGCGGCACCGAGACCACGCCGTCGTGGACCACCGCCTCCGGGGCCGGGTAGTGGGCCGGTTCGCCGGCGTCGAGCAGGTGGAACCGGCCGGGGTGTTCCGACTGGGCCGCGCGGACCAGGCCCCACAGGGCGGCGCCGTCCGGATCGGTGATCGTGGGCCCGGCGGCTCCCGAAGTCCACACCACCAGGGACGACTCGGCGCGGGCGGGATCGGCGAGCCATTGCTGCAGCACCGTGAGCAGGGCAGCGGTGCGGTCCAAGGCGGTGCCGGAGGCGGTCGCGTCCACCACGAGCAGGTCCACGGCGGCCGGGAGTACTTCGCCGAGCATCGCGGACGGGGCCGGGAGCGGGTCGCCGAGTTTGACGATCGCTGTCGGGGCGGTGCCGGGGGTGAGGTCCTGGCGGATCCAGTCCACGGCATACACCGAGCGGGTCTTGGCGGAGGCGCCGAACTGTTCGGCGGTGACCGGGCGGAAGGCCAGTTCGTCGATGCTGAGTACCGGTGAACCGGTGGCGTCCACGGCTGACACGCGGACGGTGCTGTCGCCGGTTCGGATCAGCCGGACCCGCAACTCCCCCGCGCCGGTGGCGTGCAGGCGCGCGCCGGTGACCGCGAACGGCAGCCGAACCGTCGGCAGGTTCGTCTCGTCCCGCCCACCGGTGGCGCCGAACAGGTCGGTGGCTCCGATGGCGTGCAGGGCGGCGTCGAGCAGCGCCGGGTGCACACCGAAGTCCCCGGGATCCGTGCCGTCGAGGCGAACCTCCGCGATCACCTCGTCACCGTCGCGGCTGGCCGAGGTGAGTGCCTGGAACAGCGGGCCGTAGCTCAGTCCGGCCTCGGCGAGGCCTTCATAGAGTCCGTCGAGGTCGGCAGGTGTCCCGGGCCCGCCCGGTTCGATGGACGAGGACGTGCCGGTACCGGGTGAGAGGGTGCCGATTGCGTGGGTGGTCCACTTCTCGGTGCCGTCGGCGCGTGAGTAGACGGTCAGGGTTCGGCGGCCGTCTGCGGCGGGTGCCGCGACCGTGACCCGTAGGGCGATTCCCCCCTCGTCGGGCACGGTCAGGGGGGTCTGGAGCAGTAGTTCGTCCACTACCGGTGTGCCCGCTGCGGCGCCGGTGACCAGGGCGATGTCGAGAAGTGCGGCGCCCGGGACCACCACGGTCCCGTGGACCATGTGGTCGGCGAGCCAGGACGGGCTTCCGGCGGTCAGGTGGCCGGTGAACAGCCGGGCCTCGCTGTCCGGGAGTGCCACGGCCGCGCTCAGCAGCGGGTGTCCACCGTCGTGCAACCCGGTACCGGCCAGGTCGGTGCCGACGGCGCGTACCGAATCGTCGGCGAGGTCGATCCAGAGCCGCTGGTGCTGGAACGGATAGGTCGGCAGGTCCAGGACGGGCGCCGGGCCGGGGCCGAAAGTGGCGGCCCAGTCGACGTGCTGCCCGTCGGTGAAGAGCTGGGCGGCTGAGGTGAGCAGGGTGGTGACCTCGTCACGGTCGCGGCGGAGCGTGGCGACGGCGTCCGGGATCAGGGTGGCCAGAACGGTGTCCGGGCCTACTTCCAGGACCCGGGCGTTGCCCAGCCTCGTTGCCGCGTCGGCGAAGCGGACCGGCTCGCGGACCTGACGCACCCAATACGACGGATCCATCCAATCACCCGTTGAATCAACAGATGACACGTACGACAGCCGCGGCTCACGGAACGTCAATGTCGAAACAACCGCACCGAAGTCGGTCAGCATCGGATCCATCAACCGCGAATGAAACGCATGACTCGTCCGCAGACGGGTGGTCTTCCATTCCGACGCCACGACTCCCGCGACATCGGACTCGTGACCGGAAACCACCACCGACCGGGGGCCGTTCACCGCGGCGATGTCGATATCCGGGAACACCGACCGCACCTCGGCCTCCGACGCCAGCACCGACACCATCACCCCACCGGCCGGCAACGCCTGCATCAGACGAGCACGCGCCGACACCAACGTGGCCGCATCCCGCAACGACAAGACCCCAGCCGCGTAAGCCGCCGCGATCTCACCGATCGAATGACCCACCACCACATCCGGCACGACACCCCACGAACGCAGCAGCGATAGCAGCGCCACCTCCAAAGCGAAGATCGCCGGCTGCGCACAACCCGTGTCGTCGATGTCTCCGGACAGATCCAACAACGCGGTGACCTCGTCATAGGCGGCCCGATACACCGGGAAAGCCTCGTAGAGACCCCGGCCCATGCCGAGACGCTGCGCGCCCTGACCGGTGAAGACCATCGCGAGCCGGCGATCCGCCGCACGCCCGCTGGCCACTGGTTCGAACCCGGCACCGCTCAGCAGCACGGCCCGATGCGGAAGGACCGCACGCCGGGTCAGCGCGTGCCCGACCGCCACCACGTGCCCGACCGTGACCCCGGGCCAGGCCGGTGCCACCGGCCCGACCGGCGCCGGGGACCCGACCGTCACTGCGGACCCGACCTGTGCCGCAGGCTGGGCGGGAGGATCGCTGAGCTCCGCTCGTACCAGCGCGATCTGCTCGTGAAGTGCGGCGGGATCGTTTGCCGACACGACCAGCGGGACGACACGCCGGGCCGATGGGGCGGGCGCCGGCGCGGGCGCGGGCGCCTCTTCGAGGATGACGTGGGCGTTGGTGCCGCTGATGCCGAACGACGAGACGCCGGCCCGACGGGTTCGGGGGCCCGCCGGCCACGGTTGGGCGCAGGTGAGCAGTTCGACGTTGCCGGCCGACCAGTCGACCTTGGTACTGGGCGCGTCTACGTGCAGGGTGGGCGGCAGGACGCCGTGCCGCAGGGCCTGGACCATCTTGATGATCCCGGCGACACCGGCGGCGGCCTGGGTGTGACCGAGGTTCGACTTGATCGAACCCAGCCACAGCGGGCTGCCTGACCGATCCTGACCATAAGTGGCCAGCAGCGCCTGTGCTTCGATCGGGTCGCCGAGGGTGGTGCCGGTGCCGTGGGCCTCGACGGCGTCCACGTCCTGCGGGTTCAGCGCGCCGGCGGCGAGCGCCGCCCGGATGACACGCTGCTGTGACGGGCCGTTCGGGGCGGTCAGGCCGTTGGAGGCGCCGTCCTGGTTGACGGCGGTGCCGCGAACGATCGCGAGGATGCGGTGCCCGTGCCGTTCGGCGTCGGACTGCCGCTCGACCAGCAGCATGCCGACGCCCTCGCCCCAGCCGGTGCCGTCGGCCGCGTCCGCGAACGACTTGCAGCGGCCGTCGGCGGCCAGCCCGCGCTGCCGGGAGAAACCGGTGAACGTGTCCGGGGTCGCCATCACGGTGACGCCGCCGGCCAGGGCGAGATCGCATTCCCCGGACCGCAGCGCCTGCACCGCCAGATGCAGGGCGACCAGCGACGACGAGCAGGCAGTGTCGACGGTGACGGCCGGGCCCTCCAAGCCGAACGAGTAGGAGATGCGGCCGGACGCGACGCTGCCGGAGTTGCCGGTGCCGAGGAAACCTTCGACCTCCTCCGGTACGGCGGTGAGGCGGCCGAGGTAGTCGTGGTACATCAGGCCGACGAAGACCCCGGTCCGGGAACCGCGCAGACCGAGTGGGTCGACGCCGCCGTGTTCCAGGGCCTCCCACGAGGATTCGAGCAGCAGCCGCTGCTGCGGGTCCATGGCCATGCCCTCGCGGGGGCTGATCCCGAACAGTCCGGGGTCGAAGTCGGCGGCCCGGTAGAGGAAGCCGCCCTCCCGCGCGTACGAGGTGCCGGGGTGGTCGGGATCGGGGTGATAGATGTCGGCCCAGTCGCGGTCGGTGGGGAACGGGCCGATGCCGTCCCGGCCGGCGGCGACCAGGTCCCACAGTCCGTCCGGTGAGGTGATCCCGCCGGGGTATCGGCAGGCCATGCCCACGATCACGATCGGATCACCGGTGTTCGGGGCGGGCCCGGCCGGGACCGTCGGCGCGGCGGCCGGGGCCGGGCCGGACAGCCGGGTGACGAGGAGTTCGGCGACGGCGGTGGCGTTCGGATGGTCGAAGATCAGGGTGGCGGGCAGGCGCAGGCCCGTCTCGGCGGCGAGACGATTGCGCAGTTCGACCGCGGTCAGCGAGTCGAAGCCCAGTTCGCGGAAGGCGCGGGTGGCCGGGACGGCGTCCGGGTCCGGGTAACCGAGGACGGCCGCGGTGTGGGTGCGGACGGTGGCGAGGGCGGCCCGGAGCCGGTCGGCCTCCTCCAGTCCGGCCAGGTGCCAGGTGGGTGCGGCCGACGGGGCCGTGGTGACGGCGCGGCGCCGACCACCGGGCCGGATCAGGCCGTGCAGCAACGGCGGGACGTCTCCGGCGGCGCGCAGGGCGGCCAGGTCCAGGCGGATCGGGACGTTCAGCGGGTGGCCGGTGGTCAGCGCCGCGTCGAACAGCGCGAGACCGGCCTCGGCATCCAGCGCGCCATATCCGGCCCGGGTCATCCGGCGGCGATCGTTGTCGGACATCGCCGCGCCCAGGCCGGCATCCCACAGACCCCAGGCGAGGGCGGTGACAGGCACGCCTTCGGCGCGGAGCTTGCTGGCGTACGCGTCCAGAAAGGCGTTGGCGGCGGCGTAGTTGGCCTGTCCCGCGTTGCCGAACAGCCCCGAAGCCGACGAGAACAACACGACCGCGGTCAACTGCCGGTCCCGGGTCGCGGCGATCAGGTTACGGGCCGCGTCCACCTTCGGCCCGAGAACCGTGGCCAGCCGCTGCGGGGTCAGGTCGGTGAGCATCCCGTCGTCGATGAGTCCCGCGGCGTGCACGATCGCCGTCACCGGTTCGTCGCGCAGGGCCGCGGCCACCGCCTCCGGATCGGCCAGATCACAGGACCGGGCGCGGACGTTCGCGCCCTCGATCGTCAGGGATCCACCGCTGCGGGAGAGCAGCAGCAACTCCCGGACGCCGTGGGCTTTCACCAAGTGCCGGGCGATCAGGCCGCCGAGTGTGCCGGTCGCCCCGGTCACCACGACCACACCGTCACCCGCCAGGGTCAGGCCGCCGGCGCCGTTCTCAGCGCCGGGCTTGTCGGCGCCGGGCTTGTCGGCGCCGGGCTTGTCGGCGCCGGGCTTGTCGGCGCCGGGCTTGTCGGCGCCGGGCTTGTCGGCGCCGGGCTTGTCGGCGCCGGGCTTGTCGGCGCCGGGCTTGTCGGCGCCGGGCTTGTCGGCGCCGGCTTGGAACAGGGCACCGCCCTTCCCGGTTCTCGCCCGGATCAGGCGCGGTACCGACACCGCGCCGTCGCGGATGATCGCCTCGGGCAGCGGGAGGTACACGTCGGTGTCGGCGTCGAGCAGGTGCAGGCGCCCGGGGTGTTCGGCCTGAGCGACCCGGACCAGGCCCCACAGGGCGGCGCCGTCCGGGTCGGTGATCTCCGGTCCGGCCGCGCCGAAGGTGCGCACCGCCAGGCTGGAGTCCGCCCAGGACGGATCGGCCAGCCAGCTCTGCAGCAGCGTGAGCAGGGCCGACGCGCGTTCCCGGGCCGGGCCGGACGCGGTCGCGTCGACGAGCAGGACACGCCCGGCTACGGGCAGCGGGTCGCCGAGGGACATCACGACCGGCGTCTCCGGGGTGGGCGCCGTCTCCTGGGCCGTCCACTCGACGGTGAAGAGGGAGCGGCCGGCGGTGTCCTCGGGTGTCGCGGCCCGGAAGACCACGCCGTCCACGGTGGCCACCGGCTCACCAGCGGCATCGATCGCGTCGACCCGGACACTGTCGCCGTCGAGTCGCAGCCGGGCGCGCAGCAGGGTGGCGCCGTCCGCGTGCACGGTGACCCCGGTGAAGGCGAACGGCAGCCGGGTCTCCCCGCCCGCACCGGCACCGGCTAGGTCACCCGCACCACCGACGGTATCCGCATCGGCGAGAGCACCAGCACCGGCACCGGCGCTGAGGCCGTGCAGGATGGCGTCGAGCAGGGCGGGGTGGACGGCGAATCCGGCCGGGTCGCCGGTAAGGGCGGCCTCCACGTAGAGGTCGTCACCGGCACGCCACACTTCGCGCAGGCCACGGAAGATACGGCCGTAGTCGTAGCCGGCGACCGCGAGCCGATCGTACAAGCCGCTGGTGTCGATCTTGATGCCCTCGGCCGGGGGCCATGCGAACGTCTCGGCGGCGCTGGATGTCTCGGCCACGAAGCCGCTGGCGTGCAGCGTCCACGGGGTGCCGGGCCCGGCCGGATCACCGGGGCAGGAGTGGACGGCGACCGGGCGGCGGCCGCTGGAATCCAGCGCGCCCACGCTGACCTGAACGGTCGCGCCCAGAACCGGGTCGAGGGCGAGCGGCCGGCCCAGCACCAGTTCGTCGACCGCCGGTGCGCCGACCGTCGCGCCGGCGGTGAGAGCGAGGTCGAGCAGGGCGGTGCCGGGCACCAGGACGGCGCCGAGAACGGTGTGGTCGGCGAGCCACGGCTGGGCGCGCACGCTCAGCCGGCCGGTGAGAAGCGTGCCTTCCGTGCCGGTGGGCGGCGGCCCGTCCGTACCGGCGAGCGGAACGGACTCGGCCAGCAGCGGAATCGACACGGCCAGCAGTGGGTGGCCGGTCGGGGTCAGGCCGAGGCCGGCCGGGTCGGAGGCGGTGCCGGTGCCGGGTTCCGGCCAGTAGCGCTGCCGCTGGAAGGCGTAGGTGGGCAGGCCGGGCAGGGGGACGCCGGCGCCGTCGAACACGGCCGTCCAGTCCACCGCGGTGCCCCGGGTGAAGATCGTGGCGGCGGCGGTGAGCAGCGTGGTGACCTCGTCACGGTCCTTGCGCAGGGTGGGCACGGCGATCGCGTCCGGTGCGACGGTGCCGGTCAGCGCGGTCAGGACACCGTCCGGGCCGACTTCGAGGAACCGGGTTATCCCCTGGGCGGTCAGCGCGGTGACGGCGTCGGCGAACCGGACCGGGCGGCGGATCTGCTCGACCCAGTACTCGGGGTCGTCCCAGCGGGGTGGGCTGCCCGGGTCGACGGTGGACACCGCCGACAGCTGCGGCACGGACAGGTCGAGACCGGCGACGACGGTGCGGAACTCGGCGAGCATCGGTTCCATCAGCCGGGAGTGGAAGGCGTGGCTGGTGCGCAGCCGGGTGGTCTTCCAGCCGGGCATCGCCGGGATGCCGGCTCCGGACACCACCACCGACCGCGGGCCGTTGACCGCGGCGATGTCCAGGTCCGGGAACGCCGCCCGGACCTCGGCCTCGGACGCCTGCACCGACACCATCACCCCACCGGGCGGCAGCGCCTGCATGAGGCGGGCCCGGGTGGACACCATGGTGGCGGCGTCGGCGAGGGTGAGGACCCCGGCCGCGTACGCCGCCGCGATCTCACCGATCGAATGGCCGGCCACCGCGTCGGGGGTCACCCCCCAGTGCCGGAGCAGGGCCAGCAGCGCGATTTCCAGGGCGAACAGGGCGGGCTGGGCGTACTCGGTGCGGTCCAGGGCGTCCGGGTCGGCGAAGACCACGAGGCGCAACGGCTGTTCCAGGACCTCGTCGAAGTGAGCGCACACCTCGTCGAAGGCGGTGGCGAAGACCGGGAACGCGGCGTACAGCTGCTCGCCCATCGCCAGGCGCTGCGCGCCCTGACCGGTGAAGATCAGCGCGAGCCGGCCGTCGGTGGTCTCGGCGTGGGCGGCGGTGTCGCCCCGTTTGAGGGTGCGCAAGGCCTGCGCCCGGTTGGCGGCGAGGTGGACGGCGCGGTGCGCGAGCGCGGCCCGGCCGGCCGTCGTGCGGGCCACGTCGAACAGGCCGGCGTCCGGGTTGGCCTCGATCCAGTCCCGCAGCCGGACGGTCTGCTCGGCCAGCCCGTCCGCGGTCGCCGCCGACAGCACGAGCGGCGCCAGGGACAAGGCCGGGCGGCGCCGGGGCTGGTCGGCGGCGGGTTCGGCGGGTGGTTCCTCCAGGATGACGTGGGCGTTGGTGCCGCTGACCCCGAAAGCGGAGACACCCGCTCGGCGCGGTCGGTCGCCGGCCGGCCAGGGTGTCGCGGTCGTCAGCAGTTCGACGGCGCCCGCGGTCCAGTCGGCGCCGGGTGTCGGCGCGTCCACGTGCAGGGTGCGCGGCAGCAGCCCGTGCCGCATGGCGAGGACCATCTTGATGATCCCGGCGGAGCCCGCGGCGGATTGGGTGTGCCCGATGTTCGACTTGATCGAGCCCAACTTCAAAGGCCGATCCCGATCGCGGCCGTACGCCGTCAGAAGGGCCTGTGCCTCGATCGGGTCACCGAGCGTGGTGCCGGTGCCATGGGCCTCCACCGCGTCCACGTCGGCCGGAGTGAGACCGGCGTCGGCCAGCGCGGCCCGGATCACCCGCTGCTGGGCGGGGCCGTTGGGGGCGGTCAGGCCGTTGGAGGCGCCGTCCTGGTTGATCGCCGACCCGCGAACCACCGCGAGCACCGGCCGGCCGGCCGCGCGAGCCGTGGACATCCGCTCGGCGAGCAGCATGCCGACGCCCTCGGCCCAGCCGGTGCCGTCGGCGGCCGCCGCGAAGGCTTTGCAGCGGCCGTCGGCGGCGAGCCCGCGCTGCTTGGAGAACTCGGTGAAGGTGCCCGGTGTCGCCATCACGGTGACCCCGCCGACCAGGGCCGCCTCGCATTCGCCGCGGCGCAGCGACTGGGCGGCCAGGTGCAGGGCCACCAGCGACGACGAGCAGGCCGTGTCGACGGTGACGGCCGGGCCCTCCAGCCCGAACGTGTAGGCGATCCGGCCGGAGGCGACACTGCCGGCGCTGCCGATGCCGAGGTAGCCGCTGAGGTCCTCGGCGCTCTCCTCCAGCAGCGACACGTAGGCCTGGTGGGTGGCGCCGACGAAAACGCCGACCTGACGGCCGCGCAGCGAGAGCGGGTCGAGGCCGGCTCGTTCCAGGGCCTCCCACGCGGTCTCCAGCAGGAGCCGCTGCTGCGGGTCCATGGCCAGCGCCTCGCGGGGGCTGATGCCGAACAGGCCGGGGTCGAAGCGGTCGGCGCCGGTGAGGAACCCGCCGTGCACGGTGGACGAGGTGCCGGAGCGCAGGCCGTCCGGGTCGTGCAGGGCGGCGATGTCCCAGCCGCGGTCGGCCGGGAACGTGCCGATCGCGTCGACCTCGGCGGCGACCAGGTCCCACAGTTCGTCGGGGGTGCTGACACCACCGGG
Organism: Actinoplanes derwentensis; assembly: GCF_900104725.1. Lineage (NCBI taxonomy): Bacteria > Bacillati > Actinomycetota > Actinomycetes > Micromonosporales > Micromonosporaceae > Actinoplanes > Actinoplanes derwentensis. Next base: position 3,048,897 of record NZ_LT629758.1, read on the forward strand.
GAACCGGCAGGCCATCGCGGTGAGCACGATCGGGTCGTCGTCGGCCGCCACCGCAACCACCGGCGTCACCGGCACGGCGGCCTCGCCACCGGCGACCTCGGTCAGCAGGTATCGGGCGAGGTCGGCCGGCGTCGGATGGTCGAACGCCAGCGTCGGCGGCAGGCGCAGTCCCGTCTCGGTGACCAGTGCGTTGCGCAGTTCGACAGCGGTGAGCGAGTCGAAACCCAGTTCCCGGAACGGGCGTTTGACCGCGATCGCGTCGGCGGACGGATAGCCCAGGACCCGGGCCGCGTGTGCGCGGACCAGGTCGACCAGTTCGGATTCGCGGCGGGCCGGGGGCAGTCCGGCGAGCCGGGCACGCCAGCCGGTGTCGGCCACCGGCGCGGCGGGTGCGGCCAGGGCGGCGACCTCGGGCAGGTCCTCCAGCAGCGGACGGCGGCGGGCCGCGGCGAACGTCGCGGTGAACACCGGCCAGTCGACGTCGGCGACGGTCAGCAGCGGGCTGCCGCTTCCGGCCGCCTGCCGCAGTGCCTCCATCGCCGGTTCGGGAGCCAGGGCGGTCAGGCCGCGTCGGCTCAGGGCGGCGCTGGTCTGTTCGTCGGTGGCCATGCCGGCGTCGGCCCACGGCCCCCAGGCGATCGAGGTGCCGGCGAGTCCCCGGGCGCGCCGGCGCTGGGCCAGGGCGTCCAGTCCGGCGTTCGCGGCCGAGTAGGCGGCGCCCCAGCCACTGCCCCAGGTGGCGGCGATCGAGGAGAACAGCACGAAGGCGTCGAGCGGGGTGTCGCCGAGCAGTTCGTCCAGGTGCAGGGCGCCGCTGGTCTTACCGGCCAGCACCGTGTCCAGGGCGGCGTCGTCGAGGTCGGTCAGAGCGGCGCTGTGCGCGATACCGGCGGCGTGCACCACCGCGGTCAGCGGCGCCTCGGTGTCGGCGGTGGCCAGGGCGAGCAGATCGGCGGCCGCGGTACGGTCGGCCAGATCGGTGGCGAGGACCGTCACCCGGGAACCGGCCGCGCGCAGTTCGGCGGCGAAGTCGGTGGCCCCCGGCGCGTCCGGCCCGCGGCGGCTGGCGAGGATCAGGTGGGCGGCGCCGTTGCTCGCGGCCCAGCGGGCGACATGGCCACCGAGCGCGCCGGTCCCCCCGGTGATCAGCACGGTCCCGCGCGGCTGCCAGCCGGTGCCGGTGCCGGTGCCGGTGCCGGTGCCGGTGCCGGTCGAAGCTTGCGTGAGGCGACGGACCAGCAGGCCGCTGGGCCGGATCGCGATCTGGTCCTCGGCGTCGAGGCCGCCGGCGAGCACCGCGACGAGCCGGTCGGCGACGCGCGGATCACCGTTGATCAGGCTTGAGCAGAGCGGGGCCGGCAGGTCGAGCAGGCCGCCCCAGCGGTCCGGGTATTCCAGGCCCACCACCCGGCCGAGGCCCCAGACCTGGGCCTGGCCGACGTCGCCGCCCGGGTCGGCGGGTCCGGCGGCGACCGCGCCGTGGGTGATGATCCAGAGCGGACCGGCGGCGGCGTCCTCGACGGCCTGGGCGACCGCGAGGGCCGCGGACAGGGCGTCGGAACTCTGCGGGAGCAGGATCACTCCAGAGCTGCCGCGCAGCGGGGCGGCGAGTTCGTTCCGGCTCGCGACGGGAACGACGATCACGTCCGCACCGGCTCCGGTGAGCAAGGCCACGACGTCGGCGGCATCGGTGAGCGGGGGCGTCCTGGCGTCGGCCGGGGGTTCGGTGATCAGGACCCACGTGCCGGAGAGCGGGCGGAGGGCGGGGTCCGGGACGGGCTTCCAGGTTTCGGTGTAGCGCCAGGTGGTGAGCTGGTCCCGGTGCTGTTCGCGGCGGTGCCACTGGGCCAGGGCGGGGACCAGTGTGGTCAAGGTGGTCTGGTGGGATGCGGCGTCGATGTGCAGTTCGCGGGCCACCGCGCTGAGGTCGGCGGCGTCGATGGCGGTCCAGAGGCCGGTGGAGCCGAAAGCCGTGGAGGCCGGGTCTCCGGCGGCGGAGGTGGCAGGGGCCGGGCGCAGCCAGTACCGCTGGTGGTCGAAGGGGTAGGACGGGAGGTCGGTGGGGCGGGCGCCGGTGCCGTCGAACAGGGCCGGCCATTGGATGTCGTGGCCGTGCACGAACAGTTCGGCGATCGCGGTGAGCAGGGTGGTGGGCTCGTCACGGTCGCGGCGCAGGGCCGCCACGGCGACGGTCTCCGGGTCGGCGACCATCGCGGTCAGCACGGTGTCCGGCCCGAGTTCGAGGACCAGGTCGGCTTCCAGGGCGTCCACGGCTTCGGCGAACCTCACCGGCTCGCGGACCTGGCGTACCCAGTACTCCGGGTCGGTCCACTCCCCCCACGCGTCGACCGTCGACACGTAGGCCAGGCGCGGCTGCTGGAAGGTGATGCCGGCGACGGCGGCCCGGAAGTCCGCCAGCATCGGGTCCATCAGCCGCGAATGGAACGCGTGGCTGGTCCGTAGCCGGGTGGTCTTCCACTGCGGCATCTCCGGAACATCCAGACCGGAGACGACCACCGCCCGGGGCCCGTTCACGGCGGCGATGTCGAGGTCCGGGAACGCCGCCCGCACCTCGGCCTCGGACGCCTGCACCGCGACCATCGCTCCGCCAGCGGGCAACGCCTGCATCAGACGGGCACGAGCGGACACCAGCATCGCCGCGTCCTCCAGCGAGAACACCCCGGCCGCATAGGCCGCCGCGATCTCACCGATCGAATGACCCGCCACCACGTCCGGCACGACACCCCACGACCGGACCAACGCCAGCAGCGCCACCTCCAAGGCGAAGATCGCCGGCTGCGCAAAACCCGTGTCATCCACATCGCCGGACAGGTCCAGCAAGGCGGTGACCTCGTCATAGGCCGCCCGATAGACCGGGAACGCCTCGGACAGACCCCGGCCCATGTCGAGGCGCTGCGAACCCTGGCCGGTGAAGACGACGGCGAGGCGGCCCTGATCGGACACCGTGCCCCGCACGACCGTGTCGCCGAGCAGCACTGCCCGGTGCTCGTTCCTCGGGCGGCCGGCGAGGGTGAGGCCCACGTCGAGCAGGTCGGCGTCGACAGTACGGATCCGGTGCAGGAGGGTGTCGAGGGAGCCGGCGGAGCGCGCGGTGACCACCAGCGGCACGACCGCGGGAGCTGGTGCGACGGCCGCCACCGGGGGCACGGCGGGGGCCTGCTCCAGGATCAGGTGGGCGTTGGTGCCGCTGATACCGAACGAGGACACCGCCGCCCTGCGGGGCCGGTCCACGGCGGGCCACTCACGGGCCGTGGTCAGCAGTTCCACCGCCCCGGAGGCCCAGTCGACCTGGGGTGTCGGCTCGTCCACGTGCAGGGTCGCGGGCAGGTGGCCGTACCGCAGCGCCTGAATGGTCTTGATGACACCGGCGACACCGGCCGCGGCCTGGGCGTGCCCCATGTTGGATTTGAGCGAGCCGAGCAGCAGCGGGGCGCCGGCCCGGTCCTGGCCGTAGGTCGCCAGCAGAGCCTGCGCTTCGATCGGGTCGCCGAGGCGGGTGCCGGTGCCGTGTGCCTCGACCGCGTCCACGTCCGCGGGCGAAAGGCCACCGGCGGCGAGCGCCTGCAGGATGACCCGCTGCTGGGAGTTGCCGTTGGGGGCGGTGAGGCCGTTGGAGGCGCCGTCGGAGTTGACGGCGCTGCCCCGGATCACCGCGAGGATCGGGTGACCGAGGCGCTGGGCGTCGGAGAGCCGTTCGACCAGGAGCAGGCCGACGCCTTCGGACCAGCCGGTGCCGTCGGCGGCGGCGGCGAACGACTTGCAGCGGCCGTCGCCGGCCAGGCCGCCCTGTTTGGTGAACTCGCCGAACGAGTCCGGGGTCGACATCACCGCCACGCCACCGGCCAGGGCGATCGTGCATTCCCGGTTGCGCAGGGCGCGGGCGGCGATGTGCAGGGCGACCAGCGACGAGGAACAGGCGGTGTCGATGGTGACCGCGGGCCCTTCCAGGCCGAACGTGTAGGCGAGGCGGCCGGACAGGACGGCGGGGGCGGTGCCGGTGAGCAGGTGGCCGACGACGCCGTCGGGCAGGTTCTCGACGTACGAGCCGTAGCCCATGTAGCTGCCGCCGACGAAGACACCGGCCGGGGTGCCGCGCAGGGTCGCCGGGTCGATGCCGGACCGTTCCAGCGTCTCCCAGGCCACTTCGAGCAGGACCCGCTGCTGGGGGTCCATGGCGAGGGCCTCGCGGGGGCTGATGCCGAAGAAGGCCGGGTCGAAGTCGCCGGCGTCGTGCAGGAAGCCGCCGGTGCCGGAACCCATGGCGTCCGAGCCGGGTTCGAACCAGGTGTCCCAGCCCCGGTCGGCGGGGAAACCGGTGATCGCGTCGCGTTCCTCGGTGACCAGCCGCCACAGATCTTCCGGGGAGTTGACGTCACCGGGGAAACGGCAGCCCATCGCCACGACGGCGATCGGTTCCTGGTCCGCGGATTCGATCTCGGCGAGGCGCTGACGAGTCTGGGTCAGGTCCGCCGTCACCCACTTGAGGTAGTCGCGGAGGGTTTCCTCAGTCGCCATTCGCTCCACCTCTGCGGATCACCGAGCGCACGCCTGGACGGCGGCTCGACGCTGAGGCTAGGAGCGCCGGGAGCACCCCCGGCACCCCTAGCGCTCCCCTAGCTGGTCAGCCCCGGCCGAGCTGCGCGTCGATGAATCTCAGCAGCTCGTCGTCGGAGTCCCCGGCCGGTTCCGGAGGCGCCGCGGCCGGGGTGACGCCGCCGTTGTCCAGGGCGGACAGCAGCGCCCGGAGCTTGATCCGCAGTTTGGTGCCGGTGATCGCGTCGGGTACGGCAGTGGTGATCCGCCGGTGCAGTTCGTCAGCGTCGTCGAGAACCGAGCGGGTACTACCGGGCACCAGCTGGATCCGCAGGTACGTCGCCAGCGCCGCCGGGGTGGGGTGGTCGAAGACGAGTGTCGCCGGGCAGCGCAGACCGGTCGACGCGTTGACCCGGTTGCGCAGTTCGACGGCGGTGACCGAGTCGAAGCCGATGTCACGGAAGGCCCGGTCCGGGGCGATCGGTTCGGTCCCCGGGAAGCCGAGCACCGCCGCCACGTGGCCCCGCAGCAGTTCGACCAGTTCCTCGTCGGCCTGGTCGGAATCGACGGCGGCGAGCCGGTCCCGCAGGGTGACGCCGGGATCGGCGAGCGCCTCGTTCAGCAGCGCCCCGGTGACCTGGGCACCGGTCACCGCGACGGCACCGGCCGCGGTGTCCCCGGCATCCGATGGTGACAGCCAGTAGCGGCGGTGCTGGAACGGGTAGGTCGGCGCGTCCGGCAGCCGCCGTCCACCGGTGAGCCAACGGCTCCAGTCGACCTCGGCACCGTGCACCCAGGCACCTGCCAGAGCGCGGATCTGGGCGGCCGGGCCGTCCTCACCGCGGCGCAGCGTCCCCCAGACTCCGGCGCCGGGGGCGGTCTGCTCCAGCGGAAGAGTCAGCACCGGATGCCCGGACACTTCGGCGAACAGCCGGAAGCCACTCGCGGCGAGCGCCGAGACGACCGGGGCGAGGTGTACCGGCCGGCGCAGGTTGGCCCACCAGTAATCGGCGCCGACCGGTTCGGTGACTAGGTCGGCGGTGACGGTGGAGTACCAGGGGATCTCGGGGACCGTGCCGTGCACGTCACCGAGGGCGGCGAGCATGCCGGCGCGGACCGGTTCGACCTGCGGCGAGTGCGACGCGTAGCCGACCTCGACCAGCCGCGCCCGCACACCTTCGCCTTCCAGCCAGGGCACGAACGCCTCGACGGCGTCGCTCTCCCCCGCCACGACGACCTGCGCCGGCGAGTTCACCGCGGCGATCACCAGGGCGGACCAGCGCGGATCGGCCAGATGGGCCTGCACTGCCTCGGCGGGCGCCCCGACCGACGCCATCCGCCCGGTCCCGTCCAGATCCACCAGAGCCCGCGATCGAGCCGCCACCACCCGGGCACCGTCCGCAACCGACAGGGCACCGGCCACCACCGCGGCGGCCACCTCACCCTGCGAATGACCGACGACCGCCGCCGGGCGTACGCCGAACGACTCCCACCACGCCGTCAGCGCCACTGCGACGGCCCACAACACCGGCTGCACGATCTCGACCCGCGCCAGCCAGTCCTCGGTACCGCGCAGAACCGCCTCCACCGAGTAGCCCACCAGCGGCGCCAGCGCGGCATCACACTCGCGCAACCGGTCGGTGAACGCCGCCGAGTCGAGCAGACCGGCCGCCATCCGCAGCCACTGACCGCCCTGGCCGGGGTAGACGAACACCACGTCGGTGCCCTGTGCGGTTCCGGACACCGGAGGCTGCCCGTCGGCGATCGCCGCGAGGCCGTCGAGGTCCCAGGCGACCGCGCGTTCCGGCAGCCCGGCCCGCCCGGCGAGGGTGACGGCCAGGTCGCGTGGGACGGCTCCGCCGCTGAGGAAGTCGTGCATCACCGCGGCCTGGGCCCGCAGACCGGCCGGGTCGGCGGCGGCGAGCAGCAGCGGCACGAGCCCGGGTCCGGTCACCGCGTCGACCGGCGGCTCGATGAACTGTTCGACGATCACGTGCGAGTTGGTGCCACTGACCCCGAACGCGGAGACCCCGGCCCGGCGCGGGCGGCCGGTCGACGGCCACGGCCGGGCCTCGGTCAGCAGTTCGACCCCGCCCCGTTCCCACTCCACGTGCGGGGACGGCTCGTCGACGTGCAGGGTCCGCGGCAGCACGCCGTGCCGGAGGGCGAACACCGTCTTGATCAGGCCGGCCATGCCCGCGGCGGCCTGGGTGTGGCCGATGTTCGACTTGACCGAGCCGAGCCAGAGCGGTTCCCCGGTACGGCCGGTGCCGTAGGTGGCCAGCAGTGCGTTCGCCTCGATCGGGTCGCCGAGGGTGGTGCCGGTGCCGTGCGCCTCGACCGCGTCGATGTCGGCCGGTTCGAGGCGGGCGTTGGCCAGGGCCTGCCGGATGACCGCCTGCTGCGCGGGGCCGCTCGGGGCGGTCAGCCCGTTCGAGGCGCCGTCCTGGTTGACCGCGCTCCCGCGTACCACCGCAAGAACGGGGTGGCCCTTGCGCTGCGCGTCGGAGAGCCGCTCGACCACGAGGACGCCGACGCCCTCGCCCCAGCCGGTGCCGTCGGCCGCGCCCGCGAACGACTTGCACCGGCCGTCTGCGGCGAGCCCGCCTTTGCGGCTGAACTCGACGAACGGCCCGGGCGTCGACATGATCGTGACGCCACCGACCAGGGCCAGGTCGCATTCGCCCTGGCGCAGCGCCTGCGCGGCCAGGTGCAGGGCGACCAGCGACGAGGAGCAGCCGGTGTCGACGGTCATCGCCGGGCCTTCCAGGCCGAACACGTAGGAGACCCGGCCGGAGATCACACTCGCCGCGTTGCCGGTGCCGAGGTGGCCCTCCAGTGCACTGGGGAAGACGCCCATCGACCACAGGTAGTCGGAGCCGTTGGTGCCGGCGAACATGCCGGTGCGGCTGCCGCGCAGGCCGAGCGGGTCGAGTCCGGCGCGTTCCAGCGCCTCCCAGGAGCATTCGAGCAGCAGCCGCTGCTGCGGGTCCATGGCGACGGCCTCGCGCGGGGTGATGCCGAACAGGCGGGCGTCGAAGCCGGCCACGTCGGTGACGAAACCGCCCTCGCTGGTGTAGGTGGTGCCCCGCACCGAACTGTCCGGGTTGACCAGGTCGCCGAGGTACCAGCCGCGGTCGGTGGGGAACGGCGACATCGCGTCGACACCGTCGCTGACCAGCCGCCAGAGGTCCTCCGGCGATCGCACGTCACCGGGGAAACGGCAGCTCATCGCGGTGATGGCGATCGGTTCGTCAAGCATCGCCACGGTCGCCGCGCCGGTGACCGGTCCGGCGGGTGCGGGTGTTCCGGCGACGCGGGCTAGCAGGTGCGCGGCCAGGGCGGCGGCGTTCGGGTGGTCGAAGACGACGGTGGCCGGCAGGGCGAGCCCGGTCTCGGCGCGCAGCCGGTTACGCAGGTCGACGGCGGTCAGCGAGTCGAAACCGAGGTCCCGGAACGGGCGGCGGGGCGCGATCTCGGCACCGCCGGTGTGCCCGAGCACGGCTGCCGCGCTGGACCGGACGAACTCCAGGACGACCCGCTGCTGCTCGGCTGCCGGGAGGCCGGCGAGGCGGGTGGCCAGGCCGGTCCCTGCGGCGGCGGGTTCGTCCACCCCGTCGATCGCCTGCCGTACGGCCGGAATGTCGCCGATCAGCGGACGCGGCCGGATCGCGGTGAACAGTTCGGTGAACCGTGGCCAGTCGACGTCGATGACACAGATCGTGGTGTCGTCCTCGGCCACCGCCCGGCTGAGCGCCTCGATCGCCAGGGCCGGCGGCATCGCGATCACCCCACGGCGGCGCAGGTCCGCACCGACTTCGGCGGACGCCATGCCGGCCTCGGCCCAGGTGCCCCAGGCGATCGCGGTCATCCGGGCGCCCCTGGCGCGGCGCTGTTCGGCGAGGGCGTCGAGGGCGGCGTTGGCGGCGGCGTAGGCGGCGTGCGAATAGCTTCCCCACACTCCGGACAGCGAGGAGAACACGACGAACGCGTCCACGTCGCCGACCAGTTCGTCCAGGTGCAGTGCCCCGGCTACCTTGCCGGCGAGCAGTTGTTCCAGTAGTTCCGGGCCGGTCTCGCCGAACGGCACGTTGGCACCGGTCCCGGCCGCGTGGATCACCGCGTCGACCGGGCCGTACTCGGCCAGCAACGCCGCGACGGCATGCCGGTCGGTCAGGTCATACGCGGCGATCTCCACGACCGTGCCGTCGGTGGCGAGTTCGTCGCGCAACTCGGTGGCGCCGGGAGCGGCGGGGCCGCGACGGCTGGTCAGCACGAGCCGGTCCGCGCCGTTCCCGGCGGCCCAGCGGGCGACCCGGGAGCCGAGCGCGCCGGTGCCGCCGGTGATCAGAACGGTGCCGCGCGGACGCCAGGCCGGGTCGCGGCGGCGCGCCGGTGCGGGAGTGACCCGGCGGACCAGCAGGCCACCGTCGCGGATCGCCAGCTGGTCCTCCGGGAACACCGCCCCGGACAGCACGGTCGTGATGATCTCGCGGGCCCGGTCGTCCACGGTCTCGGGCAGGTCGAGCAGGCCGCCCCAGCGGCCCGGCAGCTCCACGGCGGCGATCCGGGCCAGCCCCCACACCTCGGCCTGGGCCAGACTGCGCGGCGCCCCATCGGCACCGACGGCGCCGCTGGTCAGGACGTGCACGGGCGCTTCGATCCCGGCGTCGCCGAGCGCCTGGAACAGGGTCAGCGTGCCGGCCAGCGCACGGGACACCAGCGGACGGTCCGGCACCGGGCGTTCGTCGAAGGCGAGGAGCGAGACCACCCCGTCGTACGGGCCCGCGGGCAATGCTCCGGCGAGAACGGTCCGGTCGGCGGCCGCGTCCACGGTCACCACGTCACCGGGCAACCCGGTCAACTCCGGAACCTCGGTACCGGCCGGCAGAACCAGTAGCCAGCGGCCACCCGGCCGGGCCGCCGGCGGAACCGGCCGGCCGGTCCAGCCGACCGCGTAACGCCAGCCGTCGATGGTGCTCTCCCGGCCCCGGCGTTCCCGCCACGACGCCAGCCGGTCGTGCACCGCCTCGACGACCTCGGTGGCCAGGCCCAGTTCGCCGGCGAGGGATTCCGGGCCGGCTTCGACAGCGGACCAGAACTCCGGGTCGCCGCCCTGGTCACGGCGCTGTTCCTCGGCGGTCAGCCAGTGCCGGCGGCGCTGGAACGGATAGGTGGGCAGGCCCGGCCGCCACTGGACACCGGCGAACCACGGTGTCCAGTCCACCCGTACGCCCCGGGTCCAGGCTTCGCCGAGCGCCCGGATCCGGGCGGTGGTGTCGTCCTCGCCGCGGCGCAGGGTTCCCCAGACACCGGCGTCCGGGGCGCACTGTTCCAGCGCGACGGTCAGCACCGGGTGGCCGGAGACCTCGGCGAACAGCTGGTGACCGTCGGCGGCCAGCCGCTGGATCACCGGGGCGAACCGGACCTGTTCCCGCAGGTTGGTCCACCAGTAGTCGGCCGGGAGCGCGGTGGTGACCTGTTCGCCGGTGACCGTGGAGAACCACGGGATCCGCGGGATCACGCCGTGGACACCGGACACGGCGGCCAGGATCGCGTCGCGGGCCTGTTCGACCTGCGGCGAATGTGAGGCGTAGCGGACCTCGACCAGACGGGCCCGGACACCCCGGCTCTCGGCCTGGGGGACCAGAGCTTCCAGGCGGGCGCGAGGGCCGGCCACGACGACCTGCTGCGGACTGTTGACCGCGGCGATGACCAGGTCCTCCGGAAGCCAGCTCCGCACGTCGGCGGCCGGCGCGTTAACCGACAGCATGCCGCCGTCGCCGGTCAGGCCGGGCAGCACCCGGGACCGGGCGGCGACCACGCGGGCACCGTCCCGCACCGACAGGGCGCCGGACACCACCGCGGCGACCACCTCGCCCTGGGAGTGGCCGACCACGGCGGCCGGTACCACCCCGTACGACTCCCACCAGGCGGTCAGGGCGACACCGACCGCCCACAGCACCGGCTGGACGATCTCCACCCGGGTCAGCCAGTCGTCGCCGGAACGCAGCGTCTCCTCGACCGAGAAACCGACGTGCGGGCGCAGGGCCGCGTCACATTCGCGCAGCCGGCCGGCGAACGCCGGGCTGTCCAGCAGGCCGAGGGTCATCCGCAGCCATTGGCCACCCTGTCCCGGATAGACGAACACGACGTCGGACGTCTCGAAGGCACTGCCCCCGGCTCGTCCGGCCGCGATCTCGGCGAGGCTGGCGGCGTCCCAGGCGACCGCCCGGTCACCGAGGGCGGATCGCCGGAGCAGGGTGGCACCCGTCGGTGCCGGGGACGCGCCCGCCGCCAGGTGGCCGTGCACCGCGACAGCCTGGGCGCGCAGGGCGGCGACCCCGGAGCCGGAGATCAACAGCGGTACCGGGCCGGGCCCGGCGGTCCCGGTCGCCTCGGTCTCCGGCACGGCGGGCCCGGGGCTCTCGTTCTCCGGCGCGGCGGGCTCGACCGGCGGGTCGGCGGGCTCGGGGTCCGGGTCGCCCTGTTCCAGGATCACGTGGGCGTTCGTGCCGCTCATCCCGAACGACGACACCGCCGAACGGCGCGGGCGCCCGGCCGACGGCCAGGGCCGCGCTGCGGTCAGCAACTCCACCGCACCGGCGGACCAGTCGACCTTCGGGGTCGGCTCGTCGACGTGCAGCGTGACCGGGAGCAGGCCGTGGCGCATCGCCTCGACCATCTTGATGATGCCGCCGACACCGGCGGCGGCCTGGGTGTGGCCGATGTTCGACTTGAGCGACCCGAGCCAGAGCGGCTCCCCGGACCGGTCCCGGCCGTACGTCGCCAGCAGCGCCTGCGCCTCGATCGGATCACCGAGGACGGTGCCGGTGCCGTGCGCCTCGACCGCGTCCACATCGGCCGGGGTCAGGCCGGCGTTCGCCAGGGCCGCCCGGATCACCCGGCGCTGGGCGGGACCGTTCGGGGCGGTCAAGCCGTTGGACGCACCGTCGGAGTTGACCGCGGTACCGCGGATCAGCCCGAGGACCGGGCGCCCGGCGGCACGGGCCGAGGAGAGCCGTTCGACCAGCAGCACCCCGGCGCCCTCGCCCCAGCCGGTGCCGTCGGCGCCGGCCGCGAACGACTTGCAGCGACCGTCGGCGGCCAGGCCACGCTGGCGGGAGAACTCCAGGAAGGTGCCCGGCGTGGACATCACCAGGACTCCGGCGACGAGCGCCTGATCACATTCGCCGTCGCGCAGCGCCCGGGCGGCCAGGTGCAGGGCGATCAGCGACGACGAACAGGCGGTGTCGACGGTGACCGCCGGGCCTTCGAGCCCGAACGTGTAGGCGATCCGGCCGGACAGCACACTCGCGGCGTTCCCGGTGCCGAGATGGCCCTCCAGCTCGCCGGGGTGGTCGCCGAGCAGGCCGAGATAGTCCTGGTCGTTACTACCGGTGAACACTCCGGTCCGGTCGCCGCGCCGGCCCAGCGGGTCCAGGCCGGCCCGCTCGTACGCCTCCCACGCGCACTCCAGCAGCAGCCGCTGCTGCGGATCCATCGCCCGCGCCTCCCGGGGGCTGATGCCGAACAGGGACGCGTCGAAGTCACCGGCGTCATGCAGGAAACCACCGGCCCGGGCGTACGACGTACCAGCGGCCCCCGGATCGTCGCTGAACAGTCCGGTCAGGTCCCAGCCCCGGTCGGCAGGGAACTCCCCGACCGCGTCCCGGCCGTCGGCGACCAGCCGCCACAGGGCCTCGGGGCTGCGTACCCCGCCCGGATAGCGGCAGGCCATGGCGACGATCGCGATCGGTTCGGCGGCCCGTTCGGTGGCCTCCCGCTGTTCGCGGCGCAGCCGGTCGGTCTCCTTCAGCGAGGTGCGCAGGGCCTCGACGAGCTTGTCGTCCGGCTGGGTCATGGTGGGTCTCCGCTCGTGGGCAGTGTGGTCACCGGCGAGGTGCGATCCGCGCCTCGGGTCGCCACGCGAGGAATCAGAGGTCGAGGGCGAGTTTGACCAGGTCGTCGACGTCCATGGCGTCGAGGTTCCCGGCGTCCTGCACCGGACCGGTGACCGGCGGGGCCCCGGCCTCCGGCGCGGCCGTGGGAGCGAGCCGCAGCAGCCCGGACAGCAGGCCGGACTCCCGCAGACGGGCAACCGGGATGGCGGCCAGGGCGGCACGGATCTCGGTGTCGGTCAGGTCGTTCGGCGGGGCGAGGTGCTCCCGCAGGTGGGCGGCGAGCGACTCGGTGTTGGGGTAGTCGAAGACGAGAGCGGGTTCCAGCGGCAGCCCGGTCGCCGCGATCAGCCGGTCACGCAGTTGCACGGCGGTCAGCGAGTCGAAACCGAGTTCGGTGAACGCCCGGGCCGGTGCCACCGCGTTGCCGGACGAGTGCCCGAGCACCGCCGCGACCTCGTCCCGGACCAGCCGCAGCAGGATCCGTTCCTGTTCGGCCGAGTCGGCGGAGGCCAGCCGCCCGGCCAGCTCGGAACCGCCGTCCCGGGCGCCGTTCTCGTCTCGTTCCCTCGGGCGCTCGGCCTCCAGGGCTGGGAACAGGTCCGCCACCAGAGGCCGGGAGCGGGTCGCCGAGAACGCCGGGACGAACCGTTCCCAGTCCACGTCGGCCACGGTGACCAGGGCGTCTCCGGCTCCGACGGCGGCGGCGAGCGCGTCCAGGGCACGGGCGGGCGCCATCGGGGTGAGTCCTCGCTGGCGCAGCGCTGCGGCGATCCGGTCGTCGGCGGCCATCCCGGTGTCCGCCCACGGTCCCCAGGCGACCGCGGTGGCCGGGCGGCTCGCGGCCCGGCGGCGGGCGACGAGCGCGTCGAGGGAGGCGTTGGCCGCCGCGTACGCCGCCTGCCCGGCCCCGCCCCAGACTCCCGCGATCGAGGAGAACACCACCAGGTGCGCGTCCGGCAGCAGCGCGTCCAGGTGCACCGAGCCGTCCACCTTGCCCACGGCGACCGTACGCAGGTGGTCGGCGTCCTCGGTGTCGAGTGGCACGTCCTCGCTGATCCCGGCGGCGTGCACCACGGCGTCCACCGGTCCCACGGTGTCGAGCAGCGCGGCGACGGCGGCCCGGTCGGCGAGATCGCAGGCGTGGATCTCGGCTCGGGGCAGTTCGGCGAGCAGGTCGCCGGCTCCGGGCGCGGTCAGGCCACGGCGAGAGACCAGGATCAGGCGGCCTACTCCACGCCCCGCCGCCCAGCGGGCCACCTCGGCGCCGAGTCCACCGGTACCACCGGTGATGAGCAGGGTGTTCCCGGGCCGCCAGGGGCGGGCGCCGTCGGGCAGCGGTGCCGGGACGAGCCGGCGCACGAACACCCCGTGGTCACGCAACGCGATCTGGTCCTCGGCGGCGAGGTGCCCACCCAGCACCGACACGAGTCGGCCCAGGGTGGTGTCGTCCGGGCTGTCCGGCACGTCGATCAGGCCACCCCACCGGCCGGGCTGTTCCAGGGCGGCGACCCGGGCCAGCCCCCAGGCCCCGGCCGGGTCGAGCAGAGCCGCCGGGTCGGTGGAGCCGGTCGCGACACCACGCCGGGTGACGAACCAGTGCGGCCCGGCGAGTCCCCGTCGCAGCACGTCGAGCGCCTCCGCCGCCGTCGCGACGACCGCGACGACTCCGGCCGGTTCCGATGCCGTCCCGGCGCTCTCCGGCTCGCGGTCCCCAGCGTGTGGTGAGTTCGGGTTCGATTCGAACCCGAACTCACCACGCTGGACGGCTCGCGCGCCGTTACCGGTCCCGTGCGCCGCGGTCGGGGTGACGGTGGCTCCGGCGGTTGTCAGGGCCTCGGCCAGGGAGGCGTCGTCGCCCAGGAGCAGCCAGGTTCCGGTGAGGATCGCAGGGGCCGGATCGGGGACCTGGTGCCAGGCGATGCGGTAGCGCCAGGAGTCGGTGACGGGTGTGGTCGTGGGCATGGCGTCCAACCAGAAGCGACGACGGTGGAAGGCGTAGGTGGGCAGCTCGGCCCGGCCGGCACCGGGGAGTACCGCGTCCCAGTCGATCGGGGCGCCCTGGGTGGCGGCGGCGGCCAGCACGGTCAGGGCGGTGGTGACCTCGTCGTGGTCGCGGCGCAGCATCGGCACCGCGTTTCCCACCAGGCCGGACAGCACCGCGTCGGGGCCCAGTTCGACGAACCGGGAGACGCCGTCCAGCTCTGCTACCGCGTCGGCGAACCGGACGGTGGACGTGACGTGCCGCGCCCAGTAGCCGGGGTCGGTCCATTCCCCGGCGCCGACCGAGCGGCCGGTCACCGTGGAGACGATCGGGATCTTCGGCTCATGGAACGTCAACGAACCCAGCAGACCGCGGAACTCCGCGACCATCGGCTCCATCAACCGGGAATGGAAGGCGTGACTGGTTCGCAGCCTCGTCGCCTTCCAGCCAGACATTTCCGGAATATCAGCACCGGACACCACTACTGAACGGGGACCGTTGACCGCCGCGATGTCCACATCCGGAAACGCCGCCCGGACCTCCGCTTCGGATGCCTGCACCGCCACCATCGCACCGCCGGCCGGCAACGCCTGCATCAAGCGGCCACGAGCCGTGACCAGGATTGCCGCATCCTCCAGCGACAACACCCCGGAGACATGTGCGGCGGCGATCTCACCGATCGAATGACCGACCAGCACATCCGGCGTGACACCCCAGGAACGCAACAACGCGAACGAGGCCACCTCGACGGCGAAGATGGCGGGCTGGGCGTATTCGGTGCGGTGGATCAGCTCCGAATCGGCGAGGATCGTGGTCAGTGGCCGTTCCAGGTGCGGGTCGACTGCGGCGCTCACGGTGGCGAGGGCGGCGGCGAACACCGGGAACTCGGCGGCCAGCTGGGCGCCCATGGCCGGACGTTGGGAGCCCTGGCCGGTGAAGAGGAACGCGCG